>NZ_CP040272.1:5164375-5491250 GCF_013393905.1 Nostoc sp. C052
ACTGCAATGATTTGGTATAAAGCAGAAATCACCTGTTTACCATCAGGAGTAATCGCTATATCATAATGAGACCAACCATTACAATTTTTAGTAAGAATCTCTTTCCCTGATTTTAAATCCCATACTTTCAGGCTGTGGTCAGCAGAACTAGAAATAACCTTCTCTCCATCTGGTGTTATTGTTAAAGCAATTACGCTTTGACTATGACCAGTAAGTTTCAATATTTCCTTCCCTGTTGATAAGTCTCTCACGTTGAGAGCATTATTATCTGAACCTAAAATAATCTGTTTATTGTCTGGTGTTACTGTTATTGCAACTATTGAATGAATAATATTATTAAAGGTAGAAATTACTTTTTGAGTCTCTAAATCCCAAACTTTCATAGTTTTATCACCAGAACTAGAAATAGCTTTTTTCCCATCTGGCGTTATTACTAAAGCCCATATACTATCGTTATGAGCTGAAAAATAAGGAGTTTCATTGTCAATCTCTAAACTCCAGATTTTGATAGTACTGGAACCAGAAATTAACTTTTTATTATCTGGCGTAAGCACTATAGATGTTATGTCTTCAGTATCCGATTTGAATGTAAGTATTTCTTCACTTTTTTCTATACTCCAATATTTGAAGTTTTTATCGTAAGCATAGGAAATTAATCCTTTCCCGTCTGATGTAATAGCTATGGTTGCTACTCCATTATTATGACCTTCAAGACGTAAAACTTCTTTTCCAGTATCTAGGCTCCAACCCTGAATACTATTTGCTCCTGAAGCAGCAATAAGTAGTTTTCCATTTAGAGCTAATGCTAAATTCCTGACTAAAGGAGCCTCACATTTACAGGAAAAAATTTGTGTTTGATTTTCTACATTCCATACTCTAATAATATTATAATCATAACCAGCAATTACTTGTTTAGCATCTGGTGTGACTACTACAGAATATACTGCATCAATAAAATCAAAGTCTTTCTTACTCTCACTGTAAATATTTTGTAATAAACGAGTTTTAGAGTCTTCTAAATTTCCAAACGTACAGATTTCATTACCAGTTTTTAAATCCCAAATTTTGACTGTGGTATCACTAGATCCAGAAATTACCCATTGACTATCAAGTGTTACAGCCAATGCGTTTACAGAATTTATATGTCCTGTTAGATTAAAAACTACTTGACCTGTATTAATTTCCCAAACTCTAATTGTGTTGTCACCTGAACCAGAAATTATATATTTACCGTCTGGTGTAACCGCTACAGCTCTTATTGAACCAGTATGACCTCTAAGAGTGAGAATTTCCTCTCCCGTTTCTAAATTCCAAACTCTGAGAGTGTTGTCATCAAAACCAGAAATCAACTGCTGACCATTGGGGGTGACTGCTACAGGTTTCTCGCCCTTGAGAGTTCGGAGTAAGCGTCCCCCTGGTGGTGTTAAGCTAGAGGTTACAGAACGCAACCAAGGGAAAACTTTATAGTGCTTTGCTTGTGTTAATAATGTCTGAATTTCTGGCAGTTTCTTGTCTAGCAAACGCCCGCATAATTGCCCTGCCAGTTGCATTTTATCTTTTTCTAAAATATGCGCTGACAATCGTAACGCTCCTTGAATCAATTTTAGAGTTTCTACTTGCTCTGCATTATATTCTGGCTTGTTTAACAGTTCGGAGTCATTAATTAAATCATAATCCTCAATGAGTGACTGCACACCAAAATCAGAATGCTTGACTTTTGCATCAATAAAATCAAAATCAGTCAATCTTTCGTAAAGTGGTTGCCACCTTCCTATGTTTGCTTTTTCACGAGGGTCAATGAGGATGGTTCGCTGGTCACTTAAGCATAACTGGGCAAATTTTTTAGCAAAACTTTCATCTTCGTCTTTTTCCTCACCTGGTTTTAGGTTTGCCCACAATTGATCATTAGAGTCGGAAATCAGATGATAAACCTCTTGCCAATCAATCATTATTGTTCTTTTTTTCTCTTTTTAATGTCGGTTGATTACGGAGAAAATCTGCAAAACTTTGGTGATAAATTGAATAATAATCTTCCTGATTTTCTTTTTGTTTTCTCAAGAATTGCAGCCACTTATTCAAAAGCTCCAAAACATCATATTCATTTCGTTTAGTTATACGGGCAATGGATTCACAGGAAATCGGTTTACCTATCTCAAGGAGTACACAGAGGATAATCGCATTTGTCCGCTTGTCTGGAGTTTCCATTCCCATCTGTTTCCAATGCTGTTCATAATAACCCTGAAGTTTCTCAGGTAATTCCTCTAAACTTAAGTCTTGATAATCTCCTCTAGCAATACTGGGTAAGACATAGTACAGGTACATAAAATTATTTTCACTTTTTTGTGCTACCTGCTCAATAAAATATGGCGGCTGAATGTTGCGTTTTTGAATCCATGCCTTTAAACCAGGATGCTCCTGCTCATCATTGATAAATGTACTAATGTACTCTGTCACATCTTTTCGATTCCAGATTTCATACTTATTGGCTGTTAAATCTAACTGTTGTTCTGGAACTTCTTCAGTTAACAAGCGCTTTTCGTTTTGGGCATAGCGTCGCCTAGTTAGCAGAAAATATATTTTATCTGGCAGATTTTTGGGTAAATCTAAAAGATTTCCTGAGCCTGGTTGTTCGACTTCATCGAGTGCATCAACCACAATTACTAAGGGTTCACCAACGGTCAGCTTTTCACTAACTTTCGTCAGCAAAGTAGGTAAATTATCATTTTCTGCATTCTGTAACTGATAGCGACTAATTAGTTGTTGACGAATACTTTGCAGAAATTGCTCTGGTGTATTGCGACCTTCTGCGCGAATATTGAAGTAGCAGATAGCTTTGTATTTAGATACTGATTGGGCCGCGATCGCACTTTTCCCCATCCCCGCATCCCCAATCACGGTAAAATAACCTTTGGGATACTTTTTAAGGAAATCATCAAACTCCTTAAATACAAATACCCGTCCACAAAATGCCTTAGTTTTTTCTTCAATTAGCGCTTTAAAGTCATCTGGATAAAGAGACTGTTCTGTAAGTTCTGTAAATTGATTTAGGTGTTCTTGAAGTTCTACGTTAGTTATAAGTTGCCCTGGATTGATAGAGCGTTTTGCTACATTGATAAAAGCTTGATGGAATTCCTGAACCTGCGAAATATCTATTTTGGCTTTTTGTGCCTCGTCTCTCAATGGATTCCATTCTTGGTGATTAAAATCTAATGGCTGCTTTGAGAAAGCTTTTGAAAAAACTTTTCTTACTTTTTGATTGTCAAGAAATCTCAAGTTAAGCTCAAGTTCAGGTTTATCAAAACCATACTCTACTAAAGTATGAACATAAACATCGTCAAACTTTTCTGGCGGCTGTGCTGAATTAATTCCTAGCTTTTCTTTAATTTCAATTACAGTTTTGTGACGCTGAACTGCATTTATGATTGGGGAAGCAGTAGCGGCAGCAATAGCTTTAATTACCAGGGTAATATTCATCTTTCCTGTGGTGGGAGCAGGTTGTGATACCCTTACCTTATCGCATATTTACTGAGTTACATTGCTAGTTTCTGCGTGGTGCAGTGATGTAGAGTTATGTGTGGTGCGATCGCTAACCTATCTCGACTTACTAGCGATCGCCACTTGATTGTCCGTCACCCTAAATGTAGAAGTTGTTCTTGCCAACATTGCAATGTTTGGGAGAAACGTTGCAATGTTCCTCATCAACATTGCAACACTCATAAGGAACATTACAATATTCCTCATCAACATTACGACATTCATAAGGAATATTGTAATTTTGACGATAAAGATTACAATATTCCTTATCAATACTGTAATATTCCTCATCAACATTACAATATTTCGGTATAACCTATTAGACATCTCCGAAAAAGAATGTAGAGACGTAGCAGTGCTACGTCTCTACAAGGGTTCTGGGTAACGCATCTTTAATTTCTGGAGATGTCTATTTTCTAGGGGAACAAAATTGCTCCACTCCTTGGGGAAGTTGCCGACACATCTGCTGGAATCCTTGAGGATTAATTTGCCACCAAGCAAATAATCCCAGACTTGTACCCCCTACAAGCAATGCTAAAACTTCCCACAGTCTTAAAAAACGTTTATCCCGTTTAGGTTTTGTAATGAAAGTTGGTCGAATTTCTGGTATGAAAGGTGTTTCCTCTGAAAGATCCAAATCTAGATCCAAACCTAAATCCAAATCTAGCAGAGTTTCCGAACTTTCTCTAAAGGAAATTAATTCTTCTTCTTCTTTTTCCTGTTCTTCTTCTAGTTCTGCTTGTTCCTCTTCCTCTGGTTCTGCTTGTTCTTCTTCCTCTTGTATTTCTGCTTCTATAATTTCTTGTGGCAACGCCGGAGTCACAGGTACTAAATATTCTGGAGATACACGGCAATAAGTCAGAACAACCGATGTATTATCACGCCCATTTTTTTCGTTTGCCAAGTTAATCCAGTTGTGGACAGCATCTTCAACTGTCATTTGCCCTGTTAACACAGGTATTGCATAATCCTGCCAAGATTGTTCTACCCAGTTATTATCACTTAAGCCATCAGAACACAGTAGCAAAATGCCATCTTCTTCCACAATAAATCGCTGCACCTTGAGACGCAAAGATTCTGAATCCCTTGTCCCCAATGCTTGAGTTAAGGCACTAGCATCTGGTCTTAGAAGTGCCTTTCTATACAAGCTTTTTGCCAGGCGGACTTCTCGCGTCGCTACATCATCATCGACAGTGAGTAGCTGGCAATAATTGCGAGTAATCCAATAGGCGCGGCTATCGCCAACATTAGCCAAGTAAAGTTCATGGGTATTATTTGATTGCCATCCAGTACTTGTCTGGACTCGTTGGGGAATTTGCACCGCCATGACAATTGTTGTAGCCATGCGTTCTCTGCCTTGGCGTTTTTGTTCATCATTGCGGGCACAAATCAAATTATTTATTACCCGTAAGCTTGCTTCTAATTGTTCTTGTAATAACTCTGGCGGTAAAAGTCCAGTTTGTTGTGTTACTTCCGCCAGTAAAGCGCGAATTTGCAACTTTACAGACTGCACTGTTAACTTACTGGCAACCTCACCGCCTTCATGTCCGCCAATGCCATCGCAAACAATCGACAAGTGGCGTAATAAAGGCTCATCTAAATCACTCAAAGCATTGGGATAGCAAGCGTCTTCATTTTGCGCCATGATTGGGCCAATATCTGTAAAGCCTGCCACCTTTAAGACTAATGGCAATTCTGCCGCAGCTGCTAGTAGTAAATGATTGAGTTGAAAATTAATCGCTTCTAACTCAATCTCAGTTTCACACATCTCCTGGACTATGTTCTGCAACCCTTTGGCTACTGATGCCTTGGCAGACACTACCCAAAACTGCCAACACTCACCTAGATTTTGTAAACTCAGCTTCTCATCTGCTGGTGTTTGGTAAAGTTCCAACAGTCGCACACACCAACCTTCGACCCTCAAGTTATCTATTACCAGTAAACTGTGGCTAAGTCCCAGTTCTGATAAAGGTGTCCAAAGTTGGAGAATTTGCCACAGCCAATAAACTTGTCGTACTGCTGTTGCTTGCTCCCATACCTCAACGATAGTTGGATAGATATTTCCTGTCTTATCTATCGGCACATTTTCCAATAAAAGGATATCAGTATCTCCCTCAAGGTTACTAGCAAACCCATAGGCCTGAGGTAAATGCAACCGCTCTTGATATAACCGTAGATAAGGAATTACTTCTGTTGGCAATTCTTCAGGTATATCTGGCGGTAGTCCCGGTTGAGTATCCAACCAAATCTGCTGTTTAATTACTTCATACCTGTCTGCAACCTTTGTGCCTGGTGGGATTTGAGCAGACAATGAGCCAGTCGCCCAAAGATAGCGGTGAACTAAAGGAGTTTGACAACTGGCACAAACACTATCCCCTATTGGATTAATGGGGCTATTACAGCGTGGATTTATACAAAAAATTATCAGTTGGGTAGAAATCATAAAGGTATAAATTTAAAAAACAATCAACTCATGAACTTCGATTAACTTTAGCTGGCAATGAATTGAAGGCTAGAATAAACTGGACTTGTGTACTGCTAGCTACACGTTGTTACTGAAGTTAATCAAAATTATTGGTAGAAATATCAAGTTTTGCTTTCTGTAAATAACTTACGTCTGGCTGTATCTAATCGTAGAAATGCATTTACGTCAATGTAGAAACTAGGATGGCGCTATGCCAAGTTTTACCTTAATCTGGCTTCTGGCAGGAGCAGTTCTGTGTTTAATGGAACTGTTTTTACCATCGGCGTTTGTCGCCTTCATGATGGGAATTAGCGCTTTCGTGGTGGCGCTGCTGTCTGGAGTGGGTATGGGAAGTGTATGGTTGCAAGTTGTAGTTTGGCTGTTGCTTTCCACAGCCCTAATCGTGCTTTCCCGTCGTTTTTTGCAACCGCGACGACGCAAATCGAAAATTCAGGATGCAGTCATAGCTGAAACCTTAACAGAAATTCTGCCTGGGAAAACAGGGCGGGTACGGTATGAGGGAAATTCTTGGCAAGCAAGATGTGATGATGAGAAATTTACCGTACCACCCCATCAAAAAGTTTATGTAGTTAGGAGGGAAGGTACTACTTTAATTGTTGTACCAGAAAATCTGTTGAATTCTTAGTTAATGGGGATTGGGCATTGAAAAGAGGCAGAGGGGCAGGGTGCAGGGGGCGGAGGGGAAATTCTTCTGCTCCCTGCTCCCTCAGTCCCCATTCCCTATTCCCTACTCCGTATTCCCCATTCTCTTTATTAAAAACCAGGAGATTCACAATGGAACAGTTCTTTTTACTAGTATTTTTAGCCCTTGGTGGTGGTGCCGTGGCAGGAACGGTGAAAGTCGTCAATCAAGGCAATGAAGCTTTGGTGGAAAGATTGGGTAGTTATAACAAAAAACTGGAACCAGGACTCAATTTCGTCATTCCTTTCCTGGATAGAGTTGTTTACCAAGGAACTATCCGCGAAAAAGTCTTAGATATTCCTCCCCAACAGTGCATCACCCGTGACAACGTTGGCATTGAGGTGGATGCAGTGTTTTACTGGCGCATCGTAGATATGGAAAAAGCCTGGTATAAGGTAGAAAATCTCCAGTCGGCAATGATAAATATGGTGCTGACTCAAATTCGCGCCGAAATGGGGCAACTGGAGTTGGATCAAACCTTTACTGCTCGTTCCCACATCAGTGAACTTTTGTTACGAGATTTGGATGTTGCTACCGATCCTTGGGGTGTGAAAGTGACACGGGTAGAACTGCGAGATATCATTCCGTCTCAGGCAGTGCGAGAATCGATGGAATTGCAGATGTCGGCAGAAAGACGCAAACGGGCAGCAATTTTAACTTCTGAGGGCGATCGCGAAGCTGCTGTTAATAGTGCCAAAGGTAAAGCTGAGGCGCAAATATTGGATGCGGAAGCTCGTCAAAAATCGGTAATTTTGCAGGCGGAAGCCGAACAAAAGGCGATCGTTCTGAAAGCTCAAGCGGAACGTCAGCAGCAGGTTTTGAAAGCCCAGGCGATCGCAGAATCAGCAGAAATTATAGCCCAAAAACTCCAGACAAATCCCAATGCCAATAAAGCAGTAGAAGTTCTGTTTGCTTTAGGCTATCTAGATATGGGCGCGACAATTGGTAAAAGCGATAGCAGCAAGGTCTTATTTATAGATCCACGCACTATCCCTGCTGCTTTCGAGGGTATGCGTTCTGTTATCTCAAATGGTCAACTTGACTCTAACGAGTTGTTTTCTAAACAAATACCAGGATTAGAAAACAATCGCCCTAGTTAAGAATGGGGAGTAGGGAGTGGGATTGAGAACGCAAAATTTTGGGAATGATAAATATGTCCACTCCCAATCCACTTTTAACAGATTACAGTGCAACTTATTTCTAGACAAAGATATTTTTTATATATCTTTTTACTGATATTCTCCCTCGCTGGTTGTCAACGAGTCCAGTCTTCTAATCAGCGTCCAGTACCTTTACCACAAGACCCGCTAGTTCAAGTTTACTTTAACCATTCTGAGTCTTCAGAATACCAAGAAAGTTACCGTCAGCAAACTCGCCTTGGGGATGATTTAGAAAAACAGATTGCCGATGCTATAACGCACGCTAAATTTACAGTAGATGTGGCGGTACAAGAATTACGTTTACCCAAAGTTGCCCAAGCACTGGTTGATAGACAAAAAGCTGGGATAAAAGTCAGGATAATTTTAGAAAATAACTATAGTCGACCCTGGAGTAGCTTAACATCTACTGAAGTAGATAAGTTAGATAAAAGAGAACGGGAACGCTATAATGAATTCCGCAAATTTATCGATATTAACCAAGATAATCAACTTAGCGCAACAGAAATCAATCAAAGAGATGCTTTGATAATTTTGCAAAATGCCAAAATTCCCTGGCTAGACGATCGAGCAGATGGTTCAGCCGGTAGCAGCTTGATGCATCACAAATTTGTGATTGTGGATAATCGCCTTGTAATTATCACTTCGGCTAATTTCACATTAAGTGACACTTCTGGGGATTTTACAAATTCCAGCAGTTTAGGCAATGCCAATAACTTATTGCAAATTGACAGCCCAGAATTAGCATCTTTATTTACAGAAGAGTTTAATATTATGTGGGGGGATGGGCCAGGAGGTCAACCTGATAGTCGATTTGGTTTAAAAAAGCCAATGCGTTTACCTAAACAAATAACTTTAGGTAACACCAAAATTACTGTGCAATTTTCGCCTACTTCTCCAATTCAACTTTGGAGTAGCAGTAGTAATGGTTTAATTGGCAAAACTTTAGATTCAGCAACCCAATCTATTGACATGGCATTATTTGTTCTTTCCGAACAGCGTCTTGCCAATATTTTAGAAAAACGTCATCAACAAAGTGTGGAAATTCGCGCTTTAATTGAACCACAATTCGCCTACCGTCCTTATAGTGAAGCATTAGATATGATGGGGGTTGCTCTCAGTAACAAATGTAAATATGAAATTGACAATCATCCTTGGTCAAGTCCAATTACTACCGTGGGCGTACCTGTGTTAGCCAAAGGTGATTTATTGCATCACAAATTTGGTGTTATTGATAGTCAAACAGTAATTACAGGTTCTCATAATTGGTCTGATGCTGCCAATAATGGTAACGATGAAACTCTTGTAGTAATTGAAAATCCGATAGTTGCTGCCCATTATGTACGAGAGTTTGCTCGTCTTTATAGCAAAATTAAACCAGGATTACCGCCTGCAATTCAAGAAAAGATTAAATTAGAACAAACACGGTGTCCGCAAATAAAAACTCCTTCATCAACTGAGTTACAAGCAGTTCAAAAAGTAAATATCAACACCGCAAGTTTAGAAGAATTGGCAACTCTCCCTGGCGTGGGTAAAAAATTAGCACAGCGAATAATTCTTAGTCGTCAACAGCAAAAATTTACATCTTCACAAGACTTAGAAAGAGTTCCAGGAGTGAGTTCTAAGATGTTGGGAAAATGGAGCGATCGCATAATTTGGTAAAATCGCATAGCATTTTTTTTTAGCCCACGGAGGTGGGCTTTGTTTGTGTCGCTGCGTTCGCCCTTGGCGTGCCAGAGGCATCATTCTATTCGCCAGGGCTGTAAAATTACACAAATGCGATCGCTAGCTAGCTAAATCAACCAAACTGCGGAAATGCCCATTTTGGGAAAATCGTTCTGCTATTACTTGTTTATAAACTGTTTCATAGCCATCAGTCATGTGCCCAACGCTGAAGAGGTTTTCGACATACTGACGACAAGCATAGCGGTCTAACTCTATGGTGCGATCGATGGCGCTGATGCACTCTTGAATATTATTGCAAAGAAAACCCGTCTTACCGTGAGAAATTACCTCTTCAGTAGAACCCAATTTCATTGCAATCACTGGCGTACCCGAAGCCATTGACTCAATCATCACTAACCCAAAGGGTTCTCGCCAGGTAATCGGGAACAAAGTTGCGACTGCACCACCCATGAGGGCATTTTTTTGAGCATGGTTGGCTTCACCCAGATATTCAATTTGCTCCCCATCAATGTGCGGTTTGATTTCCTTCTCAAAGTATTCCACATCAACAACATCTATCTTACCTGCCATTTTTAAATGCCAGCCAGCTTTTTTGGCAATTTCTATCGCTAAGTGCGCTCCCTTCTCTGGAGACATCCGACCTAAAAAAGCTAAGTAAGGAGGATCTTCTGGTTGAGAGTGAAACTCATAACTGCTAACATCAATTCCGTTATAAACCGTTGCTATAGAGTTCAACCCTAACCTTGGTTCTCGTTGTGAATTGGAAATATTGACGTAGGGTTGTTTTTTCCCAAAACTAAACATCTTTTCGTTGTCAGGGGTAAAAATCCCGTGCAACGTATGAACCGTAGGGGTTTTGACAAGATTTGCGTAAGCGAGTGCCCCATGTCCGATATGCGAGTGAATAATATCAAACTCTTCTGCACGTTCATACACCGAAGCGATATTCAGCATCTCGTAAATGCCGTAATCTTTGATAGTCGGATCGAGTCTGAGGGCACGAGGATGAACTGACGTTAGTTTTGCCAGACTAATAGAATCGCCCGATGCAAATAAAGTTACTTCATGTCCGCGTCGGACTAATTCATCGGTCAGTAACCCTACTACTAACTCTATGCCACCATAAGCTGGAGGCGGTACTCTCTCCCACAATGGAGCTATTTGAGCAATTCTCATCACAAACCTCCTAAAAAATAAAACTTGAATTAGAAGTTTTTTATTTCTGTTGTTTTAGTGCTTGCAATTGATTCACTTTGGCATCAGAAAGTAACTTCAGATACTAAACTTATTAACAATTTCCTTCAAATCTTACGCTCTTACTTCTATATTTTTTGTCTATCCTAGTACGGAAATTACCCACTCCTAAAGAGGTAAATGTATTCTCATCTATTAATTTTTGTGTTATTTCTTGCAATTTTAAATAGATATTTTTTCTAAATAGGAACTTGATAAAATCGTCAAAAACTAGCTTTGAATGGTTAAAATATGCGAAAAAGCTCTATTTATAACTATCAATTATCTGATTTTAAAATGTTAATTAAAGAATAAAGTACGTAGACACTCTTTGGTCGGCTTTCCGTACTCTCAAGGATAACTTGTGGCTATCCAAAGGGTAGATTTAAGAAAGGCAGTTCTTGCAGAAGGCAGTCCCGATGAAACAAGTTTCAAAAGCCTTACATGAAAGAGGGACAAGGGAGACAAATAGCAAAAAGATTGTAGGTTAGGTAGAGGCTTTGCGTAACCCAACACCCTGATATATGTATATATGTTGGGTTGCGGCTCCACCCAACCTACATCTAATAGACATCTCCAGAAATTAAATATGCGTTATCCAGAATCCTTGTAGAGACGTAACAGCGCTACGTCTCTGCATTCATTTTCAATCCTATGTCTAATGCACTATTTCTCCTTGGAGGAGAGCAAGGTGTAGGGGCAATTCATGTAGACGTGGAGCGGCTTACCGCAGGGTATTGCCCCTACGGATGTACCTCACGTGAACGAGAACCGCTATAAATAGTTGACTTATTACATGAAATATGATATTTTATATTGCTATCAATAAAAATTATAAGCGTGAATATCTCTCCATCTCTCAAAAAACCGCGTGTCTCATGGCAGGCGGTTTTCTCAGTGCTGATGTTTGTGTTTATGTACCTGCCCATACTGGTACTTAGCTTTTATAGTTTCAATCAATCGCCCTACAGTGCAACTTGGCAAGGATTCACTCTCGACTGGTATCGCAAGTTGTTTAGTGACGATCGCATTTTATCGGCTTTGCAAAATAGTATAATCGTTGCTGGTTGTGCTGTGGCAATTTCAGCAGTGCTAGGAACCTTGATGGCGGTTGGGTTGGCGCGTTACGAATTTCCTGGTAAGAAATTGTATCGGGGTGTTGCTTACCTACCATTGATTATTCCTGATATTGCGATCGCAGTAGCTACCCTCGTTTGTCTAGCCACCTTTGCAATCCCTTTGAGTTTGTGGACGATAGTTGCAGCCCATATAGTGTTTTGTCTCGCCTACGTCGGACTTGTAGTTGCTTCCCGATTGACTAATTTAGATCCACACTTAGAAGAAGCAGCACTAGATTTAGGTGCGACACCAACCCAAGCTTTCATCCAAGTATTGTTACCTCAATTAATGCCTGGGATTGTCGCTGGTTGTCTCTTAGCTTTTGTCCTCAGCTTAGATGACTTTCTCATTGCCAGTTTTACTGCTGGTAGCGGTTCTAACACCTTACCAATGGAAATTTTTAGCCGCATTAGAACAGGAGTTAAACCTGATATTAATGCCCTTAGTGTAATGTTAATTTCTGTATCTGCGATCGTTGCTCTTGTCGCTGAGTTAATTCGCGTTTCGGGAGAGAATAAAAATTTCAGATAAGAGTCACAATTGGCAATAAACCAGGAGTCAGAATTCAGAATTCAGAATTCAGAATTCAGTATTTAGAATACTCTAAGCATAAATGGATAAAGTTTTAATGTGAGTATACTTAATACTAGTTTCGCCCACTATTCCACTCGCTTTTAACCAATATTTATTACCCACTCGCACATAATTAATACTGTTAGCGGATAGCTAAGGTTTAGCCCATTCTGACTCCTGTGTTCTGAATTCTTCTTATAAAAATTATAGAGTGTTTGGTTCTTAGTGAACTTTTTTGAATAGCGAACAACAGCTATATTAAAATTTAGGGTGCATTGGGCTTGCCATAAATTACTAATATCATGGCAATTTGCCGTACTTTCTGCTAGCATAACGTCTTACTATAGATAAGTAAATAAAATTTATTCATTCTTCTATCCTCGTGTGAAAGATAGTTTTAAACACATGAATAAACTTCCGTGTTCACTTCTCTACATAACTGTTTTCAATTAGATAATATTGGGGCTAACTTTGGAGAAGATGCTATTTCCCCCTCATTATGCAAATCTGCCAAAATCCCAATTGCTCAAATCCATTCAACTCTGATAGCAATAGATTTTGCGTGAGTTGCGGACAAAGTAACTTTGGTAAACTTCTCAGAAACCGTTACCGCGTATTAAGACTCTTAGGTGAAGGTGGATTCAGTAGAACCTATGCTACAGAAGATGTTGATAGACTAAACGCACCTTGCGTCATCAAGCAATTTTTCCCACAATTTCAGGGAACAGGACAACGCACGAAAGCAGCAGAATTTTTTAAAGAAGAGGCTTTTCGGTTGTATGAATTGGGAGAAAATCATACCCAAATTCCCAGATTACTAGCTTATTTTGAACAAGGTACTAGTTTGTATCTCGTACAAGAGTTCATTCAAGGAAAAACTCTCTTACAAGAAGTTCAGCAACAAATTTATGGCGAACAACAAATTTGGGAACTTTTAGCTGATTTATTGCCAGTTCTGGAATTCATTCATACCCATAACGTTATTCATCGGGATATCAAACCAGAAAATATTATCCGTCGTGCCAGTGATGAAAAACCCGTATTAATTGACTTTGGCGGTGCTAAACAGGTAACACAAACCAGTATAGGCAGACAAGCTACAGTAATTTATACCCTTGGCTATGCCCCAACAGAACAAATGGCTGGATTTGCTTGTCATGGCAGTGATTTATATGCTTTGGGTGTAACTTGTGTGCGTCTTTTAACTCAATGTTTGCCTTTTCAGGATGCTTCTGGACAGGTTAAAGATCCTATTTATGATGCCATGAATGCTAAATGGTTGTGGCGCGAACGTTTACAACAAAAAGGTATTACTATCAGCGACGACTTAGGGAAAATTTTAGATAAATTACTCAAACATTTACCGAGCGAAAGGTATCAAACAGCGGTAGAAGTTATCAACGATTTGAAGTTTATAACATCAAATATTGAACCTGTCGCCCTAAAAATTGTTGCGATGTCTCAACTCATATTACCGCCGCTACCACAAAAAGTAATCGTACCATTACCCCCCTTAGAAACCTTTGAATTTGACGTAGTGACAGTAGACACAGGTGGTAGAGAAGTAAACCGTATGAGTTGCAATGCCAACTTCTTTGCCGAAGAATTGAGTAAGTCTGTCACTTTAGAAATGGTATCAATTCCTGGCGGTACTTACATGATGGGTTCACCAGAGTTTGAAGGAGATGCTGACGAACGTCCTCGACATCAAGTTACTGTCGAACCATTTTTTATGGGGAAATTTCCCGTAACTCAAGCACAATGGAGAGTAGTCGCAGCTTTACCTAAAGTCAAACAAACTTTAAATCCTCATCCGTCGAAATTCAAAGGTTTAGATAGACCAGTGGAAAATGTATCTTGGTATGAAGCTGTAGAATTCTGTCTCAGGCTATCAGAAAAAACTGGACGCGACTATCGTTTACCGAGTGAGGCTGAATGGGAATATGCTTGTCGTGCTGGAACTACAACATCCTTCCACTTTGGTGAAACCATTACCTCTGAGTTAGTCAGTTGCACTATGGAACCAAAAAGTAAATTCCGTAAAGAAACAACAAATGTCGGCAGTTTTGAAGTTGCTAATGCCTTTGGATTATATGATATGCACGGGCTAGTTTGGGAATGGTGTGCTGATTCGTGGCACAACAATTATAACGACGCACCCTTAGATGGAACAGCTTGGGAAGTTGGCGGTGATATTCATCGTCGGGTGCTACGCGGTGGTTCTTGGAGTTTCAATGCAGAACTTTGTCGCAGCGCTAGTCGCAGCTGGAATGAGTCAGACGGTGGACTAAGGATTTGTGGCTTTAGAGTAGTATTTTCAGGGTAACTGAAACTTTCAAGCATTTTTACGCTCTTGCGAGGCTTGTATCTTACCAAACAAGGATTTTAGGATTTGTGTATACACCGTAGGGCTTCAAGCTGGGGGATGAGTTAACGAGATTTTAAATCAGCGATCGCACCTTTGGTCATAGCAGCAATAGCTTGATCTGTCGCTTTCGGCAAATGATAATATTTACCGCCTGCTGTTTGCGATAATTCCTTGGCAAAGCCTGTGGACACAAATTTACTTTCTGTATCAATTACTAATAGCTGCATCCCCAAAGCCCGGATTCTGGCAGCAATTTCTAATAATTCTCCTTTGATATCTGGCTTTTCTCCTGGTTCTAGCTGTTCACCCAAAGAACGCGCTAAGGGAATATTACCCCGTCCATCGGTGATTGCCACAAGGACAACTTGCCCAATATCTCCACTCATCTGAGCATTTAAGCCGACGCGCACAGCTTGAGTTAAACCATGCGCTAAAGGCGAACCCCCTCCACAGGGCAACCTTTCCAAACGGTTACGTGCCAAAGCAATAGAACGTGTTGGAGGCAATAATACCTCTGCCTGTTCTCCCCGGAAGGGAATTAATGCTATTTGGTCGCGGTTTTGATAAGCTTCTGTCAGCAGTTGCATCACCGCACCTTTAGCCGATTGCATTCGATTCAGTGCCATTGAGCCAGAAGCATCTACCACAAATACTACCAACGCCCCAGCTTTGCGTACCAGGCGTTTCGAGCGAATATCAGGCTGTTCGACAATAACTTTTCTATCTGGTTGTCTTTCTCTTCGTGCTTTTTGATACGGAGCCGCTGCTCTCAAGGTGGCATCTACTGCAATGCGTCGTGCTTTCCCCTTGGGCAACATTGGCTTAATATAACGTCCCCTGTCATCAGAAAAGATAACACTGCGACTACCAGATTTACCTTGCCGCTTTGCCATTTGAGTAAAGTAAAGCACGTTGTCATCAAGAATTACCCCTTCTGGATCAAAGATAAATTCTTCCGGGATGCTAGGGGGTTCTTGCTCTTGATTTTCTTCCTGTTCTTCTTGTTCTTCCTCTTCTTCTTCTGATTCGTCCTGGGGTTCTTCTTGATTCTGTTGCGGTGGCGGTGGAGGCGGTGGTGGTGCTTGATCTGGTGGTGGTGTCTGCACAACTGTGGCGCGTGGTACAATCACCAATTCCACAGCACGGCGCAAATCTTCGGCATTAACTGTTGTTCGTCCTTCCAAAGCCGCCGCCGCTTTAGCAACCCGCGCGGCGAATAACTCGGCGCGATGTCCCTGAACTCCGCCGCGAATCGCCTCATCTACTAAGTAGGCAATTTGTTCATGGGTGATGATTACTTCTTTCAACCATTCCCGTGCCAAGATAATTTGAGTTTTGAGAGAGTCTAAATCTTCGTTGTACTGTTTGAGGAAGTCTTGGGGGGATTTAGAATAAGCGATCGCAACTTCAACTGCTTCTACTCTTTGATCTAAGCCGAGTACACCATCAGCAGAGAGTGCGATCGCAATTCTATCTAACAAATGCTCCCGTAATCCGCCTTCTTCTGGATTGTAGGTGGCAATAAACAGGGATTTACACGGATGCTGAAAACTAATCCCTTCCCGTTCAATCTGGTTGCGTCCCTCAGATAATACTGTTAAAAGCTGATTTGATATTTGGTCATCTAATAAATTAATTTCATCTACGTACAGTACACCACGGTTTGCTGTAGCAAGTAAACCGGGTTGAAAAATCGTATCACCTTCTTTTACCGACTTTTCCACATCCACGGAACCTAATAGTCGGTCTTCTGTGATACCTAGAGGAATTTGCAAAAAAGGCGCGGGGATAATTTCGACAGGCACATCTTGAATATCTTTATCTGCGTACTCCGCCAAAAGTTGATCGTCCCATTCTTCTGGGTGGTTGGGGTCACAATTACTAATTGAACCTTTGACAACTTCAATCGGCGGTAGTAGAGCGTGGATAGCACGAGCCATTACAGATTTTGCCGTACCACGACGACCTGCGATCGCTACTCCTCCC
This sequence comes from Nostoc sp. C052, assembly GCF_013393905.1. Taxonomy (GTDB): domain Bacteria; phylum Cyanobacteriota; class Cyanobacteriia; order Cyanobacteriales; family Nostocaceae; genus Nostoc. The sequence continues at coordinate 5,181,199 of NZ_CP040272.1, forward strand.
AAACCAGGATCAACTGCGGCTAACAGTAAGGCTAATTTAATTGCTTCTTGACCAACTACGGCTGTCAAGGGAAAAGCAGTGATTGTGGGGTTGATAGTAGGCGCAGGCATTGTTTGCTTTCATAGCGAGTCTCGGCCTTTAGCATACCAATTTCTGACACATTTAGAATATAAGTGCGATCGCCTCCGTGGGCGTTACGTCATCACATTTTTCTTGGGAGGAAGATTTATGAGTATTGCCCAGGCTAAACGCTTCACACTAGATGAATACCACAGGCTCGGAGAATTAGGCTTTTTCCATGAAGATGACCACATTGAATTAATCAACGGGGAAATTATTGAAATGGCATCCAAAGGTACAGTCCATGAAACTTGTTTAAGAAAACTGTGGAAGGAACTCCCCAAAATACTGGGAGACAAGGCTACTTTGCAATCACAAGCGCCGATTGCTTTGCCACCTAATAGCGAACCTGAGCCTGATTTTGCGATTGTTCAAAACCGTGCTGATGATTATCTGTCGGGTCATCCTAAAGCGGCTAATGTGTTTTTAGTAATGGAGGTTTCAGATTCTTCTTTGGCCTATGAGCAAGACGTTAAAATACCTCTCTATGCTAAAGGAGGTATTACTGATTATTGGATATTCAATTTATTCGATAATTATTTGGAAGCTTACAGTGAACCATATCAGGATAATCAAGGCAGATATGGTTATTCAAATAAGAGAATTCTCTTGTCAAATGAGGTAATAACTTTTCCCTGCTTCCCTGATTTATCTCTTGATTTAGCTAGGGTATTTCCGCCAAAGCTGAATTTTTAAACTTTCTTATATAATTCAGTCATAAGACAAAAGAGTAAGTTTTATGGCTTATAGTGATTTTAAACTTCTTGAAGTTATTGATTCTTTTGGGTTAATTATCCACGAATCATCTGGATTATTTGCAAATGTAAAGGAGCAAGAGTGTAGTGATTTATTATCTACTATTCTAAGGGAAAATGTTGATTTAGCAGTAGCGATAAGTTCCGAAAAAGCTCGGAGTGAAATGATAATCAGTCCAATTTTATTAGAGATTAGACGCAAATTTAACTATGAAATAAGCTTTTTTTCTGGAGTTGATTTTACTGTTGATAGCCAACGAGGATTAAATGGTTTTTGTGATTTTATTTTGAGTCTTTCTTCCGAGCAGTTGCTTGTACGCAGCCCGGTGATTGTCTTAGTAGAAAGTAAAAATGAGAATTTGCGGTCTGGTTTAGCCCAATGTATTGCTGAAATGGTAGCTGCTCAGTTATTTAACGAGAGAGGTGGAAATCAAATAAAAGCTATATATGGTGCTGTTACTATCGGTACTATCTGGCAATTTCTTAAGCTTGAAGGTAATGTAGTTTCGATTGATTTGAGTGAATATTATATTAAGGATATTAAGAAAATTTTAGGTATTTTGTATGGTGCGATCGCTCAAAGCAAACCGTAAATTATTTATTAAATAAAATATCTTTGAAAAAATACCATAGAGCATTTTTAAAGTTCATGAATATGGGTGAGCGCTTTTACGAAATCTTCATAAATAAGTATATTGACAATCCAGGGTCATCCATGTCACTCTGTACATAAGACAGAACAAACAACCGCACTCTAAAGCGCAGGTTTTTGGTGTTGTCTCAGCAGCAGAATTCCTAGTTTCCTGCCGAGCTTCGCGTCATCCCTCCGGCTGAATTTTCAGCCCGATGTAAGGTCAACTGATTGACTAGACATTCAATGGGAAGACAAGATATCTGGGTGAATATTCAGGGGAAGGGATGACGCGAAGCTTGCTAGGAGACTAGGAGTTCTACTGCTGAGACTTAAGCCAAACGAAAGCGATGGTAGAGAGCTTTATGACAGAGAAGTACTTTTTAAGTGCAAATTTCTCGTCTAAAGTTCTGCTGCTAGATGTATGTGTAATTTGTTGAAGCTGTCCAGTTCACTAAACAATACTGGATAAATTACAATGACACACCCTGATCAATCTTCCAAAAAACAAACAAGCCAGCAGAAAAATTATATCGGTATTTTTGCCGATATTCAAAATGTCTCTTCAATTAAAGGAAAGGGTCATTTATTGCTGAAATTTGCCCAATCTAAGGGGCATATAGTCTGTAAAAATCTCTACTATAATTCACACGATATAAACCAAGTTTGTACCAAAAATGAGCTAGAAATTCTTAGTATGAAGGGTGTTGATGTTCCTGATTATTCAGAGAATAGTGCAGATTATAGATTGATGGCTGACTGTGTTAAAGCAGTTGCCTTTAATCCTTCTCTAAAAACAATTATCCTACTTTCAGGAGACTGGGACTATGCTGGCTTAATTTGTATTCTAAAATCTTTGGGTAAAAAGGTGATAATTTTTGCTCAACGAGGTAGTGAGAGTCCAAAGTTGATTAAACTGGTTGGTAATGATAACTTCCACTTTGTAGATGAATTACCTCAGCTAGTTGCCAATAGCAATAAGACTCAACCTCAAAACACAGATATTGTGTCTCAGATTAATTACAAAGAGGCTATAGAGTATTTAATTGAAGCTATCAAAACTGCCTCAAGCCAAGGTAAGCCTACCGTATTTGGTTGCATTGATAAATTGATGCGTCAACGTTGTGCTAACTATCAAGGATACTTATCTATTTCTACAGATGATAGTAAGAAATTTAAGAGTTTTAGCCAGTTTATTGATGTTGCTGTCAAGGATGGCAAAGTCCGAAAGCAAAATCAGGAGTTATTTTTAACTGAGTTAGATATACTGGCTGCCTAAAATAGTTTTGAAAAACCCAGTTGAATAAAAAACTGGGTTTTCCCAAAACACCGCGATTTGCGGTTTTTTCATGTCTGAAGACAATCACACTTGTAAAGTTTCCCAACAGTAAATTTCTGCAACAAGACACAAGATAAAATGCACAAACTTCTAATATTCCATAATGAAAAACTTCTACGCCGTGCGCTTACGCATCGTTCGTATGTGCATGAAAATCCCGGAGAAGGCGAACACAATGAACGCCTAGAATTTCTCGGTGATGCTTTGCTGAATTTCTTAAGTGGCGAGTATCTATATAGTTGTCACCCAGAAATGGGAGAAGATGAATTAACACGGCGGCGTTCGGCGCTGGTAGATGAAAAGCAATTAGCAAAGTTCGCTGAGGAAGTAGGTTTAGACTTTAGAATGCGGTTAGGAAAAGGTGCAATTCGAGATGGAGGCTACCAAAATCCTAATTTGCTCAGTAGCACCTTTGAAGCTGTACTTGGTGCTTATTATTTGGATAATGATTCGAATATTGAAGCAGTTCGCGCAATTGTAGAACCACTATTTGATTCTGTAGATCCAAAAAATATAGTTGTGTCTCGTTCTAATGTAGACTCAAAAAATCGCTTTCAAGAATGGGTGCAACGTAATGTTACTCCAAATCCCCCCAAATATTTCACAGAACAAATAGGAGGCCCTTCTCACGCGCCAGAATTCATCGCAAAAGTATTGGTAGATGAAAAAATTTATGGCGAAGGTAAGGGACGCAATAAAAAAGATGCAGAAAAAGCTGCTGCTGAAGATGCGCTTGCTAAGTTGAAAAAACAAGGTTTGTTATAGAGTTTATGGGTTCATAAATTTTAAGAATTTTAAAATTAGAAATTTCCTAACACTGAAAAAACGCAAAAAAATGAGGATGATATACTCCACCCTCATTTTATTTTTTGTCACTTTACTCATTTCCAGATAGTAGCCAGAAAAGAGTCAACTATTACAGTTGCGGTACGTACTGTTGCTTATCTGGGACTTCAGCATATTCAGCCACAATCTGGCGGAATTCTTCGCCATCAATGGTTTCTTTCTCGATGAGCAAATCTACTAAGCGATCGGTGACAGTGCGATGGTCACGGATGATCTTTTTAGCATTGTCGTAGCACTGCTCAACAATTTCCCTGACTTGTCCATCAATGCGGGAAGCGATGGATTCAGAATACTCAGATCGAGTTGTCCAATCACGACCCAAGAATACTTCTCCCTGCTGGCTTTCTAACGATAGTGGCCCTAAATCGGACATTCCGAAACGAGTCACCATCTGCCGTGCCATTCCCGATAACTGCTGCAAGTCTCCACCAGCGCCAGTTGTGACTTCCGCAGCGCCAAAAATTACCTCTTCGGCGGCGCGGCCACCCAAAGCACCAGTAATTCTCGCTTTCAACTGAGAACGGGAAATTAACCCCTGTTCTTCGTTGGGTGTAAACCAAGTTAAACCCTGTGCTTGTCCTCGTGGAATCAGGGTAACTTTCTGTACTGGGTCATGGTCTTTTAACAAAGTTCCCACTAAGGCGTGTCCGATTTCGTGGTAAGCAATTAAGCGCTTGCTCTTGCTATCAACCAAGGGAGTACCTTCCATACCAGCAACTACCCGATCTACTGCATCATCAATTTCGCGGAGGGTAATGGCTTCCTTGCGTCTTCTCGCAGTGAGAATTGCTGCTTCGTTGAGTAAGTTGGCTAAGTCAGCACCAGTGAATCCAGGAGTGCGGCGAGCGATCGCATCCAACGATACGCTAGTGTCTAATTTCTTATTCCGCGCATGGACTTGTAAGATTTCCAAACGCCCTTTGATATCGGGTGCATCGACTGTTACTTGGCGGTCAAAGCGACCGGGACGTAACAAGGCTGAGTCTAGTACGTCGGGACGGTTGGTAGCAGCAATAATAATGATGCCTGTGTTACCTTCAAACCCGTCCATTTCGGTGAGCAATTGGTTGAGGGTTTGCTCTCTCTCGTCGTTACCGCCACCGATACCAGCGCCCCGTTGTCTGCCCACAGCGTCGATTTCATCGATGAAGATAATACAGGGGGCGTTATCTTTAGCTTTCTTGAACAAGTCGCGGACGCGGGATGCACCCACGCCAACGAACATTTCTACAAATTCCGAACCGGAAATACTGAAGAAAGGTACACCTGCTTCGCCTGCGATCGCTTTTGCTAGTAAAGTTTTACCAGTTCCAGGAGGCCCAACTAACAGTACTCCCTTGGGAATGCGTGCGCCTACAGCGGTAAATCTTTCTGGCTGCTTGAGGAAGGTGACGACTTCTTGTAGTTCTTCCTTAGCTTCTTCGATGCCGGCTACGTCGTCAAATTTGACCCCGGTTTTTGCCTCCATTTGGAAACGCGCTTTGGATTTGCCGAAGTTCATCGCTTGACCTGGCCCGCCGGGGAGGTTACTAGAACGCCGGAACAAAAAGAACAGTCCGGTAATCAATAAAACTGGAAAGACAAGATTACCCAACAATCCCCAAATTGCGCCATCATTCCGCATCGGGTGAGCATCGAAACTAATGGCTTTTTCTTTGAGCTTACTAATTAACTCAGGAGCGTTAATAGGCAAATCTACACGCCACCTTTGGACACGATTTTCAATGTCTGGATCGCGGGCTTCTATAATTGCTGTTCTACCGCCTTCGTAAAGATCCACACTGGTGACGCGATCGCCGTCCAAGTATTCTAGGAAGCGACCATAAGTCATACGGGTATTGGCTGTGTTCCTATTCATGTCAGCAGGAGCGCCTGCAAAGGCCCCCTGCCAGAAGAAAAAACCAATTACCAAAGCCGGTAATGTCCAGAGTGCTACGACTTTCCAAGAGAATTTCATCTTAATTTGCCTCTAGATGCCTATACAAATCATTAGCTCTAGCCACAGAATGTTCATTACTCTGTCACTTTAAGTTGTTAAACGGATGTTTATAAATCCATTTTGTTTAATTTGATCTCTTATATGCAGTGTCATAAAGCAACTAGAGCATTATGACAGTACATATAAGAATCTTAATCAAAGTTAACTTAATTTTAATACAAAATCGCACGATAAAAGGAAGCCCAACGGGATGCAAAGACACAGATAATTTCTCCAGAATCTTCCTCGTGTCGGTTTAAGTCTTTCTCAATGATGATTTTGGGGGAGTAGGGAAGAAGCAAGGGAGCAGGGAGCAAGGGAGAAAAGTTTTCCCCTCTACCTTTTTTCAATGCCCCATGCCCCATGCCCTACTTTACTTCTGTAATTTTTAGACTGTAAGGAAGATACTTGCCTTTTTCGTAGGAGCCAACCCAAATTTGGTAACTTCCAGGTAGCCATTCACCAACAATGCCGGCATTTTTGCCATCAAAATCGTCATTGCACCAAGTACCACCGGGGCCCTTGATAATTATGGTGGTATCTTCAGGACTTTGAACTTGCAGCTTTAGGTAGTCAAATTTACTTGTTAGCACTAATGTGTGGTCTGGTGTTTCATCAACAAATCCAGTACAAGGGCCGGTGGCTGTTTCGCTTCTCCCACCTATTTGACTCCCAGATATTGAACCACCACTCATCCCGCGAACTGTCAAAGGGTCTGGGGAAAACTGAGGGCCAATGGTGACATCTCCAAATATTGTTGGCGCTTCTTGAGCATCAGTCACGGCATTAACTGTCGAGGTGATGAAGAGCGTAACTATCATGAACGATAATCTCATCCCTCTATTGAGCGCTTTTGTCGGCATTGTAATTACGTTCGCTTCTAAGTGTTTTTGAAGACATGAATTTTACACACCAAGTTCCCAATATGAGGAGAATTGACTAACTATTTTAGATGTGAAATTGAGAATAATTCATTAGTAATTAGTCAATGATTTCTGGTTCTTATCGTTGCTCTAAGTAAGTCGGCATAATAAAACCAAACTGTGTGAAGAAAAGTAAACAAGGCTAAAACCCTTTCTCACCTTGCTCCCTGCCTTATCCCAACAATAATTATTTACGCCCACTTACTTACCTTATGGATAGGGGCCCACAAATGTGCGCCCCTAAAATCTAAAATATTTCTAAAATTCAAAAGTAATCGCTAATTAACTTCTGTGATTGCTCGACTCAAGCGCGGCTTATCTAAACCAATCTGATTTAGTAGTAACCAAGATTGGATTAAGTCAGGGCCATGAACATCTCCAGTTAAGGCTGCTCGGAGCGATCGCATTACTAAGCCTTTTTTGACTTTTTGTTCTTTCACTACTTGTTTAATAATCTCCTGGGCAGCGGCTTCTGACAATTGCGGCTGATTTTCTAAAGCTGTGACAATCGCTTCAAGAACAGCCGCCGAGCCTTCTTGCTTCAGTTGCGTACTACCTTCCTCGCTAAATTCAACTGTATCGCTAAAAAACAGTTGGCTTTGAGGTACTGCATCTACCAGGCGAGTCAAACTCTGACTAATTAAAGTTACTAGCTGTTCTAACCAGGGGCGTTCTCTTCCACCATCAAATTTATACCCAGCCGCTTGCCAATAGGGGATGAGTAAATCTGTGAGTTTATCTACTGGCGTCTTGTGGATATACTGACTGTTTAACCAATCCAGCTTATCCCAGTCAAACTTTGCACCTGCTTTATTGACGCGCTCAAAGCCAAATTCTTTCGCTGCTGTTTCTAAGGTAAATATTTCTTGCGTCGAATCTGGTGGCGACCAACCTAGCAATGTCATGTAATTTACCAAGCCTTCAGCAGTAAAGCCCATTTTCTGAAAGTCAGAAATGGAAGTGACACCATCTCGCTTAGAAAGCTTGCGCCCTTCCATATTCAAAATCAGCGGCGTGTGAGAAAACTCTGGGATTTTTGCACCCAAAGCTTCATACAGTAAAATTTGCTTGGCGGTGTTGGCGATGTGGTCTTCTCCGCGGATGACATGGGTGATTTGCATATCGATGTCATCCACGACAACCACAAAGTTGTATAAAGGTTGACCGCTAGCCTCTTCTGAGGCGCGAGCGATGACCATATCACCACCTAAATCGCTACCTCGCCAAGACATCTTTCCCCTTACTAGGTCATTCCAGACAATTTCCCGCCCATCTTCGATTTTGAAGCGAATCACAAAGGAGCGACCTTCGGCTTCAAAGGCGGCGCGTTGTTCTGGGGTGAGGTTGCGGTGACGGTTGTCATACCGAGGAGCTTCACCTCTCGCTTTTTGGGCTTCTCTCAGAGCCTCTAATTCTTCGGAAGTGGTATAGCAACGATAAGCTAATCCTTGCTCTAGCAGTTTTTGTACTGCTTCTTTATAAAGATCCAGGCGTTGGGATTGAAAAAATGGCCCTTCATCCCAGTTCAACCCTAGCCAGCGCAGTCCTTCAAGAATATTGTCGGTGTATTCGGGACGCGATCGCTCTAAATCTGTATCTTCTATTCGCAGGATAAATTTCCCGCCGTGGTGGCGGGCAAATAACCAGTTAAATACAGCCGTTCTAGCTGTACCAATATGTAAATTTCCGGTTGGACTCGGCGCAATACGGACTCTAACAGTCACAGTTAATTCTCTCTTTCGCAAAGCATGATAAATGTAGCTTATAATCAAATCTTGAATTCTGAGGCAATGCCTTTGGGGAATTCAAAATCTAAAATCACCGGAGTTCAATTCAGTGATTCACTACTCATAAATTTAGAACGGGACTGACGGGGCTCGAACCCGCAACTTCCGCCGTGACAGGGCGGTGCTCTAACCAATTGAACTACAGTCCCTTGTTTGGCAACTTTGCTATTATCACTATTTTTTTTCTACTTGTCAAGGGTTTTGGAGTCGGGAATTAGAAATTATTTTTGTCCTGTCTCTCCAAGGTGCGAATTTTTCGTTAAAACCTTGATAATACAACCTGTGGCTCTGATTCCAAATGCTGCAATATCCGAGATTGTATTTGTTTATACTGCTGCTTTAATAGCTGTCTGCTCAACTGGGCTTGAGAAGTGGGTGGTAGAGTGTGACTCTGTTGCACCCAGGTTTTCAATAATTGCCGCTGAGTTGGCTCAATGCGACTGCTGAGAACCTGGGTGCAGGAATGTGGTTCTTCCAGAGTAAAGAAAATCAAAGGATAGTGTTCATTTTCAGTCAGGAGACTTACCATTTTAAGATTTTGGGGATTTTGCATATCTAAGTAGCATGGCAGCCACTTAGGAGCCAATTGCCGATTGTAGAGTACTGTCACCCACAACAGCATTGGGTGAGGGGATGTGATGAAGATAAATCGGCTGTAACGGGTAGAAGCCGCATAATTTTTGATTTCTTGTTGAGACAACATCAACCATAGTGCTGTCATCGATCCTTGTGCAGTGTCTAGAATTTGAGGAAAAACAATTTCTTGAATTGGTTTATTTTCAGGCCATAAAAGTTGCCGACAGCTTTGTTCTATTGCTATTGGTAATGCAGAATTTAAAGGACGGTTCAAGATGGAACTAGAGGCTATATTTGTAGGTAAGCTGGGACAATTTAAGGGTTCTAAACTATTTAATACTTGCAAAATTTGAGCGATATTTTGGGGGCGATCGCTTGCTTTTTTAGCCAGACAAGCCATGATTAAATTATTCAGCTTTTGAGGTATTTTCAGAGTGGGTTTAACCTCTGCGATCGTTTTTGGCTGCTCAAAGTGATGTGCCTTATACCAAGCGCCAAAGTAATCAGTTTCAGGTTGCCAAGGTTTTTTACCTGTGAGCATCTCAAACATCATTACACCCAGACTATAAATATCAGAGCGGCTATCTAATTTTTCTCCATCTAATTGTTCTGGAGAACAGTAGGGTAAAGTGCCATTAAATCCCCTACTTGTACTGGCTGTTGATGCATAATTTAAAAATCTAGCAATTCCAAAATCAAGAATTTTAACTAACTGACCCAATATCGGATCGGGAATAACTAATATATTAGCAGGCTTGATATCTCGATGAACTAACGGACAAATTTTGCCATCAATGTTAATACCTTGATGAGCGCATTGTAAGCCCAAACAAATCTGGCGAGAGAGAGTCAAAAATATATGTAGTGGCAGCGGAATTAAATCTTTTAAACTCTTGCCAGATAGATATTCCATGACATAATATGGTTTTCCTTTATCATTCACACCATAATCATAGGCTCGTACTATATGTATACTTTTTTGACTCAAAGCTGCACTCATTAAAGCTTCACGAGCAAAGTCTTGTTGCATCTTGCTATCTACAACAGTTTTAGTCAAAAATTTGACAGCAACCGGTATGCCTCCGAGCAAAATATCATTGGCTAAAAAAACTTCACCCATACCACCGCTACCAATTAATTGCTTAAGTTGATAACGATTGGCAAGCAAGCCCGTAGTACTTGGAGATGTAAATGGGCTTTGATTCACTTTATTCACCTCTGCTGTTGAGTCTATTTAAAGTTAGTAATACACACATAAGAATATCATTAGACAATTGTAGCAAGCATAGCAAGAATTGTAATCGCAAACTTTCAAGGACGTGATAAAAGTTTTAAAAAAATCTCCAAAAATTTAACCATCCAATTTTTTAAACCTTCTTTCTCAGCTTTTTGATGTGCAGCTAACTTGCGTAAGATGTCTAACTTTAACTTTTCATATTCTGTTTTCAAAATATTTTTAGCTTGATTAGGTGAAATTAATTCATTGGACTGTTGACTTATATTTAACCAATCTACAAGTTGCTGCCGCTGGTTAGCCGTAAGGTTTAAAGTCGTTACATGAGAGCAACGCGTTGGATCTTCTAGAGGAAAAAATAGTAAATGATAGTAACCTACTTCTGCTAAACTACGTGCTATATTCTGACCTTTATGATCTTTCAAATCCAGAAAATAAGGTAGCCATTTAGTCATAGAAGGTTGAGCATCGTATAGTACTGTTACCCACAATAGCATCGGGTATACATTCATTTTACTAATAAATTCAGTACCATGTATGTTATCCAAAAACTTGGTAATATCTTGTTTGGGCAACATTGCCCAAAAAGTTGGTATTGGTCTTTGAAGAGTATGTAGTAAATGCGGAAATCCAATTGGCGCAATTGGTTTATTCTTCGGCCAATTTTTCTGCAAACACTCTTTTTCTGATAATAAAGTTGCAGGTACTAATTGAACCGGAAATGAGACTTTAATAATGTCAGTACTATTGTTAGGAATAGCATTATTAAGCTGAAGACTAACTTTTTCTAAACCTTCTAATATTTGGTTGATATTTTGAGGGCGATCGCTTACTTCTTTTGCTAAACAACTCATCAATATCTTTTCTAATATTTCCGGTATTTTTACTTGCGGATTTACTTCTGTAACTGTCGGTGGCATTTGAAAGCGATGGGCTTGATACCAAGTACCAAAGGAGTTACTTTTTGTTTGAAATGGATGTTTCCCTGTCAGCATCTCAAACATTAGTACTCCCAAACTATAAATATCAGAGCGAACATCTAGCAGTTTACGCCCTTCCATGTGTTCTGGAGAACAGTAAGGCAAACTGCCAATAAAAGAATCTGTGAGAGTCATCCCACTTCGCTCTGTGAGAAATTTAGCAATACCAAAATCTAGTATTTTAACAATTTCTCCTCGTTTACTATCTTCAGCAAGAAATATATTTTCTGGTTTAATATCTCTGTGGACGATAGGATAAATTTCTCCTTTCAGGCTAATGCCTTGGTGGGCACATTGTAAACCTAAACAAATCTGATTACAAATCTCTAAAAACTTCGAGATTGTTAAGGGCTGAATTTTCAGAATTTGTTTTAGATTTTTTCCTTGAAGATATTCCATTACATAAAATGGAGTTTTATCTTCAGTAACGCCATAACTTAATATGCGAACAATATGTTTACTTTTGCGACCCAATTGAGCCCCAATAAAAATCTCTCTGGCAAAACGTTGAGACATTTGTTGGTTTGACAAACTGAGTGATAGGATTTTGATTGCGATCGGCATACCACCCTTAGCAGTATCTTCCGCTAGATAAACTCTACCCATCCCCCCTTTGCCAATCAAATCTCTGATTAGATAGCGATTGTTTAAAAATTGTCCAATATAATCGTCTAATTCTGCTTTTTGCCCTACCATACTCTCAATTTTATTTTCTGGCATAAAAATCATTTATGAAAAATGTTATTGGCAAAATACTTTAATTAAGTCTAGCTAATTATTAAATTTAAATCTAAAAAATACCCGCATTTTGAGAAAATTAATTATATGCTGTAAATATGCTTAAGGTCTCTGCAAAATCTCTTAAACATTGTGTAACATATTTATTAAGGATTACGGTTGAGAAATTACACGTAAACTACAATCAGGGTAGATAAAGCTGCCTAGTAGATTCCGTAGATACACACAAATAACCAGAAAAAAGAAATAACAGTATTATTACAACATTTCATTAATTCATAACGAATTAACTTTGGCAAAACTCTGCATACCTCTGTATTCCTCTGCGTTTAAAAAAGTTACGAACTTATGCAAAGCTGTATTATATTTGTGCGGTTAAAGGTTAAGACTTGGGAATAAACGGCGTAATAATCTAATTAGCGGATTTTCAATTTTAATTTTAAAGGCTAGTATTTGGGTGCGTTGTAGGGAGTTAAAATTGTTATCACTAATGAGAATTAATGATTGCTGACCATCGGGTAATTTAGGGCCAATAGTTAAGCCTTCAATGTTGTCTAGTAGTACATCTAGGGTTCTCAAATCTAACAGCAGTTTTTTCTGAACTGGTTTAATATTTTTGGAATCAACTGCTAAAAGGCTATCAATATTATGAATATTATCAGCTCCTTCTAAAGAAACTTGAAACAGGGAAATAGCAAATCCTAAACCAGTAAAAGACCTTTCTAGACTTAGGAAGTGTCCTTGATTATCAAGAGCAAGTAAATCGGGTAATCCACTTGCGAATTTGCCAATCAGATTCAAAAATGGTGCAACTGGTTCAGTTTGGTAAAGAAATTCTTTTTCTGGGTGGTTGTTGAGCAAGTTGTACTGCAAAATCCGGCAAGGACTACCAATATTAGGTTTAGCTGCGATACCATCTTGAATTAGAGCATTTTCGGTAGCTGTGAATAGATGCTTTTTATCAGGTGTGATGGTGAGGCTTTCAAAAGCCAAATTGTTACGGATACCTTTTTGACCATTCTTATCTGGCAAAAATTTGTTTGGGATGGGGAGTGTTATAATTTCTTTGCCAGAAGATAGTGAAAACTCTTTAATAAAAGGATTAATTAATTTTACAACATCACCTTCAGAAGAAATAAATACAGTTTCTTTATTAGTTAAGGCAATACCTTCTGTATCAGTTTCACCAGGGCGAAATGTTTGGCCATTTTCATTTAGTAATGTGGTGACGCTGACTGGGGTAATTCCACCTTTTTGTAGAACCCCTTTGCTCAAGTCGATTTTCAAGGTGTAGAAACGAGCGGCAGCTTTTTGTCCACGGTCATCGGAAATAGCATAATAAAGATTGTTTTTGGCATTGTATGTAATTCCAGATAAACCTCCAATTTCTGTTTTTTGAAAGATTAAACCTTTCGGTAAGGTAGCTTCCCCAATAAATTCTATGCTCCTGATTTCAACAGCATTTGACGTTAAGTTTGTGAATACAAAGCCGATAATTATAATTGGGAGCAAAAAGTAAAGAATTCGTGGGAATACAAAGATTTTTTTAATTAGCTGCATAGATTTTTTTGTTAAATAAATATGCGTTCTAAGGCAAGATGGTTCAGTTAAGGGTTGTCGGTGTAGATAATTGGTCTTTGAAGACGGATAAATCGCGTCTCTACATGATGGTTTGTATTGACGTTATAAATACCTAGTTGTGCGTCCTTATAAATAATACCAATTAAAAAACAAAAGCCTGATTAAATCAGGCTTTATTAATTGTTAATTTGAAAAGCTTTAGAAAATAGGAAATTACTTAAGCTAGTCGCAAACCATATTCATCTTGGAAAAAATTGACAAGCCAATCTTTCACCTGATGAGTAGCACGACAGTCATCTTCATTGTAGCGTTGGATGATTTCTAGTAAGGCGCGATCGCCTGTTTCTAACCATTGATCGTACCAGTAAATACACTTTGCACCACTGGCTTCTTTATCACGCCACTCAAATCCTATCCAACGAGCGATCGCTTTCAAGGCATAGCTTTCTATCGGCAATGCTACACTTTGGGTTAATTGTTCATACACATCCACAAATCGATTCAGTACAGGACGCACTAAGGAGTGTGGAGTGCCGTAAAGTTTTGCCAACCGTTTGACTGTATCAAACTCATAGACACAAAAATGATAAATTGGCGCTTCGGGATATTGCCAAACCAAATCCAAAAATTGCTGCCAAACTAATTCTTCGTCTTCTGGTTTATCTGCTAAAAAAGAATAAAATTGTTCTGTATTAGTTTGTCTATTAACGACCAAAACCCCTAAGAGATAATCTAAATCTAAGTCTGGCTGGGCTTCAATATCAAAATAAAGCTCTATGGGTGCTGTAAATGTAATATCTTCTGTTGGTAGCGGGTAGGGTAAAATTAACGGTCGTTTTTCTAGTGCAGATTGAGCTTGCACTACTAACTTGGGTGCTACTTCGCTGTCAAAACCAAGTAGATTCTCTAAGCTGCTGGGACTGGTATTAGCAAGAGATTCCAGTGTGGTAATGGCTAAGGCTTGGAGTTGAGTGTAGCGAATGGGTGTTACACCTGGTAACAAGGAGAGATGTTTTTCAGATTGAGCGATCGCATAACATTCACTATACCAATGGCAAAAATTGCACTTTTGCCGAGAAATAAACACCTCTGGCGGATTCGGTAACTCTAAAACTTGAATAAACTCTTCCAGAATCAGCTGCATCCGTGGCATCCATTTAAGTAGATCCACTGTATAATTTGCATTTTTGCTTCGCAATATGAGTGAAGCTGTTCCCGGTGGAACTCCCTGCACTGTTGCCAACACTTGGGCATGAAATGCCGCGACAACCTGATATTCTTGCTTAGGGCGCTTACCCAATTCAATACTCGCCGGGACGTAGATCCAATCTCCAAAATTTGATTGTCCCGGTTGTTTCACGAGTAAATCTGGACGACTTAGCAAGGTGTCTGCTTCAGAATAAGTTGCTGACAGCACTCCTTTATAGATGTACTCAACCCCACGCTGCATCAATTCTAAAGTTGCCTTCTCTGCCCTTTCCCAGTTTCCATAAGAATAATCTGGTTGGTGATAAGTCACATTTGTCAAAATACTCAACTGATGAGCGATTTTGTCCTGTTGCAGTTTCCTTAGCAACTCATTGGGGGCATCGCGCTGACTTTTGTCACCGCGGATATCTAAAAAAGGTCGGCGTTTACAGCGTTGGTATTGCAGTAGGAGTTCAGCATTAATTAGCATCCTTTTAAGTTAACAAGATTTAGCACACTCTGGGAGTCACTCAGACAATTAATAATGGAGTGGGAGATGAGGGAGATGAGAAACTAATGCTAATCCAAAATCTAAAATCTAAAATCCAAAATTGATATGACTAGTACTTCTGTTGCACAAACCAGGTTGCATAGCCATCGAGAGCAATTTCCGGCTTTAGCGAATAAGACTTATTTTAACTATGGGGGACAAGGGCCGATGCCCCAAAGGGCAATGGATACTATGGCCCAAACTCAAGCTTATGTTCAGGAAATAGGCCCCTTTGGCAATGAGGCATATAGCTGGATAGCGCCTCAGACTCAAGCTGCTAGAGTTGCGATCGCTTCTGAGTTCCATGCACCATCTGAAACAATTACTCTCACCCAAAATGTCACCATTGGCTGTAATATCGCCATGTGGGGTATTGAATGGCGGGCTGGCGACCATCTGCTACTCTCTGACTGCGAACATCCAGGCGTAATTGCTACATCCCAAGAAATCTCGCGGAGATTCGCAATAGAAGTTACCACCTGTCCTTTAAAAGCGACTTTAAATGAGGGCGACCCTATAACTATCATTGCCCAACACTTACGCCCCAATACCCGTCTTGTAATATTAAGTCATGTTTTCTGGAATACTGGTCAAGTTTTACCTCTGGACAAAATTGCCGAAGTATGCAGAAATAATCATTCTGCACTATTAATAGATGCTGCCCAATCTGCTGGTTTATTGCCTTTAAACTTGACAGAATTGGGAGTAGATTTTTATGCTTTCACTGGTCACAAATGGTTATGTGGCCCTGCGGGTGCTGGTGGTTTGTATGTCCGCCCAGAAGCACGAGAAAGCCTGAAACCTACGTTTATTGGCTTGAGTGGTATTGTTGTGGATAGTCAATCTCAGCCTGTGGATTGGCTGCCAGATGGGCGACGATACGAGGTTTCTACATTATCTTATCCGTTGTATCTTGGGTTAAAGGAAGCGATCGCAATTCATCAGCAATGGGGAACCTCACAAGAACGTTACGAGCAAATTTGCCACAATAGTGAGTATCTCTGGCGACAATTGACGGCGTTACCCGATATTAAATGTTTGCGAACTTCCCCACCTGAAAGCGGTATAGTCTCCTTTCAACTTACAAATAATCAATCTCAGGCTCATTTGAAGCTGGTAAAATTTTTAGACTCACAAAGGATATTAACTCGGACAATTGCCGATCCTAGCTGTATACGCGCCAGTGTCCATTACTTTACTTTAGAATCGGAAATTGACCTATTGGTTGAGGCGATTCAAGGTTTTTGCAAAACTTAGTTAAAAGTTAGGAGTTATAAGTTACCAGGATAGGAATTTTGACTATGTTGAATGTCTAATATCCGATGACCAATAGTCAAAAAAAGCCCCTAACAGACTAGGGGTTTTTTCGGATTATAAAATACTACATTGACAAAATAGCAGTCTATGTACTATATTTTGTACTATCAAAATTAGGTGCTTTTTATGACTAAAACAGAGAATATTGCTAAACATTACATCCTTTTTATTTCTTCCTCTAAAAATCAAAGATATAAACCTTCGATAGTTGAAACCGAAAGACACAACTATCCAGGTAAACATCTATACACCTTTCACACCAAAGGCTATCCTGATTTAGAAGCTGTTAAAAATCGTAGTAATGAAGAACTTATTCGTTATCTAAATAATGAAGGTTTTGAGGATGTAGAGTTTTGCAAATTAGAAGGATGGATAGGGTTTGAACAAGCCGATGCCCCACTGAGATTTATTCAATAACTCTCAATTGTATTTTGAAATTAAATTCTTTTCAATTCTAGAATAACGCTGTGATATCGCTCCGCTACTTACACCTAATCTATCAGCGATATCACTAAAAGAGAAATATAATTTTTCTATATAGTGAAGCAAATATTGGTCGGATGGAGACAAAAAAGACACATCATAATTACATGACAAATTTTTGCTGCTTTTATTTTTTTTCATCCTCTTATTGATGGCTTCTTCAGTTAAGTCATGTTCATCAATACACATATAGCGTAAGTATTCAGATATAGGTCTTAACGAATTCCGATTTGGAATATTAATGTTTAAACGAGGTTTAAACTTATCAATAAAAAAACGCTCTAGATCATAGGCTTCACACAGATCCTTAACTTCAACCCAAGATATCATGTAAGAGTTTTTTACTTTATCCCAAGATATTATGATGTCAATGTTTTTAAGTTGTTTTATTTTTGTGTGTGATTTAATTCTTTTATATAAATTATTTGTTTGACCTACATACACTATTTCATTTTCTTGCTTAAGAAAATAAACACAACTGCATTCTGGTAAAGATTTTTTTTCAACAATACTTTTTGAAGGTAAATCAAGTGGATCAAGTTCTAACCATCTTTTAGGTACTGATATTATCATAGTTTTTTAATACTTGATTATTTAAATTTTCTCTTTGATAAAAGATGTCAGCATGCATTTTACCATTTTGGTACGATAATCTCAATATCTCAATAATATAAAAAATACTACGCCGACTAAAGTCACTCGTGCCGCTTCCCTCTCGATTCTAACAATGACTGAGTTTCCCGCATCCCATGTATTCCTATGATTTTAACTCCTAACTCCTAACTTAAAAATGGAACGCCCAATCTTATACATAGCCATAACTAACCACGGCTTTGGTCATGCTACCCGCACGGCTTCTGTAGCTGCAACCATTCAAAAATTATGTCCAGAGGTTCTGCTAATTCTGGCGAGTACTGCCCCGCGCTGGTTGTTAGAGTGCTATATAGAAGGCGATTTTATCTATCGTCCCCGTGCATTTGATTTGGGTGTGGTGCAAGCGGATAGTTTGACAATGGATAAAGTAGCGACTTTAGAAAAGTTGCTCGATATTAAGAAGCATCAAAATTCGCTGATTGCCTCAGAAGTCAATTTTATCCGCCAAAATCGCGTTAATCTCATTTTGGCAGATATTCCCTTCCTCGCTCCTGGGTTTGCCAAAGTTGCAAATATTCCCTGCTGGATGATGAGTAACTTCGGCTGGGACTTGATCTACCGTGATTGGGGAGGGGAATTTACCGCAGTTGCAGATTGGATTAGTGATTGGTATTCAAAGTGCGATCGCTTATTTCGTCTCCCTTTTCACGAACCAATGCCAGCTTTTAACAATATCACAGATGTCGGCTTAACAGGCGGTTCCCCCCGTTACCCTGTTGATGATTTACGTTCTCTTTGGGGGATAACTGCACCAGTCGAAAAAACTATTTTGTTGACCTTTGGCGGTTTGGGTTTACAGCAAATCCCTTATGATAACCTACAGCGATTTCCAGATTGGCAATTTATAGTATTCGATCAATCTGCCCCTGATTTACCTAATTTAGTGAAAATTGATGACCGCAAATACCGCCCTGTAGATTTTATGCCTCTTTGTACGCGAGTTGTCTCTAAACCTGGGTACAGTACTTTTTCTGAAGCCACAATACTAGGATTACCAATTGTCACCATACCGCGCGAAGACTTTGCCGAAGCAACTTTTATCGTAGAAGGTATAACTAATTACAACCAGCATCAAATCATCACCCCATCTGAGTTTTTTCAAGGGACTTGGAATTTTCTCCATGAGTTACCCCAGCCTCCAAGGCAATCTCAACCAATTGCAAAGGATGGTAATGAAGCGATCGCTAAAGCTGTTATCAATTATTTACAGACAAAATAAAGTTATTCAAAGCAACATGAATTAATAATGGAATCTTCAACCATAGATAAAGAAACTCTAGAACTTAGCCACCTAAGGAATATGAATTAAATTAAGATGCAAAACTTCATCTCATGATACAAGCCCCTAAATTTATTTATGGGGATCATTAATTTTGAATTTTGAATTTTGAATTCGGAGCGAAGCGACGTGACTCACTACCAAAAGTTACTAAAAATTTCCACAACTGGCAAATCTTTTTACAACATCACTGCAAAAATTGCAGCCGCAGTTGCAGAATCAGGAGTTGAAACTGGTCTTTGTACTTTATTTTTACGCCATACTTCAGCCAGCTTAGTCATCCAAGAAAATGCCGATCCTGATGTTCTTGTGGATCTAGCTAATTTTATGGCGAAACTCGTCCCAGAATCGGGCAAATACATTCACGATGCAGAAGGCCCCGATGATATGCCAGCACATATCCGTACTGCACTTACCCATACTTCTGAACATATCCCCATTAACCGTGGACATCTGGTACTAGGAACTTGGCAGGGAATTTATATTTGGGAACACCGCCAGCGCAGTCATTCCAGAGAATTGGTGATTCACATTTCTGGATAGCCGATTTCCTTAAGGTGTAATTAGATAGAGCTTAAATACTCTGGTTATACTGCCTACCTTTTGGGTATAATCTCCTCAACTCGCGGTGATATGCATTAAAGAAATTTCGCCGTGATAATTTATCATAAAAATTATTGATACAAAACTAACCAGACACATACTCAATAATTTATGTATATTTGTAAATTTAAAAGTTAAGTTTATTTATAATTATTAAATAATCTACTTATCCCGATATACACTAATATTTAGTATACGCTGCTTGGGCTATTTCATTTACTATGAAGCAAGAATTGACACCAACTCATAATTTTCAATTTATTGATGAAATACTTGCCCAGCAGTCTGTTAACTTATTGTCACTTAGCCCCGAAAAGACATTAATTACCAGTTTTGCAGAATTGGGAAATTTGATTACTGAACAAAACACTGATATTAAAATTATCATAACTCTTCAGGAAACTCTCGAAATTATAGTCCGTACTCAGTTGCAAAACTTTCCAGAAAACATCTTCTGGGACTTTGATTTTCTTGTAAGTAGTATGCTAAGACAGGCTTTAAACGCGGATGAGGGCGCTATTCCATTCTTAAAAATCTTTGGTGCAAAGATGGTTTCTTTGACGGAGATGTTCGGAAATAAAACGGAAATGCGCTTCCGTTATGTTCATGATTTTATGTATGGATTTGATTGGGCAAGGTGGGTACAAAAAGAGCCACAAAATCGCGCACATATAGAGCCTTTTAGTCTAGTTTTTTTTGATTATTTGCTTGCTAAAGGTAAAGAACTTTTACAACGTATTAGTCATGGTCAAGTAATATCTTATAAACTGTGTGAGACAGGCTACCGCAACCCCTTCACCTTTTCTCGTGAACCAGAAGATGAATACCGTCTACTAACTTGTCTTGCTGAAGAACAACTTATTCCAGTCGCAGCATGGAACTGGAATGCTAGCCCTGTGTGGAACAAACCTTTCCAAGAAATGCGCCAGCAATTAGCATTAAAATTAAATATTCAACCACAGAGACACTGATAAGCAATTAAAAATTGCTGAACAAAATAATTATGAAAATTGCTGATTTAATTACTTGGTTTGAAGTATGGGCAAATCCTGCTTGGTGTGAAAGTTGGGATAATTGTGGCTGGCAAATTGAACCAGGAGTTTTACAAGAAAAAGCACGGGTTTTAGTTTGTTTGACACCAACTTTGGCGGTAATGCAGGAAGCGATCGCAGAAAATGCTAATCTGATATTCGCCCATCATCCCTTAATTTTTAATCCTCTCAAATCTTTACGCACTGGTGAAGCGATCGCAGAAATGGTACGGTTAGCTTTTACCCACAATATTGGTATTTACACTGCTCACACGAATTTTGACCAAGTACAAGATGGGACTGCTGACGTTTTAGCTCAGATTTTAGAACTCAAAGAAGTTACTCCCATAGAACCTACACAAGGAGGATTAGGATATGGTCGTGTTGGTTTGCTAGAGCCATTTCTAACATTACAGGAATTACTCACAACTATTCAAACCCGACTTTCTCCCCCTAATTTGATTTTTTCCCCCACTGCTGATTTACAGCAAACAATTTCACGAGTTGCTGTTTTGGGTGGTTCAGGGGCTAGTTACATTTCAGCCGTCTCCAAAACTGGCGCTCAAGCTTATCTGACTTCTGACTGTAAATTTCATCAGTTTCAAGAAAGCCGCGATTGCAATCTTATTTTAATCGATGCTGGACATTACGCTACCGAACGTCCAGCTTGCGATCGCTTAGTGCAAAAATTCCAGTCCTTAAATCTAGACTGGGTGCAATTAAGTCAAAAAGATGAAGATTTCCGCCAGTTTTTTGCTTGATTGCTGATTATTAAATATTCTGCCTTAAAACTCTATCTCTTTATCGAAAATTTGGGTTTAAAACCCCGTGCTTCTAGGGTGGCTTTATGCAAATCATCTCCGTATATTAATGTACTGAGCATCCAAAACTTATACTATTCACTGTGATATGAATCACTGCTCACGTGTAACACTAATCACACAGTATTAATGTTCTATATCAATTAGCAAGCGAGAGAAATGTTCCACACTTGACATAATAAATTGTTTACTCTGCCCTAATCAAGATGATTCGCACACTCATTGAATCTGCTTTTGAAACTGGATATCTTAGTGTTGAATCTGAGGGTTTACTCCAGCAAGTGCTGTCTACCAAATGCTATCAGTCAGAGGATTTGCCTTTTCTCGCATCCCTATACAATGCAGTTCGCGCAGGTCAAATTAAACGAGAAGCGTCCTCGTCGAACGTGCTTATGGAATTTCCTCTATCGGTTGAAGGGGGCAGGAGGCAGGATGAGCAAACTCCAAAAGGATTCGACCCCGGATGATTTGGTATCTCCTAGCCTGTCTAGAACACGCTGCGCGAACAGCAAGAACTGCCTTTCTTGATAAATCTTGCTGACACTCCCACAAAAGAAGCAGAAGAGAATTAATCTTCTCAGGGTATTTACCCTCTGCCCCCAATACTTCTCGGTTAAGCATTTTTAACTCGGAATCGGGTTTGGGGAAAAGGTTAAAGGGTAAGGGTTAAAGGTTTTTTCTTTCCCTTTCCCCTTTTCCCCTTAACCGAGAAGTATTGCCTCTGCCCCTTATCTCTTTTGTCTATCTGCCTTTTTCCCGACTCCATTGCCTTTTTCTTGGTTATAATCAGGCAAAAATCTTAAAAACTCAAAACTCTTTGGGTGTTCTTGTAGAAAACCATCAAGGTCAGCAAGAGAATGAGTTAAGATCAGATACAAGTGGGTAAAAGTAAAACCAAGTCCCCGGACTTCCCAGTAATGCCAATGATTAAAAGTAGGCAAATTAAACAACCGCAATCAACGATTGTTTTGGAGTATTCTTTATTACACAATTGTAAGAATGACTCACCAAGAAATATAAACCTGGTTAGGACAGGTACCGAATTGTTTGACTTCTTCGATGAAGCAGACATTCCCTAAAATGAGCCAGAGGGGGACTTAGTTCATTGTGAGAGCAATCAATTGATTCATGATCCAACATTTCCCGATATTTTGACAACTAGAAGCAAGTCTTGGGATTGGATGATGAAGCGTACTTGTTCTGAAGAGTGAAATTAACCTCTTAAAGGTGTAATGTAATGGGGTAGAACCCAGATTTTCACAGGTTTAACTACGTTGTTTAAAAAGGCAGAAACAATACATGCTACACCGCAAGATTTATCAACTGTGTTGCGATGGGCGCGAGGTATGTGTTTTCTTGCGGGACCAGCAACGCTGGATTGAACGCGCCCGCATCATAGATATAGAGGGAGATTTAGTTACCCTACGCTATGAAACAGAAGAAGAGGATGAAGTTTGTTCTTGGGAAGAAATGGTTCGCCTTGAGAGCATTGGTGCTGTAACGCAAAAATTGGCTTCAGTACCGCGCGGGAATGTGGAACCTCTGATGACTGAAGATTGTCCCGAAGCAGAGCGCATCCACAACCGTTACACTGACTCGAATCCAGAATAAATAACCAGTACTGAGTGCTGAGTGCTGAGTTAAAAAATCCTAACTCAGTATTGAGCATTCAGGACTCAGGATTAGATAAACTTTCAAAGGCAGGACAGTAACCTTCGAGAGTTACTTTGAAGTTATACAACGGGGAAGCTGGATTCCAACACCGCTGCCCCCTTTGATGTCGGCAAGTACCACAACAGTCTACATCTGTCCATGTATAGCGATCGCTATTTTGGTTGAGCAGTTCTCGTTGAGACAATCCCCTTAATACCAGTTCTTCCCCTTGCCAACGAGCTTCGATTAAACCAGTGTCGGCAAATTGCCGCCAACGCGGATCGGCAGTAATCACATTGGGTAGGGTGATTGTGATTACTGTTCCCAACTCTGTCAGTTCGCCTTCGTAGTTAGTCTCTGGTGCTGCCGGTTGTAAAAATGTATCGCCGATGGGCAGTTCTACTAAGGTGTCAGCCGCCGGGGAATGTACGTGGTAACGGTTTTGCAATTCCTCTAAGCTAGTCAAGTCTGCCAAGTAGGCAGGAGAACCGTGGACAAAAATGACATGCTGGGGTCGTAAGTTATGAATTAGCTGCGTAGTACCAGGGCCATCACTATGTTGAGCTAAGAGATAGGTTTCAACACTAGTAGGTGCTAAATATTCTTTATTAACTTTTATATCAATTTTTTCTGGTAGGAGAATCAGCCAAGGGCCGGTGTCTAGTTGGCAATGTTCACCTAAATCAGATGTCGAGTCGGTGAGGACAATACAAGGTGACTTGCCTACATTGGAACGATGTTCTGGTTGCAAACGACGCACGCGGGGACGTACCCGTTCATCCCAAAACAAGGGTTGATGGCGAGCGAAATTCTGCACCGATGGAGGAAGGTGGGGTAGCAGTTCTAGGTAGGCATCACAACCAGTAGCGACAGCACCATCTACCCAAATATCTAAATCTCGTCCGGTGAAATGGTGATGCGATCGCAAGAGCATTAATAATTCTTGACCTAATCCTAAAGCCGGGGTGGGAAGAATTACAGAACAACGATCAGCGATCGCTCGATTAATTCGCTCGGCTAGTTGATTTTCTTGGTTGCGGCGGTGAGGATGACGGGATGTGCCATAACTACCTTCAATGATTAGCACATCCAAGTCTAAGCCCCGCAGTTCCTCTAAACGCAAACCTTCTACCAAGCGGGAGTTTGATAAGAAAAAGTCCCCTGTATACAGTAGCTTGTATGTACGCTGCTGGGTGGTGTAGGTCAGGAGAATTGCCACTGCTCCTGGTAGATGCCCTGCGGGAAATAATTCTGCTACCAAACCATCTTGGAATTCTACAGGCGATCGCAACGGCAGCGCATGACAAAATTTGGAAATTTTCTCAGGATCTTCCTCTAGCCAATTCAGCGGCAACAACTTGCTAGTCACCTCACTACCATAAATAGGTAACTTGGGAAAAGCTTTATTCAGTGCCAGTAAGCCTCTGGAGTGATCTGGGTGGGCGTGACTAATCAAAACTAAATCTGCTGGTAAGGGCGAACTAGCTCCACCTCCCGACTTAGGAAGGCCCTTAGCCAGCAATGAAATATCCTCCACACCGCAGTCCAATAGAATGCGGTGTGGACCCATCTTCACCAATAAACACACGCCCTCATTGTCATGCTGGACACTATAGGGCAAACATTCTAATTCACTACCCGCTTCCGCAGCATCTACGCGAGAGGATGCCGACAGATTATCCCTCATGCTCTCCTCCCCTCAAACCTCATCATCATGGACATATCCCAAAAGCCAAAAGTTACACAAATTTTGGTTTTGTGACTTAGGGGTAAGTTTTATCGTGCGCCCCTACACCCTGAGAATACAGATTTTTGATTGGGGAGGACGCCTCCACCAAACCCGCACTGGTTCGGAAAGGTGGGCTAACGAGAAGCTATCAAACTAGAAACCAAAGGAGTTTGCCTCTTGTTTCTTTTCCCTGTTGCAAGTTCGGAGCTATCTTAGCCAACTCACCTTCTGGGAAGTCGATCGAGCATCTACAGACTTATCTCAATGTGCGGAGCCATTGCCGTGATAGTTATCTGAATCATAGAATCCATTTTTCGTGCCAAAAAATAAGCACGAAAGCGTAAATATAACTGTTAATCCAGCTAGAATCAGCTTTACATCCATTTGCTTGCTGCCCTTTACTCAAAGACTTTCCTATATTAATTTAGTGCTTCCGCAATCAAACAGAATCACTAGAAAATCTTTACTATGCTTATATGGATTGGGCAATAGGTAAATTTACCACAATCAGTCAGATTGTAGAACCTTTCGGTTCACCTGTCCATCAAAATAGGAATGATACTCGCTTCGCTCGAATTCAAAATTCAAAATTCAATTCCACTGCTTAAGCTGCTACGGTGTATACACAAGTCCAATTACCCTCTTAAAAAGCTACGGTGTATACACAAGTCCTAAAATCCTTGCCTAGCTAAGATACAAGCCTTAGTAGGCAAGGTTTTAAACTTAGCAAGCTAATTATCAATAGTGTAAGCTTATTGATAGAGATTTAACGGAAAATCAAGGATTTTAAAAATAATTTTCCGTTCTTTTATGTCCATTCGATTCCCAACTCAACTTGTGTATACACGGTAGGTCTTATAAAGAAGGGATTAAAGGGGGTAATTGGACTTGTTTGTGTATACACCGTAGCCCAAAGCATCGGGGGGTGAATTATATGCAGCTTCACAAAGAAACGGTATTACGTCGATCTACTTAAGTCTATTTTATGCCTGAATTCTTCTCTAGTTTCCATAGGTTTTGCTTTCGACCTTTGTAGACAAGCTTCCCTTTCATTTTTTGCTCTTCCTCAAATTTATTTACCGGAAACTTGGGAGACTCCAGTAAAAACACATTGCTGAATTTATTAGGAACGATTGGGAGTTGTTTAGTTTTTATAAACTGAAAATCAACGTCTGAATTCAGCAAATAACTAAGAGACGCTACCATTGGTATAGAGTTTTCAAGGATTAATAGTGGATGAGAAGTTTGGTTGATTAGTCTGGGTACTATAACATGATCAAGAGTTCTTTTAGTCCACCAAGTTTCTAGCTGAGAACTAACAGAAAAAGATATAATTCCTCCTATTAAAAGAGCAAGGAAAGATAATTTCCATAGGTTAGTGATAAATAGCCTTCTATTTATAGAATTTATTTTTCTAGCAAATAAGTAGGCTACAGATAAATAAATACCTATGTAAGAGGGAACAAAATATCGTGCCATAATCGACCGATATCCCCCTGAAACTAAATCTGACAGCATTAGGGGTAGAGAGTTAACACTCATCAATGTCAGAATAAAAACTGAGATTTTTGGGGGAGTTTCACGGTAAATAAAATAAACCGAGTATCCAACTAAAATCAAAAGTAGAGGAATTAGATAAGTACCGAAAGATAGATTAAATTTAGAATCAGGGAAATATGTAAAGTAATACCAAAAATCCATAAAGCTATAGCTGATATTTCTCATCCATTCCTGAATAACATTTGATATTGGCATAGTTTCAAATGCCCACTTTGAAGTTTCTCGAAAACTATTAAAATTAACAATAATAGCCAAAATCCACGGAAAAAACGCTAAAATCGCCAACAATGACGCGATAATATAAGTAATGACAGTTTTAGTAAATCGGAAGCGTTCAATGACCAACACATATAATCCGTTCCCAATTGCTACTAATATACTTAGTAAGTATGTGTATAAGCCAAGAGTCATTGTTATTCCATAGAGTAACCAACTCAGCTTTGTTTTGAGTCGCAATGCTCGCAAAAATGAGGCATTTGATAAAACAATAGTCACTGCCCATAAACTATAAGGTCTTGCTTCCTGGGCATACAATACATTAAAAGGTGAAACAGCTATAATTGCCATTGCTATCCACCCTACCAGTGATGAACCAAATAATTCTAAACACAACCAATAAGTGCAAGGAAAGATTAGCAGACTTATCAGTGCAGAAATACTCCGCGTTACTGCAATAGAATTACCAAAAAGTTTTACCCAAAACCTAGCTATGAGAAAATATAGCGGTGGAAGCTGCGGTTCTTCTAATGCTAATCCTTTAATAGTATCAGTGAAATCTTTTTGATAATTGGTGCGTTGATATTTTTGGATGTCTTCTATAGTAACTATTCTGCCGTCAAAGAGTTGGCTATTGACCTCTTTTGTTGTGTAGCCTGAAAGCCTTAGTGACGTGAAAGTTTCATCTCCCCAATAAATCTTTTTATCTAAATTAATAAATCGAAAAAATATCCCCAATGTTAATATAAAAATAACTAAAGCTTTTAACCAGATTGGATTTTTTAGTAAGCTGTGCATCAAATATTTTCAAATATTTTCTACGTCAATTTTTAGATACTGCCAGGTTACAATATGAATTCAAAATTTGCGATCGCAGACATTTTTCTGAACTTATTATATTCTTATACAATAAGTAAAAAATATTACATTACTGATTAGCGATCGCGCCAACTATAGTAACATTTTAGTAATCTTTCAATGATAAGAAAATATAAGTGATAATCAGTAAATAAAGCGTAATTCTATCATTTATTTAAAACCTCGTTTCCAGTTGGAGGCTGAAAATGCTACTCTTGGCGGCTCTGCTGCTAGTAAGAGAGGGGGAGCCTCAACGACGAACGTTCCCAGTCGGAGACTGGGAACGAGGCAATCTAAAGGCTAGTTCTATACTTGCTTTCACGTTAAGTTGACAACAATGTGCTATACGCCGACACATTGCGATATATTGTTCTACTTCATCTAAATGGGAACTGCTATAGATAAAGTCAGTGAACACTAAGAAAAACTGGCAATTTCACAGTTTTAATCTTGTGAAGCAGATGGCAATGGTTCAGTGTATTGATTTTTGCCATGTAGAATTAGAGATAGCAGCTTAGGCAGTGCTAGGCAGGCAACAGTATTTAACAGCGTCAGGAATATACCATCTATCAGACTCATATATTAACCTTCTCCGTTTGAAAATTGGTGTTGACTATATTCTTAGTTTGAAGCAAAATCAGTAAAATTGCTTAAAAAAGGCATTTTAGATTTCTTTTAGAGAATATAAGCTAAATAAATATACAGCAGAATTCAGAATTTAGGAGCAAAGCAGGAGACGCTGCGCTAACAAAATTCAAAACTATTACAGCGTAAGCGTTTCATTGATTTTGAATAGGTGGTTTATTTACGCCGTGTGATACTAAAAGTACCCTGAATTAAAGGTTTGTATTACACTCTGCGGTATACTACAAGTATGCTCTAAGATTTTTATATTACTTATACCAATTCTGTATGAAGATGCACAACGCACATAATAATAACCCCCTGTAGTCTCCCCAAGGCATCGGGTGGCAAATTATATGCAGCTTCACAAATAAATGGTATTAACATAGTTTAATTTATCATTGCCGACTTACTTAGTTCTACAAAAATTTATTTTTACTTTTTAAACTTTTAATACAAGACTAGTGAGGATTTGGCAAAGACCCAGTAGTTTTACTGTTGCCAGGAAAAAATTGTCGTAGAATTAGAGACATTTCAGAGCAGATATTTTATACTAATGAATCGCTTTTCTCAGAAAATAACGAATTCTCAACTTATTTCACAGCAAACTCAGCTTGGTCAGATGTGTGGTTCTAAACGGTTATTTCGCGATCGCTACGAAATACTGCAAATTTTGGGTCGAGGTGGTTTTGGTGTCACTTTTTTAGCCAAAAATGCCGTATTACCTGGGAATCCTCTGTGTGTCATTAAACAACTTTGTCCGAAAGTAACTAGCCCCCAAAGTTGGCAAAGGGCATGTATGCGCTTTGAAAAAGAAGCAAGAACTTTGGGTCAACTCGGTAGTCATTCGCAAATTCCCATGCTATTAGACTACTTTCAGGCGAGTGGGGAGTTTTTTTTAATTCAAGAATACGTGCCGGGTTTGACTTTAGCGCGAGAAGTGCGGCAAACTGGGGCCAAAAGTGAAGCCTCAGTTAAGCAATTTCTCCAGGAATTATTACCTGTATTACAGTATCTTCATAAACATCATGTGATTCATCGGGATATTAAGCCCCAGAATTTATTGCGGTGTGAGTATGACGGTCGGGTAGTGCTGATTGATTTTGGTGCGGTGAAAGAGCAATTAGCTGATGCTTGTGAAAACTCAATGAATCACGCAAATACCAACTTTATCGGGACTAGGGGATTTGCACCACCTGAACAGTTTTCTCTGCGTCCAGTTTATGCCAGTGATATTTATGCACTGGGTATAACTTGTATTTATATGTTGACTGCAAAAAGTCCTTTAGAACTGGATTATGACCATAACACTGGTGAAATATCTTGGCAAAAACACGTAAGTATCAGTAACAGTTTCGCCCAGATTTTAGGAAAGATGGTGAAAATTACCTTAGAAGATCGATTTAAGACTGCTGATGAAGTGATCAAAGCTTTAGGTAATGATAGCTATTCACTGACTTTGGCGAACTGTTTAACTACCCAAAAATTGAATAATAAAAGTATTACACAACACGAAATTGCCAAATATGAAATTACAAAACACGAAATTACACAATACGAAAATTATGATGTATACGTGCCACCTGTAGCCAGAACTGCTAATGCTATTCGGAAATTGAGGGCAAGGCTCAAGGAAACAAGGTAGCCCAGTTAGAAGCATTTTTGATCTAAAGTATCAAATGAATAACTAATTATCTGCGATTTAAAATAGCCAAAACAAATTTAGTAATTATTTTAACTATACTTGATATTCAGTGATGATTAATTAATCAGGGTTTATCTTCAATACTTAGTTAGTTATTGCTTGTCAATATACAAGCAAATTTACTAGCTTTAATATTTCAGAAAATTATTTATATTCAAATTATTATATAATCGATAGAATAATTAATCTTATGGCTCTCGTAGTTTTCCACAGAAGAGGAAGACTGACTACTATTTACAAACGCTAACTATATAAGTAATTCCCCAAACCCCAGAACAGGGTTTTCTACCACCAGTAACCGAGAGTCAATTTTATTAAGGGAAAGTTCGGGGCAAACTTAGCCTAAGTTGTCATGCAGTCGCGCCTGTCAGATCATGATCTGCTGCTTAAATCCCGATTGCTCAAATCCCCTGAATTCCAATGGAAAGAAGTTTTGCCAAAGTTGTAGCACCCCGCTGGTGTCACTTTTAAGAAATCGCTTCCGTGTGATCCGAGTCCTTTCAGATGAGGGGGGATTTGGCAGAACCTATCTATCAGAAGATGTAGATAAACTCAATGAACGTTGTGTTATCAAGCAGTTAGCTCCAAAATTCCAAGGAACTTGGTCGCAAAAAAAGGCGATGGAGTTGTTTGCTGAAGAAGCCCAGCGTCTACAAGACCTTGGGGAACATCCCCAAATTCCAACTTTAATAGCTTACTTTGAGCAAGATGGCTGCCTATATTTAGTTCAGCAGTTTATCAATGGAGAGAATTTGTTAAAGGAGTTGCAACAGCGCAAGTCTTATAACGCTAGAGAAATTCAATCTATTTTGCTAGATTTACTGCCCATCCTGAAATTTATCCACGATCGCAAAGTTATTCATCGGGACATCAAGCCAGAAAATATTATCCGCCATAAAAGTGATGGGCGATTAAGCCTGATTGATTTTGGTTCCTCAAAGCAATTCACCGCCAAAGTTCAGCAGAAATCTGGCACATCCATTGGTTCACATGGTTATTCTCCCCTAGAACAGATTCGAGATGGTAAAGCTTTCCCTGCCAGTGACTTGTTTGGTGTGGGGGCTACCTGCTTTCATCTGCTAACAGGAAATTCGCCCTTTCAGTTGTGGATGGAATCTGGGTACGCCTGGGTGAGTAATTGGCGGGCATATTTACGGAGTCCATTAAATCCTGAGTTGGATTTTGTCATCGACAAGCTTTTGAAAAAAGATATTCATGAACGTTACCAGTCAGCCGATGAAGTCCTTAGAGACTTGACTCCAAAACAACTCCTCGCCTTACCACCAGCGGGTAAATCATCTGGGAAAATACCACCAACTAGGGCACCATCTTTACCAAAAAGTTATCCCTTACTGAGAATTCTAATCTTGGTAAGTGCTTTGATGATGTTGTTCGGCTTTGGAGAATCTTGGTATAAACATTTTCGCCAGATTCAGACCACTTTGGTTTCTAGGTTGATTCACCATAATAATTCTGGCAAAGATGAGGCGCTTTTAGGTCAACCACTAAAGATTACTTTGGATAAGGTTTCCCTAATTAACACCCTCCAAGCCCACGAAAACTCAGTTTTATCTGTCGCCATCAGCCCCGATGGCAAAACCATTGCCAGCAGTGGCGACAATAGTACAATCAAACTTTGGAATCTCGCAACTGGAAAACAAATCTCTTCACTCAACGGGCATTTTCAGCAGGTGAATGTCGTGGTAATTAGCCCAGATGGCAAAATTCTGGTTAGTGCCAGCGATGACAACACCATCAAAATCTGGAATCTGACAACACGAAAACAAATTCGCACTCTCATGGGGCATTCTGATTCAGTTCATACCCTAGCCATCAGTGCTGATAGCGAAACTCTGGTTACTGGTAGTGATGACAACACAATCAAAATTTGGAATTTAGCAACAGGAGAGCAAATTCGGACACTATCAGGGCATACATTCTGGGTGCGTTCAGTAGCCATCAGCCCCGACAGCGTGATCCTGGCTAGTGGCAGTTTTGACAAGACGATCAAAATCTGGAATTTAACAAAGGGATACCCAATTCGCACACTAGAAGGAAATTTTCAAACAGTTACAACCGTGGCTATTAGCCCCGATGGTAAAACTTTAGCTAGTGGTAGCCGCGATCGCACCATCAAACTTTGGGATCTACATACTGGTAGAGAAATTCGCACACTGGCGGGACATAGCAACACCATCACATCCGTAGCCTTCAGCGCCGATGGTAAAATTCTTGCTAGTGGTAGCCGCGATCGCACCATCAAACTGTGGAATCCAGCCACAGGAGAAGAAATTCTCACATTGACAGGGCACACCAACACCGTGACATCTGTTACCTTCAGTCCTGATGACAAAACCCTTGTCAGTGGTAGTGAAGACAATACTATTAAGATTTGGCGGTTGTCTCAGTAAGTGCTGAGTATTGAGTGCTGAGTAAACCCATAGATAAATCTAGGGAATTAAGGAGCAAGCAGGCAAGGGAGAATAATTAATAACCAATGCCCAATGCCCAATACCAATGATTAAAAGACTTAAGTTGTTTTCGTTTTCAAGTTGGCAGCAAGTATTTGGAGAAGCACGCACCCGAATTTTGCTCTGGTACTTGCTGATTTTTGCGATTACTTTTCTCATCGCCATCCCTGCATTTCGTTATAAGCTCTACCAGCGCATTGATGAGCGGGTTCATCAAAACATGGTAGAAGACATGGCGGCTTTTAATGCGTTAATTAAAGGTGAAACTTTTGCCCCAAATGATGCACTCACTGAAGACGATCCAGAAGACACAGTGATTGGGTCAGAGCAATTGAAATGGTTGCTGGCTGGCAATAAACAAATCGCTCCTCCAACTTCCAAAGAAGATTTGATCGGACTTTTCAGAGCTTATCTGTTGTATCGACTACCAAAGGATGACTCTTACTTCATCACATTTATTGATGGTAAATTTTATAAATCTAGCCCCAGAATGCGTCCCAAACTACTTGCCAAGGACTCACCACTTATGCGGCGCTGGGCAAAACAAACTAAACCAGAACAAGGAGAAAAAGAATTTTCCAGCCCGGATCTTAGTAAGATCCTTTACATGGTGGAACCGATTAAAATTAATGGACAAACCCAGGGTGTCTTCGTTATTGCCCATAATACAGATGATGATCGGTCAGAGACACTGGAAGCAGTCTCGGTAATTATTGAGGTTTCTAGTTTAGTATTTGTAGTGTCGTTCATTTTGGCGTGGTTGGCGGCGGGACGGGTGCTGGCTCCTCTACGGACAATTACTACCACTGCCCATGCAATTAGTGAGTCAGATTTAACCCAGCGTTTACCGGCGCGAGGTAAAGGGGAACTGGCAGAACTAGCAATGACATTCAACGAAATGATGGACAGACTAGAGGCAGCTTTTGCTACCCAGCGAGAATTTGTCAACGATGCTGGGCATGAACTGCGAACTCCCATCACCATCATTCGCGGACATCTAGAACTAATGGGAGATGACCCCCAAGAGCAACAGGAAACCCTGACACTGGTTATCGGAGAACTAGACCGGATGAGTCGTCTGGTCGATGATATGATTTTGCTAGCAAAGGCAGAACGCTTAGATTTTTTGCAGTTGGCGACGGTGAATGTAGCAGACTTAACCCAAGAATTATTTGTTAAAGCCCAGGCACTAGCAGACCGAGATTGGCAAATAGATGCGGTGGCAAAGGGTCAGATTATAGTTGATCGCCAGAGAATTACTGAGGCTGTGATGAATCTAGCGCAGAATGCAACTCAGCATACTAGAAAGAGTGATACTATCTCCATAGGTTCTGCGATCGCCAAAGGAAAGGTGCGTTTCTGGGTACGAGATACAGGCGAAGGCATTCTCCTTACCGATCAAAAACGGATTTTTGAACGTTTTGCTCGAATTTCTAACAGTCGTCGTCGTTCCGAGGGGGCGGGATTGGGGCTGTCAATTGTCCGAGCGATCGCAGATGGCCACGGCGGACAAGTATTACTTCGGAGTCAACTAGGAAAAGGTTCGATGTTTACCATCGTTTTACCCCTCGATCCCCCGCAGGAAATGAGTGCTTATGCCCAACATTCTCATCGCTGAAGATGAACCCCGCATTGCCTCATTTATTGAGAAAGGATTGCGATCGCAGGGTTTTACCACAACAACTATTGCCGATGGGCTGTATGTGCTAGACATAGCACAGAATGGAAGCTTTGACTTACTAATTTTGGATTTGGGCTTGCCTGGAAAAGATGGCTTTCAGGTACTCGAAGAACTGCGGGGACAAGGAGAAAATTTACCTGTAATTATTCTTTCGGCTCGGAGTGACATTCACGATAAAGTCGCTGGATTAGAAGGGGGTGCAGATGATTATGTCACCAAACCCTTCCGATTTGAAGAACTTCTGGCGCGGGTAAAGTTGCGTTTGCGGAGTGCTAGACCTTTGAGAGATGCCCAAGAATTTCTCCTCCAAGCCGGGAATGTGGTGCTTGATTTGCGAACTCGACGGGTAAAAGTAGGCGATCGCTTTGTAGAATTACCTGCTCGTGAATTTACCATGACAGAAATGTTTTGCCGTTATCCCGGACAAGTTATAAGTCGAGAACAACTGCTAGATTACGTTTGGGGCTACGACTATAATCCAGGTTCTAATATTGTCGATGTATATGTCGGTTATCTCCGCAAAAAACTAGGCAGTAACATCATTGAAACCGTTAGAGGGATGGGTTATCGCTTGCGAACCTAATACGCAGATCATCTGACTTCACTGTGACTCCTTATTTATTTTTTACAAAAATAATTATGAGAATTTTCTCATAGAAGTTTCATAAAAGACTCATGGAAGCTTGGGAAGCTACTTAAGTTAGTACGGCATCCATTCACCGAATAACTTAGGAACGTGGATTAAATAAGATGCAAAACTTCATTCTGTCTCTAGCTTCCCTCTGCAATATATCGGAGAAGGATTGAGGGTGAGGTAAACCAGGGACATAAATTTGTATGTTATTTAATTTTATTTGTGATAGACAAAAAGTCTTATGGTATCCGTTTTGATAATCCAAAATCTTTTAACTGAACACTTATGACCAATTCAAAATCAAAAATTCTTTGAAAGAGGTTAAGTTATCATGAAACGTATTATGTTCTACTGCCAACATATTTTAGGTATGGGGCATCTGGTTCGCAGCCGGGAAATTATACGCGGTTTAACCAAAGACTTCCAAATTTGTTTTATTAATGGTGGTGAAATAATTCAAGGATTTGAAATTCCTACTGGTGTCGAAGTCATCAATCTGCCTGCAATTAAAACTGACGCAGAATTTGCCGAACAGCAAGTAGTAGATGATGCTTTTAGCCTTAACGAAGTCAAGGAAATCAGAAAAAATCGACTTCTAGAAATATTTGATCAATTCCAGCCTGATATCTTAATAGTTGAATTATTCCCCTTTGGAAGAAGACGCTTCTCTTTTGAATTAATTCCCTTGTTAGAAAGAGCAAAATCAAATAGAAGCTCCACTAAAGTCGTTTCTAGTTTGCGAGATATTGTCGTTGCTAAACCAGACAAGCAGACAAAACACGAAGAAAAAGTATGTCACTTAATCAACAAATATTTTGATATGTTGTTGGTTCACGGCGACCAAAAATTAGTTCCATTAGAAGAAACCTTTTCTAGAGTCAATGACCTCAAATGTCAGTTATATTATACCGGATATGTCGTGCAAGAACCGCCGAAAAACCCTGTTTTTACTGATGAAGATCGAAAAATTATTAAATCAGACAAACCCCTGATTTTAGTTAGCGTAGGAGGTGGGAGATTTGGTCATGAATTGCTTGAATGTGTAGTGAACACAGCCCCTTTCTTAGAGAAAGGACTGCCGCACAACATTCAGGTTTTTACGGGGCCATTCATCCCAGATTCAAAATTTAATGAACTGCAAGCAATGGCAAAATATAGTAAAAATATTCATATTCGACGCTATACTCCTTACTTGCTAAATTACATGAAAAAAGCAGACCTCTCGATAAACATGCCTGGCTATAACACCACAATGAATGTTCTAACCACAGGTGTGCGAGCCATGATTCTTCCCTTTACAGGCAACCAAGATCGAGAACAAAGCATTAGAGCCGAAAAATTAAGCAATTTAGGAATCGTCAAATTGATAAATCATAATCATTTGCAACCTGATTACTTGGCTATTAATATTATTAATTACCTCAAAAAACAACCAAAGAAAATTAGCTTTGATTCTGGAGGCGTTGAAAAAACTGCAACTATCTTAAAAGCCTTAGTAGTCAAACAGAAAGCTGCATAATACAGCCTTGAATCTAGTTTCCTCCCCTTTATAAGGGGAGGGTTAGGGTGCGGTAAAACCTTGGTTAATCACCTATTTAAGACTTGTGTGTACACCGTAGCTGATGTCTTTGGGAGTCTTAATTATGTGCATCTTCATGCATAATTGGTATTAGAAAATAGTCAATCTGTATCTACCGTGTTCCTGTGGATTTTTGGAAGTAACAACTATATAATAAGTGTCATCTTCAGGCAGCCTAGCTCGGTCAATTAAAGCACTATACACACCATTTTTATCTTTGTCTTTATCAATAGCGATCGCCTGTCCTTGAGAATTTAGCAAAGCTACATAAGGCGAAAACTCTTCATCAACACTATCTACACGAATACTTACAAGCTGATTTTTTTTGCCTTGAAAATTAGAAACATTGTAAGCACCGCCATTTTGTTTCAGGGTTGAGCTTTTGGCAGTTAATTGACCTGATTCATCTAAAGTATAGCTAGCTCTGTCATTCCTCAAAGCCAAACTATAGCGACCTATCTCTCCAGGATCTTGGCTAGTAACTGCAATCTTGTAAATGCCATTCTTCGGCAGCCGTGCAAAAATAAATGCATCATCGCCACCACTGCTCTTATCCAAAGTGCCTTTTTTGACGACGATATTATTATCAGGATCGTGCAGAAACAACAAGGGTTTTAAACTCAAGTTATTGGATCTGCGTGTATCATTACTGCCAACAAGCCTAATTTGGATTAATTGATTTTCTCTCCCTTCAAACTCGTAGAAATGAAAATATCTACCTTCAGATTTAAAGTCACCTTTACTCAGAATGCCCAATGCAACATCTACAAAGTTAATCTCTTTATAAGTAAGTGTTGCAGAAGAAAGTGCTGAATTATCGAGATTTTGGTTCCCTGTAGCTACATTAGAACTTGGCTTGCGAACTCTTCCAGAGCTACCATTAGAACGATTTGCGTTTGAGTTAGCAGTTCTACCTCCAGACGATCTAGATGTACCACCATTGGAACGATTAGAGTTTGAGTTAGAAGTCCTGCGTCCAGACGATCTAGGAGTAGAGCTATCATTTGAAACGCTAGAAGTTGGCTGAGAATCTTCTGTGTTAGATGATATACGAGGAGTTTGCTGTATTGGTGAATCAACAGATATCTTCCGTCTTGGAGAGATTGATGCTTGAGAAGGAGGAATTTGCTCAATTCCTTTTTTTACTGCTTCTGGTTGTCTCTCATCGGGTGATTTGGCAATTATAAAGCCTTGAGAATTTTGAGGTTTTCCTAAAGCATTTATAGGCAGCACATTACTTGTAATTAACAAACTACTACTTACGCAACAAATTAAAAGCTGACTTAATTTGCGGTGATAGTTTTTGGTTTCTACTAGCATAATTAAACTCCTAGTTTTGCTGATAATTTTGTCTTTCAGAAATAGGATAATCTTTATTTATCATTTGCTGCTTTTACCGCAGCAAATAAATCTGAATTATTCTTATTTAAACGGAAAGGTAAATTTAGCGCATACACTTAGAAGCTTGCCAAAGTAATTTCCTGTAATCTAACTAAATTCATATATCCTACATCCCTCAAATATTTGTCATCATTAGATTAGAAAAATTATATTCTTAATTTATATTACTAGAATAAAATCTAATCTCGTAAGTATATACTGAACTACAAACTTAAAATGCTGCTTTTCGGATTATTGCCCATATCTTTTTTTGTAAGACTGACTGAATGGCAAACTGTAGATGTAAGACCCAAGCAGAGATTACGCCGATTGATTCGTCAAAAGGCATCGCTCAAGCAAAGATTCTTCCAAGTTATCTAAATTCTTCAATACCTGATGAGGTAAGGAAATTGGGGATTTGTATGGTATCTCAGTGATATTTACTAACAAGAGAGATTATACTGCATGACTTAAGATGAATATATACCCCAATTGAAATGGATTCCCAGTATGCTCTGTTGTGTGAATCCCGATTGCCAAAACCCCCGAAATTCTGATAAAAACAACTATTGCCACAGTTGTAGAGCGGAATTGATACCCCTACTAGGAGGTCGCTATTGTCCCATTCAGGTATTGTCAGATGAGGGCGGATTTGGTAGAACCTATCTGGCAGAAGATGTACACAAACTTAATGAATGCTGTGTTGTGAAGCAATTCGCACCAAAACTTCAGGGAACTGGGCCACTAACAAAGGCTACTCAGCTATTTAAACAAGAAGCAAGCCGACTACAAGAACTCGCAGAACATCCGCAAATTCCAACTTTATTGGCTTATTTTGAGCAAAATCATTATCTGTTTTTGGTACAGCAGTTTATTGATGGGCAAAATTTGCTTAAGGAATGGGAGACGCGGGGAAACTATAGCGAAATAGAGATTCGCGAATTTTTGCTAGATTTATTACCTGTGCTGAAGTTTATCCATGTGCGGGGAGTGATTCACCGGGATATCAAACCACAGAATATTATTCGCCGTCGAAGTGATGGGCGATTAGTGCTAATTGATTTTGGAGCCTCTAAGCAACTGACGGCAACAGTGCAGACTAAAATGGGCACTGTTATTGGCTCACATGGTTACACTGCACTGGAACAGATGCAAGATGGAAAAGCTTACCCAGCCAGTGATTTATTCAGTTTGGGGGCGACTTGTTTTCATTTACTCACCGGGGTTCGCCCATCTCAATTGTGGATAAAGCAAGGTTATGGTTGGGTTTCGTCTTGGCGACAATATTTAACCAGTCCAGGTAAGGATGGGATTTCTGTGTCTATAGAGTTGGGTGAAGTTTTGGATAAGCTGTTGCAACAAGACATCCAAAAGCGTTACCAATCGGCTGATGAAGTCATCACTGACTTAACAACTCGGCTACCACTATCGTCATCAGTACCCCCGACTATAATTACACCAACATTTACAGCTACCCGAGTCAATAAGGAGCCAGTTTCATCAAAATTAAATAAGAATCTGAAAAGTCAACTGCTGTTAGGTTCTAGCATTTTGATATTAGGGTTAGGGGGAGTTTGGTATTTCCAAACTCGTCCCCATACAATGAGCGAATTTTCTCCGTCGATTTCTTCGCCGATTCCTTCCCCAAAAAGCGTCTCGGAAACTTCTTTTCTACCCAAATCTCTCAAGGGGCATTCCAGCGATGTGAATTCCGTAGCTTTCAGTCCTGATGGCACAACCCTTGGCAGTGCTAGTGATGATAAGACAATCAAGCTTTGGAATATAGCAAGTGGAGAAGCAATCCGCACTCTAGAAGGACATGCCAATTGGATTTGGACTGTCGCCTTTAGTCCTGATAGCAAGACTCTTGCCAGTGGTAGTGCAGACAAAACAATCAAGCTGTGGAATGTGGAGACAGGAAAGTTAATCCGCACCTTACAGGGACATAGCGACGGAATTACTTCGGTAGCTTTCAGCCCTGATGGCAAAATTCTTGCTAGTGGCAGCGCTAGTAAGGATATGAAAATCAAGCTGTGGAATGTGGAGACAGGAAAGTTAATCCGCACCTTGGAGGGACATACCAATGGGGTTCAATCTGTCGCCTTCAGTCCTGATGGTAAAACCCTTGCTAGCGGTAGTTGGGATAAGACAATTAAATTGTGGAATCTGGAGACAGGAAAGTTAATCCGCACTTTGGGGGGAAATGCAGAGTCGATTCTTTCAGTCGCTTTTGCTCCTGATGGTATCACCCTTGCCAGTGGCAGTAGTGACAAGACAATTAAATTGTGGAATCTGAAAACAGGAAAGTTAATTCATACCTTAAAGGGACATAAGGATAAGGTTAATTCTGTCGCCTTTTTGCCAAGTGCAAATCTAAATGGTGTTACCCTTGTCAGTGGGAGTAGTGATAAAACAATCAAACTTTGGAATCCAGTTATAGGAAAAGAAATCCGCACTTTAGAGACGGGTTCTGGATATATTTATGCTGTTGCCATCAGCCCAGATGGACAAACTATTGCCGGTGGTGGGAGTGGTGAGAACATTCTCAAGATTTGGGAGATGAATTAAATGTAGCCATAAGTAGGTCGGCGTAAAGAATTATCGTTGGGATAACGCAGGGGGAAAAGAGTTTGAGCCTTGTTTACTTTTCTTTACACAGTTTGGTTTTATCGTG
This sequence comes from Nostoc sp. C052, assembly GCF_013393905.1. GTDB lineage: Bacteria > Cyanobacteriota > Cyanobacteriia > Cyanobacteriales > Nostocaceae > Nostoc. The sequence continues at coordinate 5,221,377 of NZ_CP040272.1, forward strand.
CCGACTTACATAGAAACGGTGAATTAATAGCAGTTAACATCTGAGGTCTTAGTAAAATGGAGGATGAATAAAAATTCATTTTCCAGGTTTTCTATATAAATTAAATTTAATTTTTTTAAAATGGATGATTCAGTATTTATTATATTTCTTGCCTTTGGGTTTATTTGGATTTTAATGGGCGTTGTCGGTTGGATTGCATTTTTAAAATCTGAGGGTGAGGAAATTAAGTTTGGCAAGTGGGGACTGATAGTTGCTATTCCAATTTTAATACCAATAATTGTTTCCCTAATTATTGGAATATTTTATTATTAAAAATAATCGGACATGATATCACCCCTAAAACATTGGTTTGGCGTTGCTTTCCCGCACTGAAATAAATTTCGGGCTAATAGTTCAAGTCCGTTTCAACGGACTCAAATCAGAGTAATGAGGAATAATGGTTAGACCCCCTATTAATTCGCCGAAAACTTTTCAAACATCCTCTTAAAACTCCTAGTAGATGTTCAATTAGCTTTGGATTTTTTAAGTATTAATTGCACCCCTAACCAAAATCACTGTACTTTCTACACCAGAGGCGATCGCTTCTGGAATATTACCTTGAATCGCCTGCTGCAACAATCCCTCGCGTGAAGCTCCCAAAACTACAACATCATAACCTTCGGTTTTTACTAGGTTAATCACACCTTCTGCAACTGAATTAGCTTGGACTGGGAGAGCAACTACACTGCTGGACAATTTACGCCGACGCATCAAATGGCGAATGGCTTGTTCTAAAACTGACATATCTGGCTTAAGTTCAGATGGTTTAAACACCTGTGTCAGACGAATTTGTGGTTCATTTCCCAATGTAATTAAAGCTGGTAACAATTTAATCGCCAGTTGGGAATTAGGGCCTCCAGCCATTGGAACTAGCCAACTGTTAAAGGAGTGCTGAGTGCTGAGTGGCGAGTGCTGAGTGGGGAGTGAGGAGTGAGAAGTAGTGCCTAATTTTACTAATACGACTTCGCAAGTGGCTTGGCGAATTATGGTGTCAACAACGTTGCCAAAAATCCTACCAGGGGTAGATGTGTTACCTTTCCATCCCATTAAAATTAGATCGATGTGCTGTTCGTTGATTGTCTCTAAAATTGCCTGGGCAACATCGTGGGTAACTCGAATCTGCGTATGTAGGGGAATTTGCCATTTTTTTGCTAAGACTTCTGCTTGTCGTAGCAAGCGGCGACTTTTTGCGGTTCTTACCTGTGTTTCCGACGGGGAACTGTGGCGGGGTATCAGCATCACTTGCACGCAATCTATTTCATAATGGCGATCGCGGGCAATAGCTGCTGCCATTTGTAATAAAATACCCGCAGTTTCGGGATTAGCTACGGGCACTAATAATCTACCTCTACCAGTGCTGGGCGATCGCGTTTGGTAAACTATGTATGAAGGATCTGGTCGTAGTTTGGGGGTTGCATTTGCACCATTAAGATGGTCTGCTTCCGCCCGAATAATATCTCCACGGGTAATAATCCCAATCAGTTTTCGTCCATTTACCACTGGCAAGCGACTGATTTGATAGCGATCGAGTAAATACAGTACATTGCTTAGGGTGTGAATCGGTGTGACTGTCACCGGAGTAGTGGTCATAATTTCCCCTAAGGGAGTATCGCTGGCTAAGTTGCGATCGCGAATATTAAGTAAATCTGATTGCGTCACAATCCCTACAAGCTTGCTCTCCTCTACCACTGGAAAGCCACGATGGTGAGAACGGGCGAATGCTTGGATTACTTCATCTAAAGGCATCTCTGTATCCAGAGTTTCTACCTGCTGCTGCATGACATCTTTGGCTGTCAAATTTGTCATTATCCCCCCCGCTGGTGCTGCTTTTTGGATAATGATGCCATTCCACTCCAAAAGTTTGTCGTATAGCGAGCCTGGCGCTAACTTTTCAGCAACTAGATACGACGTTACAGAGCCAATCATTAAGGGCAGTACCAAATTGAAATCTGTAGTCATTTCAAACACAATGACTATTCCCGTCATTGGCACTCTGGCCACCGCAGTAAAAAAAGCGCCCATTCCTGCCAAGGCGTATGTAATTGGTAATCCAGTCGCTATCCCAAAAGGAAGCAGCAGAGCGTGTTCTCCCATACCTACCAAGTAGCCAAGAGCAGCCCCAAGGGTCAAAGCCGGAGCAAATAATCCACCTGGGACACCAGAGCCATAAGCTACGAGAGTTAAGATAAACTGGGAGACAAAGGCGATCGCAGCTATTGACCAGCTAGCCTCACCTGTAATTAAAATTTCCCGCAGTCCTGTGTTATCTCGAAACGCTAGCGGTAGTAATGCCACAATTACCCCAGACACTAACCCAGCTAAAGCCACACGAGCAGGTAATCCAAAACGTAGAGAACGGCGGTAAACAGTTAAGCTGGCAATAATCCCGCGATTGAACAGCACTCCCATCAACCCAGCCACAACCCCCAATACCAAATAGAAGGGAATATCTTGAACAAAAAAATCTGTCTTAGAAGCAGTTAATGCTAAATTGAGATCCAGACTGCGACCACCCAATACCCGCGAGACGACGGCACCGATAAAAGAAGCCAGAATCGCAGTGCCCAAGGTAAATTCAGAAAAATCCTGTAATAATTCTTCTACTACAAATAATACACCTGCGATCGGTGCATTAAAGGCAGCCGCTAACCCGGCTCCTGCACCAGCAGCAATCAACTGGCGGCGGTGGTCTGGTGAAGTCGGAAACCACCGACTAAGTTGAGCTGCTAACGCTGCGCTAAGTTGAACTGTTGGCCCTTCCCGCCCTAGAGCTAGCCCAGAACCTAGTGCCAGAATACCACCCACTAGCTTGACCACGGCAACCCGCAAATCTAAAGCCATTGGTATACGCGCTAACACTGCTTTCACTTGAGGAATGCCGCTCCCAGAAGTTTCTGGTGCTACGCGCTCAACTAGCCATCCCGCGAGGAATCCACAAGCGAGTCCGATACCTGGCAGCACTAACCAAGCTGGTAGCAGTAGCGATGTCTGCACTCGCCAAGCGCCTAGCAATCCCACCCCCGATTTGAGTAAGACCGCTCCAAGAGCAGAAACCAAACCAATCAGACAAGCTTCAAAAATTGCTAAACGACGCCGTGGTTGTAGCAGTTGCCGAAAGCGCTGGAAGATAGGTAAATACCACATGATATCAATTTTTTCAAGAAGAAGTCAGAATTCAGTTAGGTATTCTGTACGAGTGGCGGTGCTTCACAGTCTCTTCTCTACGAGAGCCTCTGCCAGCGAGTCCACAGGCCTCTAAGTATAGGTTAAAACCGTATTCTCTACGAGATGCGATCGCGTAGCTTGCTTCCCCGTAGGAGTACATCCCGCTATGCTAATCGCCGTCTCTACCAATACTGATTATTGTAGAGACGGCGATTTATCGCGTCTGATTATAGAGTATTCTAATTGTTTATGAACAACAAAATCCCCAACCTTTTCAGAATTGGGGAGTTTTGCGACGCTGCTAAATCTAAAATCCAAAATTAATTGACTAATTAATAACCACAATTAGCTAATAGCTAATCAGTTATCCCCTATTTCGTTGCCTCTGCTCCTGATTTATTTGACTCATTAGATGAAGCTGATTCTGTCTTCTCTGATTGCGTCTCGCTCGTTTGTTGCAATTGGTTGAGATGAATATTGTTAACTTGAACAATAAAGTATTCTAATGCTTGACTTGCCTTTTGTTGCTGTTGGCTTTCATCAGATACATCATAGCAACGATAAGGCGGAGTCACGCCCAATATAAATTTCTCTTGTTCAGCTTCTAGCAATTCAACGGCTGTATTCGCAGCAAGTGAATTCTTCTGAAAAGGAAAAGACGTAACTATACTAGCGACTATAGAAGCAACAGCTGGGCAAAGCACAGGGAGCCACTTGAGCCAAGCTTGTCCTGCTTCTAATTTGTCTACCAGAACTAAAATTGGTGTGACTCCTGATAAAATCACTGTCGCAATTTGTAAACTATAATAAAGGTTCCTTGATAAACTCCTAATTTTTTTATAATCGTCAATCAAGTCTTGGCTATATTGTAAAGCCTTCCCTCTTGTCAGAGTCAGCGTATCTTTATCCCAAGAATTAGGATTGGTCAATAGATAACTATAAAGTTCAGCCTTTTTGGTGAGTTCAGACTGATAAGCAGCCTGTTTATAGTTCTGAAATACCTGTCTGTTGATGAGCAATAAGAAAAACAAAAAAGTTAGAGATACTGCTCCAGAAATTACAACTGTTTTATCGTCTGAAAGCAAAATAATCACGATTCCAGCAGAGAAAAAAGCTGCAAGTAATAAATATTCTATTACTTTCAAGTTAAACAACTTTTTTTCATCTGATGGTGAGGATAAGTTTTCAATCTTATTGGAAGTCTTACTTTGGTTTCTTTGGTCAAAATTAGTTAATTCAGAAGTAGTCATTGCCTCTTACTCAATTCGTTATGGGGTGAAATGTAGCAATAAAATGAATAGCAACAAGTAGAATTGCTTTGAGGAGCTAGAAGTCAGGATAATTTTGCTGGAGAGCAGCTTCACTATAAATAGTTAGCCTTCCAACTTTGGCAACATCCCTTTTATTCCCACTCTTAAGTAGTTTCTCCCTTCCCAAAACTTTCTATAATGTGCTATGTCTTCAAGTTTTGCGATTGACTAGATGGTTTAGAATGCTTTACCAAAGCCAGAAATATTTCTTTTGGTTTACGTAAAATCATTTAAGTCCAGTAAGTCTAATCAATCTTAACCATACATACATTTGATTGATAATGCAAGGCTTTTTAGATGGTAACTTTACCTAGATAAGAGATATTTTTAACACAAGTATCGTGATTGCCCCAAAAAATATATGATTTGGACTTTGCAATAGTTGAATTATTTTTTCATGGATTTTAACCTCATCTAGAGTGTTAATCTTTCGCGCAGAGATTGGCGACAACTATTTCAAGATGAAACAATACAAGAGTCTCCATAATCTGCGCTCACAATGAGCAATGAAAATTTCTTTTCCCCATTCACCAGGAAGCGCTAGCACTGATAAGATGCGAACAATTGCAGAAATTAACGAGAAAATCAGCCGCCAACGTGCAGTAGTGTTGACAACTGAAGAGTTAAAAGCACGAGTTGTAGAAATCGGTGTTACTAAAGCTGCTAAAGAAGTTGATGTAATTACCACTGGCACTTTTGAGCCGATGGAGTCAAGTGGTGCAATTATTAATCTGGGACACACTGATCCCCCAATCAAAATTCGCCGCTGCTGGCTGGATGGTGTGCCAGCATACTCTGGTTTTGGGGCAGTAGATTTATATTTGGGTGCGAGTTGTGCGATGGAAGCGATGGACGGTGAAGAAGTCCGAGAACGTGGCGGCGGTCATGTAATCGAAGATTTGATCGCTGGTAAACCTATACACGTAAAAGCGCAAGGACAAGTCACAGATTGTTACCCCAGAGCAAATTTTGAAACTACAATTACCAGTGAAACGATTAATCAGTTTTATTTATTCAATCCGCGCAATCTTTATCAAAATTTTATTGTTGGTGTAAATGGTGGCGATCGCCCTCTCTTCACCTATCTCGGCCCATTACAACCACGTCTGGGGAATGCTGTTTATTCTAACCCTGGTGCTATTTCTCCTTTACTCAACGACCCCGATTTGCAACTCGTTGGTATCGGGACTCGAATTTTTTTAGGCGGTGGTATTGGCTATGTCGCCTGGGAAGGCACTCAGCATTTCCCCTTACAAAAGCGTTTGCCTAATCGTACACCGATTGGGCCTTCTGCGACTTTAGCTTTAATTGGTGATGCCAAGCAAATGGATGCTCATTGGGTGCGGGGGTGTTACTTCAAAAGTTACGGCCCCTCATTAATGTTAGGTGTTGGTGTACCACTGCCTGTATTAAATGAACAAGTAGTTGAACACTGTGCTGTGCAAGATCAAGATTTAGTCGCGCCAATAGTGGATTTTTCCATTCCCCGGCGCGTCCGTCCCACCTTTGGTTTGGTGAGTTACGCCCAACTCAAATCTGGGCGAATCACCATAGAGGGCAAAGCTATACGCTCTGCCCCCTTAGCGAGTTTGTTTTTTTCTAGGCAAGTCGCCCTAGAGTTGAAAAAGTGGATCGAAGCAGGTACGTTTACCCTTACAGAACCAGTTTCTCCAATTCCGATGGAGCGATCTTTTCTACCCCAAGACCGGCGGACGGATTTTTGAGGCTGGGGAGTGGGGAGTAAGAATTTTAGATTTTGGATTTTGGATTTTAGATTGGAATTTAATCCCTTCTCCCAAGGGGAGACGCTGTGCGAACGGGTGACGCTCGTACCTCGCTAACGCTGCGCTAACAGCAGTCGCTCATGGGGGAAACCCCCAAGACCGCGCTGCTTCACCAAAATCTAAAATCCAAAATCCAAAATTGAATTGCCCCATACCCTACTCTTGAGTCGGTTTCGGTCGCTTAATCGGTTTAGGAGTGGGTGTTTTTGGTATAGGCTTTGACACCACAGAGGGGTCGCTGCTTACGCCTGTTTTCTTGATGGGACGAGGGGTTTCGCCACTGCGTCTAGGGGGGAATGGTTTTCTTCCACCAAAACCACCACCACTACCAGCACGAGGGCCACCTTTGAATGGTGGTTTGCGTTTTTTGGGCAAATCAGCGATCGCCTCAGCTTTTTCTACGATCAAAACGTCAGCTTCTCGCTTGGCTTGGAAGTCCCAGAATTTTCCTACTGCTTTAGTGGTCAGCACGCCCCTCAATTTCAACTTAAAATATTTGGGTTTATCAGTTGATTTGCGTGGAGCCTGCCTAATTTTGACTACCAAACTTTTAGCATCAAAAGACTGGTATACTACTTCACCACGAACAGAAAAACCACCATCTGCAACTTCTGATGAGGGTATTACGGCTGTGTTTAGTTCAGAATTTTCGGATAAGCCATCATCGGGTGTCTGTAACTCTTGCAATTCCAAATCTAACTCGTCCTCATCTGTTGAGTTTTTAGCCAGATTTTCTGGCTCCCAAACTCCGACGATTTGGATGTGCAAGGTATCATTTTCTTGTCTTGTACGTGGATATACTACCCACAGGTGTTCTTTTTCTAAGTCTAAGTGATTTTTGACTAAGCTCATAATCCGGCCTAGGAGGACGGCATTGAGTTCTACACCATCTGCGGTCAGCAGAGTACCTTGAGTAAATTGTTCGCTGCTAGCATGATAGCGACCTCGGACTAATCCGATCGCTCGATACTGCATCGGTTCACTGGGAGGCGGAATCGGTTGCTGTCGATTGATCAAGTTCCCATTTGAGTCAGTCTCGCTGGGTTTGACAGGCAAATTTTCAGGTTTAGAGGAGTGGGCTGCTATGTGAACATTAGCGGCTGCCTCTATTTTAGTTGGGCCCTGGTTAGAGGCAGAAGAATTGGAAGATTCAGGCAACGGCATCAGGTCGGAATTCATAAAAACTCCTTGCGGCGGAGACACATCCCATTGTGGGATTTTACAAAGGCAGCTGGAAAGAGCATTTGTGCGACTGATTGAAAGTATATTGGCTTTTCACAAAGTCACACCAGGGTACTCTAGACAATCCTAAAGGCGCTAAATTTAGTGTATAAACACTAAATGTCTAATTTAGCGGCTTTACACTAGTTTCGGAAGCATATCATAGGTACAATTCTGACGGCTCCTCCTAAAGTCATCACTTACTTTAGCAGTGTAGATAGTTAATTGTTATAAAATTCACAGGCAATTGGCAGTATTCCGCAAAGTTTTGGAAATTTTTAACTTTACGATTTGTGTAAATGCTCATGTCATTAAAATTTAGGAGAAAGACAAAACTGTGTCTCAAACACGCAATCGCTGGATAGTTCAAGTCATCTTGGCGCTGGCAATTCTTGCTTTTGTGGGTGTTTCGGTGATTCCCATAATTGGAGCATTTAATAATACGCCACCCTCAAGTCAAAATACTGCTAGCACCAAAGGCAGTTTGTCCCCCGCTGACCAAAAATCAAAACTGGAAGACGAAGCACGAGGTTATGAACAGGTTTTGCAAAGGGAACCAGAAAATCAGACTGCGCTTAAGGGTCTATTACAGGCGCGGCTGCAACTATTAAGTCAAAAAGACAAAAGTGAGGTAAAACCTGCTGATATCCAAGTAGTCATTGAACCACTAGAAAAGCTGGCCAAGCTAAATCCCGAACAGTCTGAGTATTCAGTGCTACTAGCTCAAGCCAAACAGCAAATTGGCGATCGCGAAGGAGCCGCTCAAGCTTATCGCTCGATTTTATCTACAAAACCAGGTGATTTGAAGGCTTTGCAAGGAATGGTGGCTCTGTTAATGAGTCAACAACGCCCCGAAGCAGCCATTGGTTTGTTACAAGAAACCCTTTCTAACGCAGCCCAAGCAAATACAATTCAACCTGGAAGTGTAGATACGGTAGCCGTGCAGGTGCTATTAGGTTCTGTTCATGCTTCTCAAAAACGGTACACTCAAGCTAGCTCTGCTTATGACCAGGCAATTAAGAAAGATCCTAAGGATTTTCGCCCCGTTGTGGCAAAAGCGATGCTTCTGAAACAACAGGGCAAAGACGCAGAGGCAAAACCTTTGTTTGATAGTGCCGCAGCTTTAGCACCTGCTCAGTACAGAGACGAAATTAAAAAGGCAGCAACGCTTCCTCCTATTCCTAAATCTGCTCCATCTTCCGCGCCTTCATTGGAAAGTAAGCCTAAATGATGGGGATTGGCGACTGGGGACTGGGGACTGGGGATTGGGGACTGGGGATTGGGCATTGATCTATTAATTCTCCCCCTGCTTCCCCTGCCTCCCCTGCCTCCCCTTACGCTCCCTCAATGGCGGCAACAACGCCAAAGACTAAAAACAGGAATCCGCCAATCAGGGTGAGTTGACGCTCAGAAATGCGTCCGGCAATCATTTTGCCACCGATAACAGCGATCGCAGCACAAATGGCATGTCCTAAAATTCCACCTATTGTCACTCCAACAGGATTATTACCTGCGGCTAGGGCAATGGTGGCAATTTGGGTGCGATCGCCCCACTCTGCCATAAATGTCAAGACAAAGGCTTCTATGATAATTGCCAAGGGTGTCTTATGCTTTGGTAGCTGCAAATCTGCTTGTTTCACCGCTGCTTCGGCTTCTTCTACAACTTCTGTGTCACAAGCAGCAGCGGACATCTTACTAGCGTCGTATAGCAGCTTGATTCCAAAGGCAATAAATAAAGCTATTTCGGCATAATGAATATAAACTTTTGGTAACAGAGATACCGCTTGTCCAAATATCACCGAAAGGATTGTCATCGCTGCCAAAGCAGATGTCACACCTATAAACACCAGCCGCCTAGGATGGTGCATTGCCAAAATTACAGCAATAAAAAATGTTTTATCGCCTAATTCTGAAACTGTAATTAGTAATAAAGCTGCGGTAAAAGCTGTTAACACTCTCTCAAGCTCCTGAAGAATCGTTTACCGATGTGAAGCTTGATGAGAGCCAAAAGACCTCACCAAGTTTACACTTTTCGGTGTGAACTTAGTGAAGGTCTCGCTATCAAATATTGATTATTTGCCATCTGAACCAGGCTCATCGCCAGTATGTTGATTCAGATGTACTGGCTTTTTTTAGCCAGCGAGCTACTCCCCTTCTATGCGTTCATAATTATACAATATTTGACATGTATCAGTCAAGAGAGTCGATATTACCTACTTTCTCGGAAAACCAACATATTTTAGATTTTCTGCTGACCAATTTTGATAATAACGAGTTTTAAGTAATAGTTCTGAAGCTATTTTAATACTTTTGTCAGTTTGGATAGTCAGGTGTATGTAAGGCGCTTGTCTTGTATAAACTCCCTGAATGTTAAATTTATCGTCAGAATTTCCAGCAAAAGCAGTCAAACCCGTACCAGAAATAATTTCATTTAAATGTTTTACAAAATGCTGACTTTCATTCAGTGTCATTGCTTGTTGATCTGGGTGAATAATCAACATAACTTCGTAGCTTATTGAGGTGCGGAAATCATCGATTAACTTGATGAGATGCGAATTTAAATTAAGGTCATAATTAGGTGAAAAACGATAAATGTGGTAAAGGATATTATTTTGGAGACGTGCTTTTTCGACAAAGGGGCAAATAGGCATATTGCCAAAAGCACGATGCGGCTTTTCTAGAAAGTTATGCATGTATTCGACCATGCTATTGATGATTTCCAAATCAGAATTTATCATGCATTTCTTCCGCTTTTTCTTACCGATAAATTAAATTTTTGCTGTATGGAATTATGAAAAAGTAGAAGTTGGTTTTTTATAACAAGTAAACCTATCAAGAAATTCAGAGGTGACTTAATAATCACCTCAATATCAAATCTTCTTGCTTCAAGCAAGTCCAACTAACTTGGCGCTTAATTCCCAGACGCGATCGCCTTTGTCATCATCACGGGCTTGAGGAGAAACCTTTTGTACAAAGGACTTACCATCTTTCTTCTGGCGATTTCCCCAACTCCAGTAGACACCGGATTGATTATACTCAGGATCGGCAACCACGGCAGCAACCCTTTCTCCTGCCAACTCCTGAGACACGTATCCCCCAGTGATATACTTCTGGAATAATGGGAAGATTTTCTGAAACAGGGGATAGTGGTTTCTAAATAGCGGTGTTTCGGCAACACATCCCGGATAGAGAGAATTGAAGACGATACCAGTTGACTCGTGATAGCGATCGTGCAGTTCGCGCATAGTCAGTACGTTACAAACCTTGCTGTCTTTGTAAGCTTTGACTGGCTCAAATTTCTTGCCATCAATCATTGCGATCGGTTCTTTAAACCCTTCTGCAAAACCCTGTAAATCTCCCAAATCAGGACGTGGCGGAATTTTCCCACCCAGTTCGTCTGGATTATGGGTGACGGTTCCTAAAATTACGAGCCTTGGCTCTAAAGATGACTTCTTCAGATCCTCTAGCATTAGGTTGCACAATAGGAAATGACCCAGATGATTGGTGGTGACAGTTAACTCGTAGCCTTCTGGACTGCGTAACGGCTCCTTGATTAAGGGCATATAAATTGCAGCGTTGCACACCAAAGCGTCTAGAGACTTTCCAGTTGCTCGGAAGTTCTTCACAAATTGTCGAACACTTTCCAAGGAGCCAAGGTCAATATGTATGCTGGTATAACTGTTGTAGGGGATATCCACAGCTTGGGCTGCTTTTTGTGCCTTCGCTAAATCCCGACATGCGAGTACTACATACCATCCCTTGTCAGCAAGAGCTTTTGCAGCATATAAACCCACCCCCGAAGAGGCACCCGTAATTACAACCGTTGGCTTCTGATGTTGTTCCATTTTGTTCGCACTCCATTGACTCTTTCTAGGATCTCACACCAGTGAACCATCGTTATCACTAGCTTTTCAAAGTTGTATTCGGCTGAACTAACCTCTTACTCCAAGTAGCAAGGACTAATCTTTAAGATAAAAATATATAATTATACAAAGAATATTTAAAAATATATAAATAGAATAATCATTGTGATGTATTGATAGAGTTGAAAACTGTATCAATGCAATCTGGGATTTTTGTGTGTTTAAGTATTTTTTCAGATGTATTCAGATGTATATTATTAAATAGTCTAAGAGGTTGTTTGAAAAGTCTAATTTATTATTCATCGGGCGACTGGAAGTCGCGGCTACACAAACCAAACCCACGTCCGTGGGTTAAAAACTCTTGATTTTCTCTTAGTCTATGCTCGCGTAGCGTTCCGCAGGAAAGGTGGACTAAGTTTTGTGTAGTAGCGAATTCTATACTCGCCTAATACTTTTCAAACATCCTCTAAAAAGTATAAGTAAATTTCCTAGCTGCTTAACAATTTATACGCTGTGGATAAGCTTCTACAATCTGTAAAAAAAATTCTGCAAGACAAGCCTCTCGGTTCAATTCAGTGGTTTGTACTCTATCAATCATGGTTGGGCAAAACTTACGGTGAAATGGCAGAGGTATCAGGCTATGGCAACAATTACATCAAGGAAGTTGGCTCTGAGTTATGGCAAGACCTTTCCATTGCACTTGGAAAAAGAGTAACGAAAAAAAATCTGCATTTAGCCTTGAACAATCACCTGCAAGACGACATCATTAATCAAGAAAATCAGATCCAACCAAAGTTCGGCGAAGAATCTAGCTTAGAAATGGTTTATCCAGACTTTTTTTCAGCAAGCAAGATAGAATTTCCTAGCGGCCCGGTTGCACTGGGTTCTCCTCTTTACATTAATCGCCCTTCCCTGGAAGAACTTGTCTGTAATGAGATTTTACATCCTGGTTGCTTAATCCGCATCAAAGCACCGAGAAAGATGGGAAAAAGTTCTCTACTGAATCGGATGATTGCTTACGCTAGAGAGCGAGATTATCAAATTGTCTATTTAGACTTTCAAGAAGCTGACCAAGACGTTTTTACTTCCCTGGATAAATTTTTGCGTTGGTTTTGTGTAAATGTCAGCAGGCAGTTAAATCTCCTTCCCTGTCTTGATGATTTTTGGGATATAGAAATGGGTAGCAAAGTAAGCTGCAAAATCTATTTTGAAGCATATCTGTTGCAGTACATTCACGATAATCCTGTAGTTTTGGCTTTAAATGAAGTCCATCGGGTTTTTGAACATCCCAATATTGCCCAAGACTTTCTGCCAATGCTGCGATTTTGGCACGAACAAGCAAAGCAAGATGATACTTGGCAAAAACTGCGGATGGTAGTGGTTCACACTACAGAAATTTATATTCCGCTGAAGCTCAACCAATCGCCTTTCAATGTAGGGCTAACAATTACACTGCCACCATTTACCCTCAAGCAGGTACAGAATTTAGCATTACGTTACGGACTAAATTATGCAAAAGATTCAGAAGGGGCAAAAAGTCTTGCATCCCTACAAACAATGGTAGGAGGACATCCCTATCTGGTGAGCCTTGCATTTTATCATCTCTGTCAGGGAGAAATGCCGCTGGAGGTGTTATTAGAAACTGCATATACACCAGTAGGAATTTACGGTCAGCATTTACGAGAACTGTTAGCACTACTGCAAAAAGAACCAGAATTAATGTCAGCGATGCAACAAGTAATTGCAACAGATGAAAAAGTGGAGTTAGACGCGATCGCAGCTTATAAACTAGAAAGTATGGGTTTGGTTCAATTAAACGGCAATCAAGCTAGTGTCATGTGTAAGTTATACCGTCTTTATTTTAGCCAACAGTTGGGAAAGTAAAATGATGCTAGTGCTTTTAGGAAGTTCTTAAGCTAGTTTTGAGGGTTATTAGTAAGGACTTGCTTACCCATCAATAAATATATAAATTTTCTTGGATGTCCCAATAAATATAAAACAAATTTAAAATCAATTAGATGAATAATTATCGGTATCAAGTTGGTGGTACGCTCACCAGTGATGCTCCTAGCTATGTCGAGCGCAGAGCAGATATAGAGCTTTATGAAGCATTGAAACAGGGTGAATTTTGCTACATTCTCAGCTGTAGGCAAATGGGGAAATCTTCACTCATGGTAAAAACAAAGCACCGCTTGCAACAAGAGGGCTTTAGATGTGCCACCGTTGATATGACTAATATTGGTTGTGAAAATATAACTCCAGAACAATGGTACAAGGGAGTTGTTGGTGATATCTGGTTAAGTTTTAAACTATTAGGAAAAGTCAATTTAAAAAGCTGGTGGCAAGAACACAATGATATTTCTTTGCTTCAGAAACTTAGTCGGTTTATTACAGAAAATCTCTTAGCTCAGTTTCCTAATGAAAGATTATTTATTTTTATTGATGAAATTGATAGTATTCTTAGCCTTGATTTTTCTGTCGATGACTTTTTTAACTTGATTCGGTTCTGTTATAACCAAAGAGCAATTGATCCAGAGTATCATCGGATTACATTTGCAATTTTTGGGGTTGCGACACCTTCAGACTTAATTCTAAATAGAAATCATACTACCCCATTTAATCTTGGTAAAACCATCCAAGTAAATGGTTTCACTTTTGAAGAAGCTCAACCACTATCTTTAGGGCTGGATATAAAAGACAATCATCCCCAGAAAGTTTTAAAAGAAGTATTAGCGTGGACAGAAGGGCAACCATTTCTTACTCAAAAGCTGTGTCGGTTGCTGGTAAATTTATCTCAAGATGATATAGGTAGAAAGCTGAAAATTCCCCCTGGCACAGAAGAATTTTGGATCGAAAATGTGGTGCGATCGTACATGATCGAGAAATGGGAATCACAAGACGAACCGGAGCATTTGCGGACAATTCGCGATCGCATCCTCAGAAACGAGCAAATTGCCGCCAGATTGCTAGGAATTTATCAGCAAATTCTCCAAGGAGCAAAAGTAGCAGCCGACGATAGTCGAGAACAGGTAGAATTGTTGCTCTCTGGTTTAGTGGTTAAAAAGCAAGGTTTTCTCCAAATCAAAAACCGCATTTATCAAGAAGTTTTCAATTTAGAATGGGTTGGAAAAAAATTAGCTTATTTGCGTCCTTACTATGAAGCCTTCAATGCTTGGGTAGCCTCAAAGGAAAAGGATAAATCTCGCTTATTGCGCGGACAAGCCTTGATTGATGCCCAAACTTGGGCAAATGGTAAAAGCTTGAGCAATTTAGATTATCGATTTTTAGCTGCTAGTGAAGAATTAGATCGGCGAGAAGTGCAGCAGGCATTAGAAGCTGAACGTGCCAAAGAAGTCGAAGCACGACTTGCAGAACAACAAAAAAGACTGGCTCAACAAAAGAGAGCTGCTACAATCGTGACACTTTTGCTGGCGGGTATGACAATTAAGTTAGTGATTTCTATATTGTGGGGAGTTTCACTTTTAAGAAAGATTGATGCTTTAGAATCACAGTTAAAATGCACGCAGATGGAGCATGAGGGTAAAGTCATAACTGCAAATTCTCGGTTAGATGGGTGCTGATTAAGTAGGTAGAGGTGTGTAGATTACTATCTTGGGAATCGCACAGTATCAGTAAAATTTCAGTGCTGTTTGTTTAGGCGATCGCAAAACTAATAGGTTTGGACGCAGACAAGATAGTTCAAATGCTGCCGCCAAAAGGCGAAAACAGTTACACAACAGGCAAACGAAGAACCTTGGTGGCTAATCCCAGCTACCAAGGGAATATACACTCTCAGTGGATTTGTTATCGCTATTTTAGTACTTGTGCTTTGGCAGCGTTTGTAGAGGCGATATCGTTAAAGTATTGATAGGCTATATCTACGCACTCTAACTTCACTCACAAAATCCCCACAATAGTCAACTTTGCTCTCATCAACAGAACTATTGCCAGAAATTGCGATCGCCTGCTCTTTAAAAAAATCGCGACAACATATAATTTGCGAATGTACAAATGGAGAATAACGGATTTGAACCGATGGCCTCTGCGGTGCGATCGCAGCACTCTACCAACTGAGCTAATTCCCCTTAATCAGTGCTGAGTTATGAGTGCTGAGTCCTGAGTGATATCACTCTTGAGATCAGTACTATTCCACCATCACCATAGACTATTTTAGCATTCAGTTGCCGATGGCTGAGGCTGTTTTTGAGAATAAACCTTTTGCACCCGTTCGAGTTCCAAATCACTGAGATAATCAACAGTCCAGTTACAGCAACGCTGGAGCATGTGAAATGGGTAAGTATTTGCGACACCAACAACCTGCATTTGCGATCGCTTCGCTGCTGCTATACCAGCTGGAGTATCTTCAATTGCTAAACACTCGTGTGGTTGAAGATTCAAGTCAGGATATTCTTTATTCAGGTGTTTCACTGCCAGTAGATAACCATCGGGTTCTGGTTTACTGGTGGTGATGTCATCACCCGCAACGATAATTTTAAAATGTTCAGCTAGTTTGGCGCGATTGAGTACTAATTCGATTTCTTTGCGAATCGCGCCACTGACTAATCCTAGTTTCAGATTTCGCGATCGCACCTGAAATATTAAGTCTGCGACACCTGGATATAAAGGCAGTTTCTCGATTTTTTCTAGTTCCACCGTATAAGCTTCGGCTTTGCGGTATAACAACTGATTTAAATAGTTTTCGTTGGCTACTCTACCACGATTAGCAAGTAATTGCTGAAAACAAGCGCGATCGCTGCGTCCTAAAGAAGCTTGACGCTCACTCACCTTTTGGGGTTGGAGATTTTCTTCAATGAGAATCTCATCGATCAGTTGTAGATGGATTGGCTCATCATTAATGATGACACCATTAAAATCAAAGAGAACTGCCTTTAAACTCATGCCATTATGCCAAATGCTGGAGAACCAAGTCCCTCCAAATCATTATTATCTATTGATGTGGGAGTATACTGACGGACATTTTCGGTTGCTATTGGTTTAACACCGCTAGTTACCTGATTTATCCACCATACATCCTGCGATCGCACTGCTTCAAATCCGACTGCACCCATATTCGCATCTATACTACCAGCAGCATACTCACGAATATATGGCTCCTCAAAAATATCATTAAGCCATTGTAGCTGACGCAGAGTTTTCTGATTTCCATCTAGAATTAATACTTGCCCTCCAGTTACCAGTAACCGGAAGGTTTCTCGCAGAATTGCTAGGGATACGGCGTCTGGTGTCTCATGGAATAGCAAAGAAGCCGTTACTAAGTCAAAAGAAGCATCCCTCAAGCCAGTTTTTTCAGCATTTCCGTGTCGCCAGAGGATCTCTAAGCCAGCATTTCGCGCTTTATCTTCTGCCCTAACTAGCATATAGGGTGATAAGTCCAAACCGATAACTTCCGCCTGAGGGAAAGTCTGTTTTAACATCAAGGTAGTAGAACCTGTGCCGCAACCTAAATCAAGTATGCGTCGTGGTTTCACCTTAACAGCATCAACTAAAGCCTGACGGACAATACTTTCATTCGGCGGTAGAACATATTGGGTAATCGGATCGTAAGTCACTGCGGCATCAGAATTGAGATATCCGTTAGTAACACCGTGAAAGTTTTGACTGCTGTAGTACGACGGAATTGTGACATCATCTCGTCGATAGCGATCGCTCTCTTTCTCCCAATCAATACTATCAGCGTAACGCCGTAAACCATCTTCATCAATCAAAAGACGCACTACAGGGGATAAAAAACGTTCCCAGATTGTATCTTGACGCACTGCCATATTGTGTCAGAACTTTAAGGGGCTATGGAAGCAAAGTGATTTTCTTTACAAATTTTAATACATCTGGGAAACATCTGCTTTCTTTGGTGCGATCGCCTTGACGTTTGCAACCCATATTGCTACATTTGTATTACAGGCATACTACTTTTTCAGAATAGTTCTTCATCTGCGCGAAAATTGAGACAGCTAAATCAAAGACAATACAACATTTAAATTGCTACAACTAACTAATGGGTTATAAGTCATACCGATAATTATCAGTGTCATATAGCCAATCCCAAATCTAAAATTTAAAATCCAAAATAGAAACAATTATGCCCTACGAAAAGTTAGAAATTACCACACCAGCACCAGTCTTATCTTGGGCAAATCACTCTTTAGGGCCAGAAGAAACCAAGATGGCCAAGAATGTAGCATCATTACCATTTGTATTTAAGCACGTGGCATTAATGCCAGATGTTCACTTAGGAAAAGGTGCTTTAGTGGGTTCTGTAATTGCAACCAAGGAGGCAATTATACCGGCTGCTGTCGGTGTGGATATTGGTTGTGGTATGAGTGCGATCAAAACAGCATTTACCGCCGAACAACTAGAAGGTAAACTAAAAAAAATCCGCTTAGATATTGAAGCAGCAATTCCAACTGGATTCAACGAAAATAAAGACGTTGAAAAATCTGTCACCAATTGGCAACACTGGGATGATTTTAAAGACTTGCATCGCGGCGTGCAAGACCTCCAAAGTAAAGCAATGAAACAGATGGGTTCTCTGGGTGGAGGAAATCACTTTATTGAAGTGTGCCTCGATACAGAGAATCAAGTTTGGCTGATGCTGCATTCTGGTTCGCGTAACATTGGCAATAAACTCGCCCAGTGTCATATTCACACAGCCAGAGAATTAGCAAAAATGGCAGGTAATAAATTGCCTGACCCAGATTTGGCTCACTTTGTCGCTGGTACGCCAGAATTTCAAGCATATTGGCACGATTTGCAATGGTCACAAAACTATGCGCGTGTCAACCGCGATGTGATGATGGCGCGTTTTAAGCACATAGTTGAGAAACATCTCGCAGGTGGAAAAGCAACTAAACCTTTATTGCAGGTTAATTGTCATCACAATTACGCCGAAAAAGAAGTGCATTTTGACGAGAATGTATACGTTACTCGTAAAGGTGCAGTCCGCGCCCAGACTGAAGATTATGGGATTATTCCTGGTTCGATGGGCGCAAAGTCTTTCATCGTCAAAGGTAAAGGTAATGCCCACAGCTTTTGTTCTTGTTCTCACGGTGCAGGACGTTTGATGTCTAGAAATAAGGCAAAAAATGTCTACACACTTGATGATTTGATAGAGCAAACAAATGGTGTAGAATGTCGCAAAGATGAGGGTGTTTTAGATGAAATTCCTGGTGCTTATAAACCGATAGAGCAAGTTATGGAAAATCAAGCGGATTTGGTTGAAGTTGTAGCAACACTCAAGCAAGTTCTTTGTGTGAAGGGATAATTTAGTTAGGGTGGGTAATGCCCACCTTTTTTATGTTTTAAACGCAGAGGTACGCTGAGGTAAGCGCAGAGGTACGCTGAGGAATAAATGATTGTTTTAAGTGAATCGACTGAACAAATAGAGGCATCTGCCAGCGCTAGCGAAAATAAATTAATGACTGAGGCTGCCCAATTATTAGGGTGCCAAGTCTACCATATCCCGCGAGATTTTGAACGATGTAGTACAGCAGAAAATGCTCTATGGCACATTCCTAACTATCCTACAATAACTGCTGGTATCTGGATAGGATATATCCCTGAGCTTGAGCATTACAAAGCCATATATCATGCAGCTTTAAATAAGGGGATAAAACTACTCAATACTCCTTTAGAACACCAGACAGCACTAGAGTTTGACTTGTTTTACCCTCACTTAAAAGGATTGACACCCGATAGCCTGGTAATTACTTCAACAACCGAATGTATTGAGGCTGGTGAATTATTGGGATTTCCTCTGTTTGTCAAAGGCGCAGTTCAATCTAGAAAAATGCAAGGATGGGAATCTTGTGTAGCGAATAATCACGAGGAATTAGTCAAACTAACAGAATTGTTATTAAAACTTAAATATGGTTCACGAGGTAGAGTTATTGTTAGGAAATTGGTAAAGTTGCGGCATAAATGCCTAGCCCCAAATGGCTTTCCAATGGGTAGAGAATTTAGATGCTTTATTTATAGCAGATTCTAAAATATGGATATTATTGGGATGGTCAAGATGACTTGAGCAAGTTATCAAAACCATAAGAAATGCAAGTATTAAAATTGGCAATCCTAGCCTCTGAACGCCTTGGTGTTCCTTATATAGCAATTGATATCGGGCAATTAGAAAGTGGAGAATGGATAGTGATAGAAACAGCCGATGCACAATTTGCTAGTCTGAGTCACATTCCCGCACTTGAACTATGGAATAAGTTGAAAAATATATGCTATTGACGGTTTATGGAAGTTTATTTAAGAAATTAGCATTAAAGTCTTATATTCTTTTCATTTTGTAAAATTATTTGAATCATTGAAATACACTTTTGTTGTTTTTGAATGGCAATACAGTTCAGAATGAGCAACAAAATACTTGTAGATACGGCGATTTATCGCGTTCCAAAAATTTAAGCACAAGCAACAAAGCAAGGAGCTTGGTGCGAAAATCTAACTTTTTTTGTAACTGGTCGAAAACTTTAGGGCAAACTCTAATTTTCTATTGTATTTAGCCAATTCATCAAATCAGCCTCACTGGCAAAATCTAGTAATACTTCACCCAAGTTCTCTAACTGAGCCAAGGACACTAAATGTAGTATTTTATTGGCAGTTTGCAAAAAGATTACTGAGTCGGCACGAATTGGTTCTTGATTTAATTCTGTTTTGAGAATCTGGATATTCGTTGGCTCAGATGCGAGTAAGTAGCGGATAAAATCTTCTGTATACTACTCAACCAGATATTTCAGGGTGTTGTCGTATGTCACTCGTGATAAGTAGCTAGGCGTAAATCAAGTAAAAGGGACTAGGGACTAGGGATTAGGGATTAGGGATTGGGTATTTTAAAAAACTTTTTCCCAGTCCCCAGTACTGGAGCGGCGAGGAGTTAAAGTTTGTGGTAAGTATTGTTTGTTGTTAGCGCTACTCTACGAAAAATTGCTGCTCGCTCATAGCGCTAACATTTAAATTTGGTGTTTTTTGAAAACTACAGTGTCAAAGATTGAGGATTTGTCTCAATCAATTTTGCTAAATCTTGCAAGAACGCCGCAGCATGGGCACCATAAATAATCCGGTGGTCAGAAGTAATATTAACTTGCATTTGTTGCCGCACGGCAAATAAACCGTCGGGTGTTGCTACCACTTGCGGACGCGATGCCCCGATCGCTAAAATTGAACCTTGTCCAGGCGGTAAAATCGCATCAAATGTGTCTACGCCAAACATTCCCAAGTTGGACAGGGTAAAAGTCCCACTGTTGTATTCTTGGGGCTGTAATTGTTTTACTCTGGCACGTTCTACCAAAGATTTCCAAGTACGCGATAGAGAATATATATCCACTGCGTCGGCATTTTGCAGCACAGGTGTAATTAATCCGCCATCATCCATTGCTACTGCTACGGAAATGTTGATATCAGAATGATAAACAATACCCTGGTCTGAGTAACTGGCATTTAACAATGGGTGTTTTTGCAACGTCACTGCTACAGCTTTCGCCAGTAGCGCTGTCATTGTCACGCCTTTGGATTTAATTTGTTTATAAAGTTTGTCTAATCCATCGGTGGTAATTGTATAACCGACACGGAAGACGGGCACGGATATGGTAGCTACCATGTTCCGCACTACGGCATTTTGGAAGGTAGTTAGAGGTACAATTTGACCAGGAACAGCCGCTACTACTGGTGTGGGTGCTGGTGTCCGGGGTGCTGGGGGTGCAACTGGGGCGCTGGTTGGTATGGGTGCTGCTGGGGCAGGTTGTTTGCCCTTATTGGACAATGCTTCCACATCTTCAGCGACAATGCGACCGTGGGGGCCACTGCCTTGGAGTGTAGTTAAATCAACTTTGAGTTCTTTAGCTAACTTGCGGGCGCGGGGTGAAGCTACAAGCCTTCCTTCTTTGTGGTTAGACCCGTTTTGAGATGCTAAGGCAGGTGTGGCGGCTGAGACTGTGGCGGCAACTGGTTGTGGAGAAGAGGTTGTAGTAGCAGCCGCACCGCCGGAATTGGCAAGAGATTTCGCCTGTTCAATTTCAGCTTCCGTTTCGGCAATGAAGGCGATCGCAGATCCGACTGGGGCAGTTTCACCAGCTTCAACTATGATATGAGCAAGAAATCCTTCATAGAAGGTTTCTACATCCATATCTGCCTTATCTGACTCTACAACCACCACTGTTTCGCCTTTTTCCACTTTGTCCCCTGGCGATTTCACCCAGGAGACGATTTTGCCTTCCGTCATGGTGGAACTCAGCGCCGGCATAAATACTTCGTGAATGCTCATAGGGTGGTTTGAAAATCAATGGTTTATGGACTTTAACAGTTTTTATCAGATCGAATTGTATCTTGGTGGGAGGGTTTTAAACTGTTTATATTTTAGGTTGGACATTGGGCATGGGGCATTGGGCATTAGCTTTTGACTAATGACTATGACTAATAGGAACCTAAATATAACTTAGAGGTCTATAAGACTCGTATTTGATTTTTGAAAAACTCAGTACACATCTACTCCCCATTCCCTTGCTATTTATATTCCTCATAACTACTGCTTAAGATACAAGAGCTTCTCACAGATAGAGGATATGAGATGCAGTTCAATCTAGAATTCAAAATTGGTAATAAACCTATTTGAAATTCCTGTTTACTTTTATGTCGGCAAAGTTGAAATTCTTTTTGATTGTAATACTGAGTATCTTTGCGACTGCTAGCGCTGGTGTTTATATTATCCAGCACCAGCCATCTGCACTGATTGTTGAAACTACTGATGGGCAAACCCCGCAGGTGGCAACAATACATCAGTCTCAAGAGGTTGTGGCATACTCAGAGCGTTCCGATTATAAAACTATACCTCTAGAAAGGCTTAACTCATCTCTCCAAGGGAGCGATCCTGCTACTCTCGCCCTGAATGCCTTTGAGGACATAGGAGTGGGAGGAACGCGAAAGGTAGAGGTAGCTTATCCGCAACGAAATCAGGCGTTAGTGACGATTACGCAAATCAAGGGGGGTAATGATTCAGTTAGTAAGGTTAAATATCGAGTTGAGATGAGTACTTTTGGGCGATCGCTTTTTATTAGCTCACCTCCAGTCTGGCAAATTGTTTGGGCTGGCTCCCAGATGGAATGTTGGGCTGGGAGCCACTCCCAGGCTAAGTTAAATCACATTTGTCATTAGTCATTAGTTACAAAACAAATGACAACGGACAAATGACAAATTTAAATGTCGCCGCGAATTTCTTCTACCACGCCATCGCGCAGAACGATTTCGACCTGCATTTTGCTAATCAGATTATCACCGGTTTCTACTCGGAAAAAGCCTTCCATTTGAAATTGGTTGACTTCCTGATCTTGCTGGAGAAACTGCACTTGCTGGAGGTTTTGCAGCAATTGATTTTTCTGCTCTAAAAATTCACTTTTCTTTTGGTTGACTTGGAGTTGGATATTGTCAATTTGTTGAAGAGTCTGTGGCCCTGGTGGTTGTAGACTCTGCTTTTGAATTGCCGCGATCGCTCTTTGTCCTTCAACGTCTAGCTGTTGCAATTGCTGATCGAGTTGATTGATTTGCGTTTGTAGCTGCTGTTGTACTTCCTCTTTCCAGAGGGGAGTAACAATAACTTTGACGTTAACGACGCGTTTCAGAAGCAAATTAGATTTGGAGACATCCATATTTCACGTTCACTCTTTACAGTTAGCAGGTGGAATCATCAGGCAAACATGCCGTCAATAATATCGCGATAGCGTTCCGTGACGATGTGTCGTCGAACTTTCAGTGTTTGTGTCATCAAACCATTTTCGATGGAAAACGGTTCCAGAATGAGTTTAAACGTTCCGATGCGGTCGTCCGGTCGATAACCTGGACGATTTTGTACTTCCCGATTTAATTCTTGGCGAAATAAATCCTGGATCATTCTACTCTCCAAGTCAATTTTTTGACTATCTGAGGAAGTTACGCGATCGCTCGACGTATCCAGCGTCAAATTCTGACTTGCTGCCCATTTTTCCAAGGCTTCGACATTGGGGACAATTAAAGCTCCCAGGCTGCGCTGATCTTGGCCGACGAGCATAATTTGATCGATGTATGGCGATCGCAAACAGGCATCTTCAATCGGCTGTGGCTCGATGTTTTCCCCATTAGTCAATACAATCGTATCCTTCGCCCTGCCAGTCAGCACCAAATCGTCTTGTGGTGTCAGCCAACCCAAATCGCCGCTATCAAACCAACCTTCAGCATCAATTGCTTTGGCTGTCGCTTCGGGATTTTGGTAATAGCCTTGCATAATCTGCGGTCCCCTCAACAATACCAAGCCTCGCTTTCCTACTGGTAGAGGTGCTTTTGTTTCAGGATCTACAATCTTAGCTTCTGTAGCGGGGAGTGGTAGTCCTGATGCACCAATCAAATTTCGCCAAGGACGGCGCACATGAGTAACAGGAGAAGTTTCTGTCAAACCATAGCCTTGCAAAATCTGCACACCAATAATTTCAAAGAAGTTGTCGATGTGTCTCGGCAGCGCACCACCGCCGCTAATCATCTGCTTAACTTGTCCTCCCGTGGCTTCTCGCACCTTGGCATAAACCAGTCGTTCTCCCAAGGCGTGGAGAGGCAAGAAAACAGATGCTTGGATCTTAGCTGCTAATCGCTCGATGGCGGAAGCATGAAGATTATTTAAATCCAATCCCTGAGCAGTTCGCTGGGCTTTGATATATTTATCGCTAATGCCCAATAAAAAGTTAACTAGGCGTTGCTTATTCGCTGGTTGTTCGCGGAACTGCTTTTGCACTCCTTCATAAATCGATTCCCACAGCCGAGGTACACCCACCATGTAATTGGGTTTAAATTTTTTCAAATCTCCTTTCACAGAGCGCAAATTAGTATAAACTTGCGTGCAACCTTGAGATAGTAGGTAATATTCAACAGTTCGTTCGTAGCTGTGCCACGAAGGTAGGATACTGAGAACGATATCGCCAACATTTGGTTGCAATACTGTCCCAAAAGTTATCACTTGGTGCATCAAATTTTTATAAGACAGCATTACACCCTTGGGTTTACCCGTAGTCCCAGAGGTATAAATTAGGGTTGCTAAAGCGTCACGATTTTGCTTGGCTGGCACAAAATGATGATTTACCCCAATTTCAATCAATTGTGTAAAGTTGAGTACTTTTAGGGTTTCGTCTGTTGGTGATGCTTCATCCGAAAGTAAGATTACTACTTGAATTGGTAAATCTTTGAGACGGTCTTGGAGTTTTTTAAGTGTTTTTAAATCCTCAACGACGATCGCTGTACTGCCGCTATTGGCGATGATAAACAGCAGTTCTTCTTTTTCGGCTTGGGAGCTACGCACGGCATCAACGGCTCCAGCAGTCATGATGCCTTGATCGGCAATGAACCAGCGAGGACTGTTGTCAGCAATTAAGGAAATGCGATCGCCTACCTTGACTCCCAACGCCTGTAACCCAGAAGCAAATAGTTGTATTTGCTCTGCTAGCTGGGTATAAGTAATCACTACTTCTGGTTTACTGTGAGGGCTGCGGAGGGCAACTATATCACCAAATTTTTGAGCGGCTAAAGGCCAAACTTCTGGTAGCGATTCCACATTTGTGTAATCTACCAACCGCTTTAATGACTGTCGTTCTCCCTCACTGATGTTAGATAAAAAAGAAGAGACGGTTTGGGTTTTTGACATAACACCTTACCTAAAGATTTAAAACTGATCGTTTTTACAGCTTATTTTGTTATTTCGCTACAATCACCGTCCTTATTATCCACATTCCCTTCTGTGTATGATAATTCCAGGAATTCCACGTTTATATTTACAAAAATTTATGTTAAAGTTAGTTTACATAGAGTGCAAGCAATGATTGTGTTTGCATCTAAAAACAGCGATCTCTACGACGTGCTAGGCCTACGTTTCACAGGGTATGACTACCTATGAATTTGATAGACACTATATTGCTAACATTGCTGAATATCGCTGCCTGCATAGCGTTGCCTAAGCTTTTAGCTATACTTCTGGCTGCTAAAACCAAACTGACTGAAGCGTTACCGAATGGTTCCAAATTACAAGCAGCCAAAATTGAACTTACCAGTTTTCCTTATTGTACAGCTTACCAATTGACAAATAGCCAATACTGTAAATTCAGTCCTGATTTTTGTGCCAAGTGTTCTCCGAATTGATGGACTACTTGCCAGTCAAAATTCCTCAGGACTTCCAGTTACCAGCTATTCAAGTAACCAGATCCCTGATTTCTTCAAGAAGTTGGGGATATTTTTATAGATGTGGTTTGCATAACATTACCACGAGAAAATTTCATTAAGTTTACATACTGTAACATAGGTTAATTTATTCTTACCTACTTACTTAAATTCAAGTAATTTTCTAGCTAACTCAGTATAATTACTAATTGATATCAGGCTGTTGATATAACTAATATAACAGTTAACATAACAATTGTTGTATCTGTAGTACGACAGTTAAGCAGCTTGTAATGCCCACGCAGTAAGAAGTGATTCAGTTTATTCAGAAACTTCACAAACTTCTAGTAGGCTGTCAAGTCAATTATGCTGGGTAAATAAGTTTGTAGTCAGGACTTTAGTCCTTGCGTTAAGCACTTAAGTGCTTACTACGTACCAGACTTTCGTTACCTTTATGGACTATTAGTGGTTCATGTCATTAATTATGATACGTGAGGGCAATCAGATCCCCGACTTCTTAGGGACTTCCAAATAAAAAAATATCCAATTAACTCTTGTGGGGTGGGCGTCTCGCCCGCCCGTAGCCAAGGGCGGACAAGATGTCCACCCCACAAGATTGAATAATTTATTTGTTGGAAGTCCCTTAAAGAAGTCGGGGATCTCGCAACCCCGCAAAATTAATAATACATACTACTATTAGTCTGTCAATGAACAAATGATAGGTGGGGAGAATTTTGGCAGAAGTTAAATGAAATAGGAGAAAAAAGTCAGAAATTGTTGGAGAAGTATTTAACGAGTTAACCATTAAATGAGAATAGAATTACAAAAATTCTGCCAACTCATTTGATGATCAACACATTAAACTATAGGTTCAAAATAACAGGTTTCATTCATTATGAATCGGAAACAAATTACAGAATTTTCTCTCCAAGATGGGACTAAGTTTTTAGTTGAAGTTGATGAGCCAGAAAATAGCAATGCTGTGAGACGTGTTGCCAGAGCAGACACAGGACAAATGGTAGTTGAAGCTAAAAAGAAATTTGATGAAGTATTGGATCAAATACAACCTGTCGCTTCCGCAATTATCACCAAACTGAGTCAGCTTAATACACCTGCAAATGAGGTAGAAGTTAAGTTTGGGATTAAGTTAAATGCTGCTGCGGGTGCAATTTTTACTTCTGTAAGTGGTGAAGCTAACTACGAAATTACCTTGAAATGGAAGCAAGACAAGGCATAGCATGGTAGTAAGTACAGATAATTATATTCAAACTTTTAGGTCAGCGATCGCCCGGATTTTTCATACTAGTGGTGCGGTAGTTGGTGTAGGTTTTTTAGTCTCTGGGCGAACTCAAAATTACATCCTGACGTGCGCTCATGTTGTTACCTCTGCTCTATCTTTAGCAGAAGATATAGTTGAAGCTCCTAGTGATGATATTTATTTAGATTTTCCCCTAATTGCATCAGGGCAACAACTAAAAGCTAAAGTTATTTTTTGGCAACCTGTTGTCAGTAATGCATCAACCTCCGAGCCTGAAGATATTGCGGGATTGCAAATAGAAGGGCAATTACCTAAAGAAGCCCAACCCATTCAGCTAATAAGAGCTAACAATATCTGGGAGCATCCTTTCCGCATATTCGGTTTTCCTAACGGACACAATGATGGCGTTTGGGCGACAGGCGTGTTGCGAGACGCCCAAGGAAAGGGATGGGTGCAACTGGAAGATAGTAAGGTAACTGGCTACAGAGTAGAACCAGGCTTTAGTGGTGCGCCTATATGGGATGAAACCCTTGTGGGAGTAGTTGGTATGGCAGTAGCGGCAGAGAAGCGGCGAGAAGACATCAAGACTGCTTTTATGATTCCTGCGGATGTATTGATTGCAGGATGGGATGAAATAGCCTTGCCGATTTCATCAAATGCACATACCCAGACTATTAAAAGCAGAGTCAAACAACTCAAAATCAAAACTTTGCAACAACGCTTTGACGTTCTCAGTAGTGATTATGAGGCGGCTCATAATCAACTCAACTATACCCTGAGTGCGAGCGATCGCAATAAACTCCAACGCCAAATTGACACTCTACTACAAGAACTTCAGCAAGTAGAAAGCGAACTTAATGCCATAAACCATTAATTTAATCCCTAAATAAAATGAAAAGCTCTTTAGATTTACGAAAAAATTATCTAGAACAGTTAATAGCTAATTTAAATGTTGAGGCTGAAACTCTCAGCAACCAAATAGGATGGACGCTGAATAATGTAGATAGAAGTAGATTGCAAAAACAACTTCAAGATAAATTCAATGAAATAGAAAAAGCTGAATCAGAATTAAGCCAGATAAATCAACAATTTTTAGAGCTTGAGCCTGATAAGATCCCATTCACAAATCGAGATGCGGCAATTAATGAAATTACAGCCATTAATTCTCCCCCTTATCGTCTGGTGACGGCACCTGAAGGTTACGGAAAAACAGAATTTCTCAAACAGATATTGGGCAAATTTCAAGAATTACAATGGTGCTGTGCTTACGCTTCCATCTCTGGTTATGAAAATATTGAAGACTTAGAAAAACGATTAGCAAATTCTCTGCAACTGACGCTCCCAGAAGGGCATGATTTAACTTGGGGAGAACGTTTAGGCTCACTATTGCATAGAAATTGGGCTAAATGGCAACTTCAGGGGAAAAAAGGTATTGTACTGCTAATTGATTTAGATGGCAATGCCCCACAAAAACAACGTTTAAATGAACTTTTTAATGACTTTAAAGAATTTGCATGGAGAATTGAAAAATGTTTGAAAGAATTAAAATTTTTTAAAGATAATCCTCGGAGACTTCGAGTTGTGATTGCGGCTCGCTGTCTAATCGATCTCCCATTAGATCGGACTTTTCCTAAACTAACACTCTCTCCTTTTAACTGGGAAGTAATTCAAGATACAGCAACAAAATATCTCAAGCCTATAGATATGAATTCTGAAAGTCTGGCTTTACTAGCAGGACACTTATTATATTTAACTGGCGGACATCCAGGGGGAATTGCTGAAGCACTAAAAGTTTATCGAGATGGTTGTTATACGGTTAGTTGGCTTTTAAATATTTATGGCAATCAATTATGGGAACAAAACCTCAAAAGGTGTAGAGATCAGATTAGAGAAAGCTTGACAAAAGAAAATAACCATCTATATGAATCTATTGAAAAATTGAGTATATTTCCCATCCTTAATGGCACTTGGGTATTAAAGGAAGCTGTTCGGAGATTTAAGTTACCTTTCAGTGAGGATAGCTATAAATTAAGTTTTGAACTAACAAAAACATCTATTTTTACTCGTGATAAAACGATTATTAAAGATGGAATGACACGGCGGCTGCTAGTTATTGGTCTTCTCCGAGAAACATCGCCTGATAACTTTCAAGAACTTTGTAGCGAAGCGGCTCAAATCTGCTGGGAATATATTCATGAACTGAAATCAAACAATAATTCTGCTGTTGCAGGTACTTGGTCTATGCAATATTTTTTTCAAAGTCTTCAGAAACACGCTGGATTTATCAATTTTGGCCCTAATAGTCTGGCTTATCGACAAAAACTCCGTAATGATTTCTTTGATAAAACCGTTGAAGAAACTCTAGGAATATTCCGTAATACAGATAGAGAGCAATTCCATGAATTCATTTATACCCTTAAGTCTGAAGTAGAAAATGACTGGGAATTTCAGTTTTTAGTCAATTACTATCTACACAATGAGGAATACAATGACGCACCCTATAGATGTTTAATTCAGAAGTTTGATGAAGCAATTCAAAATAACTAAGCAGCGAATAGATGTGTATTGGGTTGTTGCAAACAAAAATTAAATAGGAGTCCATTATGTCTGAACTAGATAAATTAGAGTTTGTTGGTCGTGCAGAACATCTAAATCGAATAATTTCCCTTGTTCAGGAGTCTAATAAGCTGCATGTCGTTTTAGTCGAGGGTAGAGGTGGGATTGGCAAAACTTGGTTGCTTCGTGCATTACAATCCCGTCTAAACCAAGTTCAGATTGGGACGAGTGAAATTATTGATTGCGATATCCCTGTTTTTAATGATGCAGAAGATTTATACACTCAAATTGCCAAACAATTATACGATTCTACATATCAAGAATGGTTGCTTCGCTTACGACAATTGCGAGAAGATGAAAACCGCCTCAGTCAAACTGCATACGAACAGGAACGTAGACAACTTGAAAAGTTCTTGGTCGATGAAATTAATCGAAAATCCAGCCAACAGAAACTAGTATTTTTAATTGATACGGTTGAAAAGTTAGGACAAGCAGATTTAAGAGAGCAAGTTTGGGAGTGTATTGGCAATTTATGCCTTCAGCTAGAGAATTCCGTATTCATTTTAGCAGGTCGCCCTAGTATTGCCCGGCAAATTCTAGAAAATTCATTCAAAGAAGAAGAATTAACTTGTTTGGAATTAAATGAATTTACTCATGAAGATGTGCAAACATACATTCTTTCTAAGGAGGAACAGCTTCACTTTACTCTCGGACAAGACTTGGTTAAAAAGATTATAGTTCTTTCTGGTGGTAGCCCGATCATGATTGAATTTGGGGTAGAGTATGCTTATCGGGAAGTCATACCAGATTGGTTAGAGAGTGAAGATATAGAAACGATTCCCAGCAGGTTAGAAAAAACTGGTGGATTTGAAGCTGAGATGGTTAGACATATCACGCAGCTTCGGACATCAATGGATCGGCTAACTCTATTACTTTCACGTATCTATCCATTAGATAGCGATGATATTGCTAATTTATTAGAACTATCTCCAGAAGAAGCTCAAAGATTATTTATTGATGCACAAAGCTACTTTTTTATCAAACCAGTAATCGGTGGTTCGCAAATATCATTACATGATATTGTACGAGACTTGGTTGAGAAATATGTATGGGCAGATATTGACCCAGATTTGGAATGGAGAAAACGAGATAGTCGGATTGCTGCCAAATATTTTGAGCGAAAAGATTACGATTTAGGGCCACAAAAAAGGGTATTAGAGATTCAGCGTAATTGTGATGATTCTCATAAATTCACTAATATTGAGTTTCTGATTGAAGAAATAAAACAACTGCGAGAATTCAATACTACGCGCTGGCTCTGGAATGCTTTATACGCAAATCCAAAAATAGGTTTTGAAACTTGGCATGAAGTTACTGATAGGATACGCCGCCAATCTAAAAAATTTGGATTTGTCAATCAATTGTTGGCAATTGCCAAACAGTTTGAAACCGAGATAACCCCCGATCAAAAATTTAAACTGATTATTTTTGAATCAAAGATTGTTCACGCTCTTAAAGACAAGAGTACAAAAGAAAATGAGTTGATAAAATTAGAGGGAATGCTATCTGAAGAATCTACTAATTCATCTCATCAAGCCGATATTTATAATGTCTTGGGAATGCTAAATACCAAGTTACATCTCTATGACGAAGCCTTGAAATATCAGCAAGAGTGTTTATCCTTAGTTCAAGGCAAAAAGCTATCATACGCTATTCCTGCTGTAGCTAACCTAGTTGGTTATCTGCACCGACAACTCAACAACTTTCAGGAAGCGGAGAAATATTACAAACTAGGTTGGGATGCTGCGATGGAAGTTGATACTCCTGACAAAGGCTTAACTCAAGTTATGGCTAGCATTCAGAATAACTTGGGATTTTTATATGGACAACAAAAAGATTACGTAAAAGCCGAACAGTGTTTTAAAGCTGCTATTGATATGTGGTCGAGTGTTGAGAGTGAACGCGAAATAGCCAACGCGGAAATTGCCTCTGCTACTATTTTAGTAGATAATGGTAATTATGTAAAAGCTAAACAGTTACTTGAACGAGCATTAAGCCGTTGCGACAATGAGGAAAACGATAATCAAATATTATGTAGAGCATACTTTCAGTTAGGCTTAAATCAGTGGTTTAGTGCCGAGGTAGTAAATGAAACCGTTTGGGATGTGACACAAGTACAGTGGGATCTCAATCTCCTAAGTATTGCTCAAGATGCTTTAGAAAAAAGCCTGAAACTTGCAGAAAAATACGGACTTGAAGAGGAATTACCTGGAATTTTACACCAAATTGCTAGTGTCTATTGGCATCTTGGGTTTCAAACAGGCGATCGCACATTGCAAGAACAAGCTCTAATACTCAATGAACGCTCTTATCAGACCAGTCTAGAATACAATGATATGCGATATGCCATCGATAGCCTGGTAGGTAAAGCAGAGTTTGATTATTATGCAAAAGCATACAACCATATCTCAGATTATGCGCGAGAACTTAGCGATCGCTTCCAATCCTATCAAAATATCCATACATTATACTTTGGTCGTATATTACGGATAGAAGGTGATGTTGCATTCCAAGAAGCGAACTACGATTTTGCTTTTAGTAAATATGCTCAAGGAATACCCAAAATTTTTCAACATGGAGGTTTCGGGCCGTATTCAATCAAACATGAGCTAAATCTACTCCAAAAGAAAATCGAACGTTTGCCTATAGAACTTTCTAAAAATCTGATTCAACAACTAAAATCTCAGTGGAAAGATCATAAAGCCCTCAAGGAATGGTGCGATCAACAAATGTTCCTGACTAGAATACGTGCCACAAAACAGCCATCTTCTCATGCTTAGTAAAAAAATTGATCGACCCCAAATTTTAGTTTCTCTCAATTCTACTTATGTACCAACTGGACAATGCGACTGTGATGGAGGGGATTGTGCCTGTGACTTATCCCCTTTAACAGAATTAAGCTCAGATATCCGGTTATCTCTGGGGATACTGGGTACAGAGTTTGTAAGAATTCCCAACTCGCAGATAATGAATCTAGATGATACTTATTCTATCTGTTATGGTACTCATCATAAAGTAGCAGTTCTAAATCAATCAGCAATATATTTACTAAATCAATTTATAAATCCTCATAAATTAGATGATATTGTACTAGAGAATCTTTCTATTGATTCAATAGATTTACAGACAGCTATTCAAGAACTATATCAAGCACGTTTGATAGTACCTAATAATAATTACTCATTTCATCTAAATGAAATACCAGAAACTTTAACAGCATGGTTACATATCACTGATCGCTGTAACTTAAGATGCGATTACTGCTACCTTCCTCATGTAGCAAATGATATGTCAATAGATATAGGTAAAGCAGCTATTGAAGCTACATTCCGATCTGCAATTTTAAATAATTACCGCCGTGTCAAACTGAAGTATGCAGGAGGAGAAGCATTACTATGTTCCCCTTTAATTAAGGATCTGCATTTGTACGCTCAATCCCTTAGCAAAGAAACAGACATCATATTAGATGGAGTTGTTCTTAGTAATGGAACATTGATTACTCCTGAGATAATTGAGATGCTGCAAATATTGAATCTGCGTCTCATGATTTCACTAGATGGATTATCCGATTTTCACAATATCCAACGTTCTTATGCGGGTGGAAAGGGATCGTTTCAAGATGTTGAACGAGGTATTAAGATTGCTTTGCAAAATGGTCTTATACCAGATATTTCCATTACAGTGACTGGGCGAAATGCAGAAGGATTACCCGCTCTTATTGAATGGATATTGGAAAATAATCTACCCTTTAGTTTAAATTTCTATCGCGAAAATGAACTGTCAGCTTCTTACGAAGACTTGCAACTAGAAGAATCTCGACTGATTGAGGGAATATTAGCAGCATTCAAAGTTATTGAATTCAAATTACCTAATCGAAGCTTGCTAGGTTCATTGATTGATCGTGCTAACTTATCTTCTCCTCATAAACGAACTTGTGGAGTTGGACAAAGCTATCTCGTATTTGATTACAAAGGACAAATTGCTAAATGCCAGATGCAGCTACATAAAACTGTATCTTCATCTGCCACTGAAGATCCTTTAAGTGTTGTGCGACAAGATAAAGCAGGTATTCAGAATTTGTCAGTTGAGGAAAAAGAAGGCTGTCGTACATGTGAGTGGAAAAATTGGTGTACAGGTGGTTGTCCTTTGGCAACTTTTAAAGCTACAGGTCGTTATGATATTCAATCTCCAAATTGCAATATTTACAAAGCTCTCTATCCTGAAGCTCTCCGACTAGAGGGTTTACGCTTGATCAAATATAGTTACCTTTAAATCATTCCTGAGAAACAAAATCCCCAATTTATTTGAGAAGTCGGGGATATGCGAGTTGCAATTATTACAAATAAAATAGGATTGCTAGAGGATTCCTATTTTATTTTTGAACAAAATTAGGCACTCTAAGGTGCGTTACGGGTTTCATCCTAACGCACAATTCGTAAGGGTTTGGTGCGTTACGCTGTCGCTAAAACACCTATAGCGCTTATATGTGGAAAAATTTATTGTTTGCAGGTTGCTAGTGATACTCTTTTTCTGGTACTCTAAAAGCTGCGTATTTCCATTCATTGCCCTCTAGATATTCAATTTTAAATTCTCCTTTAGTTAATAAAGTCATATCTTTAAGTGGTACTGTAGCGTTTTCTCCTAAAATAATACATTCCGAATTAATCGTAGTAGGTTGGTTAGGAGTGGTATTTATTTGATTAATAACTTTACGCTGCAACTCTTGATATTGTTGCTCTGTTATTAGTTTAGAATCATACAACTTTTTTATGTTTCTCAGTTGAGTTTCTATATCTGAGCTACCTTGGTTTTGTACGTTATCTAGTTTACAAGAATCTGGTTTAAAAGCAATTTTTCTGACAGGATGATCCCACCATTTAGAAACTTGGGTTAACCAATTAGTCGTTCTCGTTGTATGTACTACTTTTACTTGGCGATCGCTTATTTCTAAACGAACCCAATCAGTTGATCTTTTTTGGATCAAACCAGCAAATCCCCAAGATAAGACACTTCCTACTGAAACACCAGAATCGGCTAGACGAAGCTTAATAACTCTAGGTTCTATAGCTTGTGATATTTTCATTTGCTTTGGAGCTATAGAGCTAATATTTGTAGTAAAAAAATCAGTATTTTTTTCTGTCGCACTAGAAGATTTTACTGCTGTAGAACTTACAAGTAATGCTACTGCTATCAAAATCCTAATTTGATTGTTCATCAGTTTATTTTATATTGTTTTTTCTAAGATGCGTATGAACAACAGACTATAGTAACTAATTTGAGCTTGTCAAGAGGCAATTATTTAATGTCCAGATCCCCGACTTCTTCAAGAAATCGGGGATCTAAATTTAGCTTAAGTAAGTGATGTTGCACTAGAGTGCGTTATCTTACGCGATAACACCCCCTGTATGTACTTAGATTTTTGAAAAAATCAAATTGGATTGCTATAAGATAAAAATATATTTATTTAGCTTATATTCACTAAAATAAATCTAAGATTTTGTTTTTAAGTAATTGTAATTGATTTCACTTCAAACTAATAAATATAGTCAATACTAATTTTCAACTGGAGAAGATTAATATATGAGTTTGATAGATGATATATTTCTGACTTTGTACAGTACGTAATTCCTATAGAATTGGTAGAACTTTTTCTAAGTTGGTGGAATTTCTGGAGAGAAAATTTCTGTGAGATTTTCCTCAAGCAGTGAATCTGATGTTTGCATAATAATAAATGGGAGTTCGGCTCCCACCAGTCCTCTGGGGATGCGTTCTACAGTCTCACTAAAAACGACAAATAGAGGATATATAGTATTAGCTCCCTCACTCAAAATATGACTGTGGCGCAGAGGCATCAACCACTCATAATCATTGTCCAAGTACACTTGAGTTTGTCGCCAACGTCCTAATAAATCAGAAAAGTCTTCGTGAGCGCGATGAATAAAAACTAAAATTTCGGCTCCAGTTTTGATTTTCCATTCTGGATCGCACATTAAAATTGCCACATCACAGGGTAAGCAAATTGTTTGTGGCGCTGTTGTAGCATTGCGAAGACGGACAATTGGCAAGGGTATAGTGATAACACTTTCATCTGGACGACGCAGACTAGGGATCATCTCCAAGTATGGACGATATTGTTTTAGTAAGGCGATCGCAGCTAGATGATTGCTGTACTCTGCCAAACTCGCTTCGTAGTGAGATTTTTGCACAGTCATAGTTTATTAAATAGTGAGGAGTTAGAAATTATAAGTTAAGAATGAAATTAATAAGTTAAGAGTTAACAGTTTAGGAATAAAAAGTTTTAACTCCTAACTCCTAACTCCTAACTTCTAACTCCTAACTATTAATCCTTTATCCTAGCTTTTCAAATACCGCAAACATAGGCAGATACATCGCTAGCAAAATTGTTCCAACCATTCCCCCTAGAACTACAATCATCACCGGTTCTAAAATACTGGTCATTGCTTTTACTGCTTGCTCAACTTCATCTTCATAGAAATCGGCAACTTTCATCAACATTCCATCTAATTCTCCAGTTTCTTCTCCGATGCTAATCATCTGAATTGCCATAGCTGGAAAAACGGCATCTTTTTGCAAAGCAATGCTAATCATGCCTCCTTGTTGAATTTCCATGCGGGCTGCATCTATGGCATTGGCAATTACTTGGTTTCCTGATGTATCTCGGACAATTTCTAAGCAAGTTAAAATTGGTACACCTGAACGAGTCAAAGAACCAAAAGTTCTGCTAAACCGGGCAACCGAAGATTTTTGAATTAAGTCACCAAACAACGGCATTTTGAGTGAAAGACGATCAATTGTGATGCGACCAACAGGAGTTTGAGCATATTTTCCATAGGCAATTTTTAGTCCTATGAGAGCAGCGAGAAGGATGAAAGCACTCGGACTTCTCAAAAATTTACTAGCATCCATCAAGAATTGCGTTAGAGGTGGTAATGAGATACCAATTTGTGTAAAAATCGTGGCAAAAATCGGAATCAGAAAAATGGTCATACCAAGAAAGATCGCAACTGCGATAAAACCCACGACCGTTGGATAAGATAATGCTGATTTGATTTGGTTTTGTAGACGAGCAACATCTTCTAACAACTTAGCTAAACG
The DNA here is from genome assembly GCF_013393905.1 of Nostoc sp. C052. Classification (GTDB taxonomy): domain Bacteria; phylum Cyanobacteriota; class Cyanobacteriia; order Cyanobacteriales; family Nostocaceae; genus Nostoc. The sequence continues at coordinate 5,257,927 of NZ_CP040272.1, forward strand.
ATTCAATACTTCGTCTAGAACACCACCAACTTCGCCAGCTTGAATCATACTCACATATAATCCATCAAAACAGTCAGGATGCTTCCGCATTGCTTCTGAAAGATTCATTCCGCTTTGAACATCGGTGCTAATCTCCACCAAGGCTTGTTTCAGTTTAGTATTACTACACTGTTCAGAAAGTACCCCTAGACTTCTAACGATCGCAACTCCCGCATTCATCAAAACGGCAAATTGACGCGAAAAAACGGCTTTGTCTTTAACCGAAACCTTAATTAAGGAATTCTGGAAATTTTTGAAGGCAACATCTGGCTGAAATCCCTGAGATTGTTTGAGTTCTTGGATGACAAAACCTTGATCTCTAAGATTAGTTCGAGCTTGTACCAAGGATTCAGCAACAATTTTTTCTGTTCGAGAGTTTCCTTGCGAATCCCGAACACGGGCAACGAAGTTTGGCATAAAATAAATTCAAAATAATTGTTATTAATTGGGCATGGGGCAATTTTATTTTGGATTTTGGATTGAGAATTTTGGATTAAATTTCAATCTAAAATCCAAAATCTAAAATCTAAAATTATTCTCCCCACTTCCTTTAATGCGCTTTGGCAGCCGCACCTGATTTCGCACCTGCTGCTTGTGGTGGTACAGAAGTACCGATGAGACGTTGGATTTCATCTGGTTTAGAAGTCTTAGACATCGCCGCTTCAAAGGAAATGGTTCCTGCTTTGTAAAAATCGGCTAAAACCTTCTCTAGAGTTTGCATTCCCAATTTGCCACCAGTTTGAATAGCTGAGTAAATTTGAGATGTTTTGCCTTCTCGAATCAAGTTAGAAATAGCAGGAGTAACAATCAGAATTTCTTGAGCCATTACCCGACCATATTCACCGGGTTTAGGGTTTTTCTTGGAAACCAAGGTTTGGCTAAATACTGCCACTAAAGAGTTAGACAACTGCACCCGCACCTGGGTTTGTCTTTCATGGGGGAAAACGTCAATAATCCGGTCAACCGTTTGTGCCGCGGAACTGGTGTGTAGCGTGCCAAATACTAAGTGTCCTGTTTCTGCTGCGGAAATCGCCAAAGAAATTGTTTCTAAATCGCGCATTTCTCCTACCAGAACAATATCTGGATCTTCCCGCAAAGCTGCTTTCAAAGCATTGGCAAAACTTTTAGTATCTTCACCTAGTTGTCGTTGGTGAACCAAACTTTTAATTGGTTCGTAGACAAATTCAATTGGGTCTTCCACCGTCAAAATATGCTCTGCTTTGGTGCGGTTAATCAAGTCAATCATTGCCGCTAGGGTCGTTGTCTTGCCGGAACCTGTAGGGCCTGTCACCAGAATTAGCCCTCTGGGCTTATCTGTCATTTCCCTTACAATATCTGGCAAACCTAATTTTTCAAAGTTAGGAATCTTAGAACTTAATGCCCGTAAACAAGCAGCATAAGAACCACGTTCTTTATAGACATTGACCCGAAAGCGAGCTAAACCTTTAACACCATAAGAACAATCCAACTCCCAGTTCTGCTCTAAGGTTTTACGCTGGGTGTTGTTAAGCATACTAAAAATTAGCCTTTGACACTGATCGGCTGTTAATACATGTTCACCTATGGGGGTGAGTTTGCCACTGATGCGGAAGTAGGGAGGTAAACCTGCGGATAAATGCATATCCGAACCACCCATTTCAATCAACTGCTCCATCAAGTCTTCAATCATCATTTCCATAGTTCTGCTTCCTTTTAATATTTGTTATTTGTTCTTTGTCATTTGTCCGTTGTCATTTGTCCTTTCTTATTTGTCAGTTATTTAAAGTTATTAAGCATTCATCAATGACTAATGACCAATGACCAATGACTAGTCTTAAAACCGAGCTGTCATACAGTAAGGACAATCCAACCATTCTTGTTTCAATGTGGCCTGGCAACTCCGGCAGGTAAGTCCAGTCTTGCGTTTGGCTTTTAATTCAGCTTCCAAACCAGTATCAGTAAACGTCACCCGTTCTACTTCTTCTAGGGTGGTAGAACCAAGGCGCACTAAATCTAAACTGTAAGCCAGCAAGGTTTTCATCCCCTCTTCTATTGCCACTTCCTTAATGCGTTCTGTGGGTGCATCTTCGTTAATGAGAGTTTGGAGATTTTCGGTGACTCGCATAACTTCATAAACACCACAACGCCCTTTGTAGCCGCCGCCATTACATTTTGGGCAAAGCTGATTTTTGGCTTTGGCTTCGGCGATCGCATCTAATGTCAAGGTGTTAGCCTTATAGAAGGTGACTCCCACATCAGAGGAAGCTGATAGACCATAACGAGCTAGTTCCTCGGTTGTAGGAGTGTAGGGAATACGACATTCAGAACAGACACGCCGCACCAGACGTTGAGCTAGAACGCCAATTAGGGAACTAGAAACCATGAAAGGCTCAATCCCCATTTCTCCCAGACGTGCGATCGCGCCTGGGGCATCATTGGTATGTAAGGTAGTTAATACTAAGTGACCAGTCAAGGCAGCTTCAATCGCTGTTTTTGCCGTTTCCTTATCCCGCGTTTCACCCACCAGCAGCACATCTGGATCTTGACGTAAGAAAGCCCGCAACGCGGTAGCAAAATCCAGCCCTTTTTCCCGAATCACCTGTACTTGAGTAATCCCTGGAAGACTATACTCAATTGGGTCTTCTACAGTACTGATATTAATTCCGGGATCATTCTTTTCTGATAGTGCAGAATACAGCGAGGTTGTTTTCCCAGAACCAGTTGGCCCAGTTACCAAAATTAGACCGAAAGGACGGCTAACCATATCCTGGACAATATGTAAAGTCTCTGGATCGGTAATTAACTTATCTAATCCCAGTTGGGTGGAGGAATTATCCAAAATCCGCAGCACCACTTTTTCCCCGTAGCGACTGGGCAAGGTATTCACCCGGAAATCTACTTTGCGTCCCTCAAACAGCCGTCGGATACGTCCATCTTGGGGTAGACGGCGTTCCGCAATGTCTAGATTGGAGATGATTTTAAATCGGGCTGTCACCGCCGGAATAATTTTTTTCGGTAGGGGATCGAAAGCTTCCTTCAGTACGCCATCCTTCCGAAAGCGAATGCGTAAATTTTCTTCTTGCGGTTCGATATGAATGTCAGAAACGCCCTCATGCAAGGCTTTAGCCAGAATTCTATTAACTAGGTTGATGACTGGGGCATCCTCTGCACCCTTCATCGCTGCCCCTAGATCAGCCTCCATTTCTTCTGGAGCGTCGGAAAGATCGAGATTTCCGAGATTTTCTAAATCCTGATTAATATCTGTAAACTTTTCTTGTTCCAGGTGCTTCTGCTTAACAGCCATTTCATCCAAGTATTGGTTGATTAGCTGTTGGTAGTCTTCCTGGGTAATCACCATCCGCTGCAAGGCCAAACCTTGGGGGCGCAAGATGCGGTTCAGGTCATCAGAAGCCTCTAGATTATCTGGAGCGACCATTGCCACTAAAACTGAGGGTGGGGTTTGGTCTTCGTGTTTCGACAGTGGTACTAAACGATGGCGACGACAGATATCGATTGGGATTAGGGTTTCAATCAGATTCCCCATCATCGTATTGCCAACGGAGTTGACTTCAGGATCGAGGAATTCAACTCCGTATAGGATTTTAAGTTCAAATAGCTGCTGTTTTTTATATTGCCTGAGCAACTCAGGCGATAGTTGTTGCCCAGTGATTGACTCTAGTACTTCCGTTAAGGGTCTGCCAGATTTGCGGCTTTCAATTAGTGCCTGCCTCATCTGTTCGGTATTGACATAGCCAGATTGCACTAGCTTGTTGCCAAAAGGCGAAAACTCTGTTCTGGTAGTTAGAGCGGTACTGCGCCGTTGTGGTGACGAGTTCATAAATGAGCAATTGATTTGGGAAAACCTCTACTTAAAGTATTCCCAGCCTGGGAGATAGAATTCTCATTTCCCCAAAAAGTCCTAAGTCACCGAAACAGTTTTGAGTGCTGTTAGCAGTAGCGGGGCATTTAGTTGCAAAAAATTGTAGGTTGGGTGGAGTGGAGCGCAACCCACCTCCGTGGGTAAAGCCTCGTGTAGATGCGGTTTCTAAGGGAACTCCAAGAACTAAATTATCTAATTTTGTGGAGTGGGCAACATGAGTGCCCAGTTGATAGGGCTATCGTGTCGCCCATCCCACAAGAGTTAATTGGATATTTTTTTATTTGTTAGTCCCTAACCGCCCTTTTATTAAACCCCTACAGCGCGGATCTATTTACTAATCTTCCCAGTCCCTAGTACCCAGTCCCCAGTCCTACTCGTTCGGGTTCCCGCCTTCATAGCGTCTGGGCTAAGGTGTTCACCATTTGTCACAATAAGAGGACGGTTAAATCACTTTCAGGAACTTGTCGGCAACAAAATCAGCCCCAGTGGCAAGTCGTGGATGACGACGGCTGCAAGCTGTGGAGATACACTGCCATAAATAGAAACTGGAATGAATGGACAATGATCGATGAAAATAAACAGATAAACAATACAAGCCAGCAATTGGGTGAACCAACAGAGGTAAAGCAAGCAATGATGAGTGACTCCCCAGCCCAAATTAATTTCAATGAATCTGGTAGTGAGGTGACAGAGCAAATGGCAGCCCAAACAGGAGATACGGCTACTATCAATCCAGACAATAGCTTCGCTGCAACCGAGAAAACTGAAGTGGACAGGGCAGCTTTGGCAGAACTGACTCAACAAATCGAGTCCCTCAAAACGCAGCTAGAAGAACGTAGTACTCAATATATGCGGATTGCCGCTGATTTTGAGAATTACCGGAAACGCACTAGTAAAGAAAAAGAAGACTTAGAATTGCAGGTGAAGCGGAATACGATTTTGGAATTGCTGCCAGTGGTCGATAATTTTGAGCGGGCGCGATCGCACCTCAAACCGCAATCTGATGGCGAAATGACCATGCACAAAAGTTACCAAGGCGTTTACAAACAATTAGTAGATAGCCTGAAGCGCTTGGGTGTATCACCAATGCGTCCCGAAAATCAAGAATTTGATCCTAACCTGCACGAGGCAGTAATGCGCGAACCTACGGATGAACATCCTGAAGGAACAGTGTTAGAAGAGTTAGTGCGCGGATACTACTTGGGCGATCGCGTGCTACGCCATGCAATGGTCAAAGTAGCTGCTCCCAAGGAAGATAGCCCTGCTACACCAGAAGATCAGTCGAGTCAAGCCTTCAGTTAAGCTGTAATCGCTCGCCTCGCTGACCTGAAGTGCCTGGGTTCTAGTAAGGACGAGCATCGCGTACCTAAACAAAAACAAGGCTTTGGATAACTCTCTGTGTTTCAACTTCTCTTTTGCTACTAGCAATAGAGGTTCCACAGACGTTATCCGCTAGCCTTTGTTCTTAGGAAAAAGTTAGTCCGCGACATATTACAGCAGAATAACTCAGTAAAAATACTGGTAAATATGGGAAAAGTTATTGGGATTGACTTAGGCACTACTAACAGTTGCGTCGCAGTTTTGGAGGGCGGTCAACCACTGGTGATCTCCAATTCTGAAGGTGGACGAACTACTCCAAGTATTGTGGGATTTGGGAAAAGTGGCGATCGCTTGGTTGGTCAATTGGCAAAGCGCCAAGCCGTAACCAATGCTGAGAACACAATTTACAGTATTAAACGATTTATCGGGCGGCGTTGGGAAGACACGGAAGTAGAACGCGATCGCGTTCCCTACAACTGTGTCAAAGGTCGAGATGAGACTGTTGATGTCCAAATTCGCTCAAAAAACTACACGCCACAAGAATTATCGGCCATGATCCTGCAAAAGCTCAAGCAGGATGCCGAAAACTTCTTGGGTGAGGAAGTCACTCAAGCAGTGATCACCGTACCCGCATATTTCACAGATGCCCAAAGACAAGCAACTAAAGATGCTGGTACGATTGCTGGATTAGAAGTACTGCGAATAATCAATGAGCCAACAGCTGCGGCTTTAGCTTTTGGATTGGAAAAGCAAGACCAAGAGCAGCTAATTTTAGTATTTGACTTGGGAGGCGGTACTTTCGACGTATCGATCCTACAACTTGGGGATGGCGTTTTTGAAGTTAAGGCGACTTGTGGTAATAACCACTTAGGTGGAGACGACTTTGATAATGCGATCGTCCTTTGGATGATGGAACGCTTTCAGCAACAAGAAAAAATCGACCTTTCCCAAGACAAAATGGCGCTGCAACGCCTGCGGGAAGCAGCGGAAAAGGCAAAAATTGAACTCTCCAGTATGGTGAATACCTCCATCAATTTGCCCTTCATCACAGCTGATGACACCGGGCCAAAGCATCTGGAAATGGAACTCAGTCGTTCTAAATTTGAAGAACTGGCCGCGAAATTAATTGAAGCGACCATCGAACCACTGATCCAATCGCTCAAGGATGCCGATCTTAAACCACAAAACATAGATCGGATTATTTTGGTAGGTGGTTCTACGCGCATTCCCGCAGTTCAAAACGCGCTAATTAAGTTTTTCAACGGCAAAGCTCCCGATCGCTCCATCAACCCTGACGAGGCCGTAGCATTAGGAGCGGCTATCCAAGCAGGTGTCTTGGGTGGCGAAGTCGATAATCTCTTGCTCTTGGATGTTACCCCTCTGTCCTTGGGGATTGAAACTTTGGGTGAAGTATTCACCAAAATCATTGAACGCAACACCACAATTCCTACAAGTCGGTCACAAGTTTTTTCCACCGCCGTTGATGGGCAAACCTCAGTAGAAATTCACATCCTCCAAGGTGAACGGGCAATGTCACGAGATAACAAGAGTCTCGGCAAGTTTTTGCTCGCAGGAATACCTCCATCGCCCCGTGGTGTGCCACAAATTGAAGTATCCTTTGAAATCGATGTCAACGGCATCCTGAAGGTTTCTGCTCAAGATAAAGGTACTGGTAGAGAACAGAGTATCAGGATTACCAATACAGGTGGTTTGAGTACCAACGAAGTTGAACGGATGCGCCAAGAGGCAGAACTGTTTGCTGAAGAAGATAGAAGACGTAAAGAACTGGTTGAACTCAAAAACCAAGCAGATAATTTGTTGTTCAGTTACGAATCCACCATCAAAGATAACAGCAGCTTTATCGGCGACCAGATAAAAACCTTAGCCAGTGAAAAGGTTTCCCAACTCCAAGCGGCAATGATTGACTCTAGTATTTCCACTGTGGAATTTAAGCAGCGCTTAGACGACTTCCAACAAACCCTGTTTGCAATTGGTGCCGATGTCTACAACCGAGCTAACAGCCAAAGTGATGAGATTGAGAAGGATTCAGCTAGTCTTTTTACGCCAGAAGTAGATTCACCAATGAACGGTACACTAATACCACAATTCAACTTTGATTTTGACGAAGAAAGTACTGCACAAGCTGATTATGAGGCGATAGATTAGGGGTTGGGCATTGGGTATGGGGCATTGGGCATTGGGCATTGATTATTCTCCTTGTCCTCCTCGTCCCCCTTGTCCCCACTCCCTAAGTTGCAAATTTTAATTAAGACATTTCAATATATCTAAAATATTTAGCGAAGTTTCACAAGACCCCAGCGGTTTGCTAGATTGTAGAAGCTAATTACTTTGAGCTAGGCAGTGTGCCAGTTTAGATGCACTTCCATTGCATAAGGGTGGTTTTCCACACCTAATGGTGCGGCTAGCCCATCTGGTTGATGGGCGGGGTTTTCCTCTGCTACATAGCACAATTGTAAAAGAGACAGCCGACTCGGCAGTGAGAAGTCTGAGCAAAGGCTTCCTCTGCTCTTAACTTCTATAGCTTTTGTCGTCTCCCACGAGGAAAGCATCTGTTATTCAAGATTTGTCGGTGATTTTTGTAAAAGCGAAAGGGTAAAATCAATTTATTAACAAAAATTAATTTTATCTTCTGTCTGACCTCCGGCAAGCCACCCTCTAAAGGATACTGTGTTGCTCTTGCATATCTGTAGGCAAAACACTTTTCTGTAGGGTAGCAAGCGACCGTGATCTTCTACTGACTTCTGCTTTCTTCCTTCTAACTTTTACCTTTGCTATATGGCCCGCGACTATTATGAAATCCTGGGTGTCTCTCGTGACACCGACAAAGAAGAAATCAAACAAGCCTATCGCCGTTTAGCCCGGAAGTATCACCCAGATGTGAACAAAGAACCGGGAGCGGAGGATCGCTTTAAAGAAATTAACCGCGCCTACGAGGTACTCTCGGAACCAGAAACCCGCGCTCGTTACGATCGCTTTGGCCCTGAGGGTGTGTCTGGTGCTGCCGGCGCGGGCTTTCAAGATGTCGGTGATATGGGTGGCTTTGCCGATATCTTTGAAAGCATTTTTAGTGGCTTTGCTGGCGGTATGGGTAATCCCACGCAACAAAGACGACGCAGTGGGCCTGCGAGGGGCGATGATCTGCGGCTAGACCTGAAGTTAGACTTTCGGGAAGCAGTATTTGGCGGCGAAAAAGAAATTCGCATTTCCCATCTAGAAAATTGTGAAGTCTGTAGCGGTTCTGGTGCTAAACCTGGAACCCGGCCTCGCACTTGTTCGACTTGTAGCGGATCGGGTCAAGTACGCCGTGTGACTAGAACACCTTTTGGCAGTTTCACCCAAGTCTCAACTTGTCCCACCTGTAATGGAACCGGGATGGTAATTGAAGATAAGTGTGATGCCTGTGATGGTAAGGGCGCAAATCAAGTCACAAAGAAACTCAAAATTACCATTCCAGCAGGGGTGGATAATGGCACTCGCCTACGAATTTCTAGTGAAGGTGATGCCGGTCAACGTGGTGGTCCTCCTGGGGATTTGTACGTTTACTTGTTCGTAAATGAGGACGAAGAATTCCAACGGGATGGCATTAATATTCTCTCGGAAATCAAAGTTAGCTACCTACAAGCGATTTTAGGTTGTCGGTTAGAGGTAGATACAGTAGATGGGCCGGTAGAACTGATTATTCCAGCCGGAACTCAGCCGAATACGGTGATGAAGTTGGAAAATCGCGGCGTACCCCGCTTGGGTAATCCCGTCAGTCGTGGGGATCACATGCTGAACGTATTAATTGATATTCCCAATAAAGTCACCCCAGAGGAGAGGGAACTATTGGAAAAACTGGCTAAAATTAAGGGCGATCGCACTGGTAAAGGTGGTCTAGAAGGATTCTTGGGAAATTTATTTAAGTGATGAAGCCCTCTTCTGTTTCAACTCCCGATGCTCAACTTGATTTACGCGGCACCCCTTGCCCGATTAATTTCGTGCGGACAAAATTACGTCTGGAGAAAATGCCATTGGGAGGTTTACTAGAAGTCTGGCTAGATCCAGGTGAGCCAATTGAACAGGTTCCTGATAGTTTGACAATGGCAGGTTATCAGGTGGAACAAATTACAGACTGCACTAGTTATTTTTCTCTGCTAGTGCGTCGTCCAGTTGCTAGCCAATGACAGGGAAAAATTTTGCCGCAACTGGACAGTTATTGGGTACGGTGGTGGCTGTACAGGCTAATTTTTACCGAGTACAGCTGGATCAAGAGGATGGGGAGCAGGGGAGCAGGGGAGCAGAGGAGAAACTAGATTTAAATGCCTCCCTCCTCCTCTGTACTCGTCGAACCCGCCTGAAAAAAATTGGACAACAGGTGATGGTGGGCGATCGCGTTGTCGTAGAAGAGCCAGATTGGTCTGGGGGACGGGGTGCGATCGCTGAGGTTTTACCCCGCCAAAGTGAGTTAGATCGTCCGGCGATCGCCAATGTCAACCAAATTCTATTGGTATTTGCTGTAGCCGATCCGCCTTTGGAACCTTATCAGCTGAGTCGGTTTCTAATTAAAGCTGAGTCTACTGATTTAGATGTGCTTTTATGCTTGAATAAAAGTGATTTAATTTCACCGCAGGAACAGCAACAAGTTAGCGATCGCCTCCTTGGTTGGGGCTATCAACCAATATTTATCAGTGTTAAAGATGGTATAAATACTGAGCAAGCCGCCAGATATTTGAGCAATAAAATTACTGTCATTGCTGGGCCTTCTGGCGTGGGTAAATCCAGCCTGATTAATACGCTGATTGACTCTGCCAAGCTGCGAGTCGGAGAAGTTTCTGGTAAATTAGCACGTGGTCGTCATACCACTCGCCATATAGAATTATTTGAGTTACCTAAGGGTGGTTTACTGGCAGATACTCCCGGCTTTAATCAGCCGGATATGGATTGTATACCAGAAGAATTAATCCATTATTTCCCAGAAGCCAGAAAGCGGTTAGCAGTTGCTAGCTGTCGGTTTAGTGATTGTCTACATCGAGACGAACCTGAGTGTGCGGTGCGGGGAGACTGGGAACGATATGAACATTATTTAGAATTTTTGGACGCGGCGATCGCTCATCAAACACAGCTACACGAACAAGCCGATCCAGAATCTACCATGAAGTTAAAAAGCAAAAGCAAAGGCAAAGGGCAGAGTCAATACGAACCCAAGCTAGAAAGTAAAAAATATCGCCGGATTTCTCGGAAGACTCAGTTACAAGACTTGCAAGAATTATATCGGGATGAAGAATAAAGGAGTGTGAGCGCACTTCTATGCAATAAGCTAATCCAAAATCAACTCTCAAGTTAAAAAGCAAAGACAAAGAGCAATTCCCAAGACTAACAATATTCAAAAGTCCCGCAGCTAGGCTTGTCGTAGACATCGCTCCTTTAAACGTCAAGGTATTATGTACTCGAACACCGTGCAGCATAAAGCCTGAGGTTTTGCATGAAAGTAGCAGTTTTCAGTACAAAAGCCTACGATCGGCAGTTTTTGTCAGCTGCAAATTCTCCCACCCAACACGAATTAGTGTTTTTTGAACCCCGCTTAAATCGGGATACGGCTATCCTTGCTACCGGATTTCCGGCGGTTTGCGTGTTTGTACACGATCAGGTAGATGCTCCAACTTTAGAGCTTCTCGCTTCAGGGGGAACTGGCTTGATTGTCCTTCGCTGTGCAGGGTTTAACAATGTAGACTTGCAAGCCGCAGCAGATTTAGGAATTACTGTTGTGCGTGTTCCTGCCTATTCACCTTATGGGGTAGCAGAACATGCCGTAGGATTGATTTTGAGCTTAAATCGCAAAATTCATCGTGCTTATAACCGTGTCCGAGAAAGCAATTTTTCCCTAGATGGACTGTTGGGATTTAACTTGTACGATCGCACAGTGGGAATTGTCGGTACTGGCAAAATCGGTCTGATTTTAGGACAGATTATGAAGGGATTTGGCTGTCACCTACTAGCATTCGACGTTTATCGCAATCCAGAATTGGAGGCGCTAGGTGGAAAGTATGTAGAACTACCTGAACTATTTGCCAATTCTGATATTATCTCTCTGCATTGCCCCCTGATTCCCGAAACGCATCACTTGATTAATACTGAGGCAATAGAACAGATTAAGCCAGGTGTGATGCTAATTAATACTAGCCGAGGAGCGCTGATTGATACCCTTGCAGTGATTGAGGGATTGAAGTCTGGTAAGATTGGCTATCTTGGCGTGGATGTCTACGAGCAAGAATCGGAATTGTTCTTCGAGGATTTGTCTGGCGAAATTATTCAAGATGATATTTTCCAACGTCTGACAACGTTCCCCAATGTACTCATTACTGGACATCAAGCCTTTTTTACAGCAGAAGCTCTCTACAATATTGCAGAAACAACTTTTGCTAATATTACTGATGTTGAACAGGGTCGTCCTTGTGCAAATGAAATTCGCATCTAAACCTTTAGCAATATAGCGGTTCTCGTTCAAGTGAGGTACACCCGTAGGCAATACTTCTCGGAAAAGGGGAAAAGGGGAAAGGGAAAAGGGAAAGAAAAAACCTTTAACCCAAACCCAGTACCCTTTACCCCAAACCCGATTCCGAGTTAAAAATGCAAAACCCGAGAAGTCTTGCACCCGTAGGGGCAATACCCTGCGGGAAGCCCTTCGGGTGACGCTCGTGCCTCGCTAACTCTGCGCTAACAGCAGTCGCTTATGGGGGAAACCCCCATAACCCTCTTTTGTCACTTTCAGAAAACAATAATCGAAGCAACATTCTGAAACTTTTATGTAGTCGAGCTTTGAGCTTTTATTTTCTAACAGTAACTCAAGTTTGTAGCCAAAACCTGGAGATGGAAGCTCTGAAAGGCTTTCAGCGATTGGGTTCTACCAAAGTGACAAAAGAGGGATAAGCGACTGCTTCACCGCTCCGCGTCTACATGAATTGCCCCTACGATAGATGTGGTTCAAATACGTGAAAACTGCTGTAACTAAAGTTTCAGTACAACAGGTAGGGAAGATCCAAAAACTTGGCGTTCTGCTGACAGCATTGATTGAGAAAAAATCATTAACTACTCTTACGATCCCCATAAAGTCTTAAAATATTGTTAATTTCAGCCAAACCTCTCGACCTTCAACTTACAAGTATCACCCCAAAATCACTATGGCTATCGGCTACGTCGCGCTTGTACTCCACGCACATCTACCCTTCGTTCGTCACCCAGAAAGTGACTACGTGCTGGAGGAAGAATGGCTCTATGAAGCCATAACAGAAACTTACATCCCCTTATTAAAAGTATTTGAAGGCTTAAAGCGAGACGGTATCGACTTTAAAATCACGATGAGTATGACACCACCTCTAGTGTCGATGCTTCGCGATCCTCTGCTTCAAGAACGCTATGAAGCACACTTAGCCCAACTAGAAGAACTTATAGCATTAGAAGCAGAACATAATCTCAACAACGGACATCTTCGTTATTTAGCCGAACATTACGCTACTGAGTTTAGCGAAGCGCGTCAACTATGGGAACGTTACGGCGGTGACTTGGTGACAGCTTTTAAGAAGTTCCAAGACAGTAACAACCTGGAAATCATCACTTGCGGCGCGACTCACGGCTATTTACCGTTGATGAAAATGTATCCGCAAGCAGTGTGGGCGCAAATTCAGGTAGCTTGCGAACATTACGAACAAACTTTTGGAAAAGCACCCAGAGGCATTTGGTTGCCTGAATGTGCCTACTATGAAGGTTTAGACCGGATGCTAGCCGATGCTGGGTTACGCTACTTCCTCACTGATGGACATGGTATCCTTTACGCCCGTCCCCGTCCGCGCTTTGGCACTTACGCCCCAATTTATACGGAAACTGGTGTTGCTGTCTTTGGTCGAGATCATGAATCTTCCCAACAGGTATGGTCTTCTGAGGTAGGCTATCCTGGAGCGGCAGAATATCGAGAATTTTACAAAGATTTGGGCTGGGAAGCAGAATATGAGTATATTAAGCCCTATATTATGCCCAATGGTCAGAGGAAAAATACGGGTATTAAGTATCACAAAATTACGGGACGCGGCTTAGGGCTTTCAGATAAGGCGCTCTACGATCCCTATTGGGCTAGGGAAAAGGCAGCAGAACACGCTGCTAACTTTATGTATAATCGAGAGCAGCAATCTGAGCATCTCTATGGTATAATGCGGCGTCCACCAATTATCGTTTCGCCTTATGACGCAGAGTTATTTGGACATTGGTGGTATGAAGGCCCTTGGTTTATCGATTACCTATTCCGCAAGTCGTGGTATGACCAAGGAACATATAAAATGACTCATTTAGCAGACTATTTGCGTGAGCAGCCAACGCAGCAAGTCTGTCGTCCTTCGCAGTCAAGCTGGGGTTTCAAGGGTTTCCATGAGTATTGGTTGAATGAAACGAATGCGTGGATTTATCCGCATTTGCATAAAGCTGCTGAACGGATGATTGAAATCTCGCACCTGGAACCAGAGGATGAGTTGGGATTGAAAGCATTGAACCAAGCGGCGCGGGAACTGCTATTAGCGCAATCTTCCGACTGGGCATTTATTATGCGGACAGGAACTATGGTACCTTATGCAGTCAGACGGACGCGATCGCACCTCATGCGCTTCAACAAGCTCTATGAAGACGTTAAAGTTGGCAAAATTGATAGTGGTTGGCTCGAAAAAGTCGAGTTAATGGATAATATCTTCCCCGAAATCAACTATCGTGTCTATCGTCCGCTATAGTCTCACACAAAGTAATCAACAAAAATCGGCGGGAATCTTAGTCTTTGAAGAGATGGGAGAAATAGCCGCCGATTTAGTCATTAGTACTAAGACTTTCAAAATCCCAAACTTACGCATCATCTAACAGAACACAAGGCGCGATCGCATTTTATAAGGATTCCACTCTTCATACCAGCTGCGATCGCATCTAAAATTCACGTTATTTTCCGAATGCGAATACTTTTCGATGAAATAACAGTAAAAGCTCCTAATAATTCATCTGCGTGTTGATTAATGGCATTGGCAATAATTTCTGCTTTATCATTTGGAGATAAACAGCAAATCATGACCCTCACCCGCAGCGATGACAATTGATGACCGTCTTTCGTAGATATTGGACTTTGGACAAAAAGAAGTGTTCGCGTAAATTATTCAATAACTAAAAATCTAGGCATCATAAATTACCCCAGTTATTTTTCAAACTTAGTCAAACGTCTAAATCCTAAAAAATTTACGCGGCTTTTTGTTTACTAAGTGTTGCTTTAGACTGCTTCTTAAGTTTAATCAAGATAAAAATTCCGAGGCAAAATTCGTTCTTGGTCTGTGCAAAAATAACAGGAATCAGGATCAACTAATCAGAGTGCATATCAAAGATATGAGTCAAAAGCAACAAATCATTCCCACAGTGCGCCCTTGCAAAATCGATAGCGCTAGAGCAACAGAACCAGTGGATTTAGTGATCGTCATTGATACTAGCCCTTCGATGAAAGATGAAGCTTCCGACCTGAGTAATGCCGCTGCTGAAGCAATTGCTACCGCCTCTTCTAGTTGTCCTTGCGATTTGAGAGTGATTTGGCTGGGTATCGAAGGTACTTGGAAAAAGACAAATTTTAATCGAACAGTACGAGATCATCTTTTGAAAGAGTGCCAAGTTTCCAAGGGAGACTTGCGAGCCAGAAAGCGAGGACAATTACCTGATGCGGGAGCGCAGGAAGATGCGGCTCGAACTGTTGAAGATGTCTCAACTTATTTTGATTGGCGACCAGGCGCAACCCGATCAATTTTCTATTTGGGAGATGAAGCCCTTGAAGCTGGGGGAGATAGAACTGAAGAAAAAGATATTATCGCTGCCAATAAAGCGATCGCCAAAGCTCAACAAGCAGGAGTGAAGGTGCATACTTATTTTGGCACGACCAAGAGCAAATTTAAAGATAGCTTGCAGCAAGAATACGCCAGATTAGCTAAAGAAACAGGCGGACAAGCTTTTACCGATCGCGATTCTATTGGTGGCTTTACAGAGGTTTTGCAAAAGGTAATTTGCAATAGCCGTCCAGTTGGGATTAAGTTAGAGATTCAGCAGCCACTACCCTGTTTTGAGTTAAGGAGCGATCGCCAGCCGTTGGCGGTGCAGGGTTCAGAAACTATGGCGATCGTAGCCTCTAACTGTTACTCAAATGTCACCTTCAGAAGTTTAACAGCCGTTGTATCGGCATTGCTAAAAGATGGAACTCCTATGCCCAATTTAGCTGATGGAAAGCCAGCCATTACAATTAAACCATCACCAGAAATAGCCTTTGGTGATTTATTTCCCATTGGTTCTGATAACTCTGAATCTACTGGAGAAGTATTGCGGGAAATAGTCATAGAAAACAATATTCCTAATAGTGCAGACTATACGTTGAAAATTGCATACTCTTATCGGGCAGAGTTTGATTTTCAAGGTGGCGATGAGTTTGCGTTAGGAATCTAATACGCTTTAAGGCAGAAGAAGCGACTATTGAAGGGAGTAAACCAAAAGAAAGTAGGTCAAGGAAAACGCTACGAATGCAGATTTGAGGGAGAGATTTATGACGCTTGAGCTTCCAGTTATTCCGAAATCTGGGGAAGTATTTTTAGCAGTAGAACTCACTGCTGGAATTTTACTTTTAAACGCAGAGGTTCGCTGAGGTAAACGCAAAGGTACGCAAAGTTTTTGTTCAAGTTTTCCCTTTGAAGTTTATACCATCCTGTAAAGTCCAAATATTAGTCGTTTGCAGCATAGTACAACAAGGCAAAAGTAAAAAGTAAATTCGATAATCAAATAGGCTATCACCTACCAGAACACAAAGCGCGATCGCCCCTGGCGTTGGCGGAGCCATCGCTATTCATTATCTTTTGATTAGTCTGCAAATAATCATGGAGCAAATGGCAACCCTGCGCTAGTAATTTTTCTAGCTGGATATCTGCCAAATTCTGTAAAATCACCGTACCGTTAGCACTTCCCGCAGCCAAAGTTTTGCCGTCATGGCTGAAAGTGACGCTGGTTAACTCATCCTTATAACCTTTCAAAGCAATCAGCAACGTCCCTTCTCGGTTCCAAAGCCTCACGTTGTCATCACTGCTGGCTACCAGAGTCTTACCATCGGGGCTAAAACTGACACTGATGAAACTATCGCCATCTCCCGTGAGATTATTTAGTAATTCACCGTCTCGGCTCCAAATCTTCACTGTACTATCAATACTAACTGAAGCGATCGCCTGACTATCAGGCGACCAAGCAACCCCATTTACCCGGCGGATATGACCAGTTAATGTGTATAGCAATTTACCATTGACACTCCAGATTTTCACGGTTTTATCATCGCTGGCTGAGGCTAGCAACTTGCCATCAGGACTAAAGCTGACCCAATTCACCGCATCTTGATGTCCCTGCAAGGTGTTGAGAAGTTTACCGTCGCGACTCCAAAGTTTGACTGTTTTATCTTTACTAGCTGAAGCTATGACTTGACCATCAGGCGACCAAGCTACACCCAAGACGGCATCATTATGACTCTGTAAGGTGTTGAGTAATTGACCGTCATGACTCCAAAGTTTTACCGTTTTATCTTTACTAGCTGAGGCAATTACTTGACCGTCGGGGCTGAAACTAACGCCCCAAACTTGACCTTTATGCCCTGTGAATATACGGAGAAGTTTACCGTCTCGACTGAAAAGTTTTACAGTTTTATCACGGCTTGCTGCTGCTAAGGTGCGATCGCCTGGGCTAAAACTAATGCTAGTTACCCAGTCATCATTATCAGCTTTGGGCTTTCGCAATAACACATCGTCCCAATGCCAAAGTTTAATAGTTTTGTCCCGACTGGCGGAAGCCAGGGTGCGACCGTCTGGGCTGAAACTGACGCTATTCACCCAATTATTATGTCCTTTTAGGGTTCCCAGCAACAGACCTTCAGAACTCCAAAGTTTGATTGTCTCATCGGTACTTGCAGAAGCGATCGTTTTGCCATCGGAGCTAAAACTGACGCTGGTAACTCCAGCACTATGCCCCGATAAGGTTCGCAGTAGCTTACCATTCAGATTCCACAGTTTGATTGTCTGGTCTAAACTAGCAGAAGCAATAGTTTGACCATCGGGCGACCAAGCTACACTTAAGACTGCATCTTCATGTCCCTGCAAAGTATTGAGTAATTTCCCGTCCCGACTCCACAGTTTCACCGTCTTGTCAGCACTCCCAGAAGCTAGGGTTTGTCCATCGGTTGACCAAGCCACACCCAAAACTGCACGGTTATGTCCCTGCAAAGTATTGAGTAATTTCCCGTCCCGACTCCACAGTTTCACCGTCTTGTCGGTACTCGCCGAAGCAATGATCTGACCATCAGGGCTAAAACTGACACTATTTACTACAGCTTGATGCCCTAATAGAGTAGCAAGCAATTGACCCTCTCGACTCCAAAGCTTCACCGTCTTGTCCTGACTGGCGGAAGCAAGGATTTGACTATCGGGGCTAAAACTGACGCTATTGACTACATCATCATGCCCCGACAAGGTTTTGACCAAGCTACCATCGGGATGCCAGAGTTTGATTGTATTATCCGCACTGGCTGAAGCAATTAAAGAGCGATCGCTGCTAAATGTAACGCTATTTACCCCAGATATATGTCCTTCTAAGCGGTTATACTCCCTTACCCCCGAAACTGCTTGATAAAGCGCCGTCTGCACTTGCTCTCTTGTATAGGAATCTACCCAGACTGTTTGTTGTAATTTTATCCCTGCTTTTAAACCTTCCTTTAAAGCATCAATACCTTTTTGTGAGGCAAAGAGGGCTTCACTGGATACACTCAGGGTTTTAATTTCGCTATCTATTGCTGTGACTATAGAGACACTTAATCCTAATATGGCGAGAACGGAAGCTGTCAGGGCAATTTTCAGCGAACGATTTAATTTAGCTTCACTGACCCTTTGTTGTTCTTGACTTTCTGCGAGTTTAGCTGTTAACTCTTTTTCTTTAAGTTCAGCTCGCAATTGCTCAATTTCTAACTGACCTAATTCTTCCCGCTTTTGCAACTCCCGCAATTCTGTTAATAAATCTAATCCTTGTTGAGTATGAGGAACTACGAATTTAGAACGCTGCTTATTTTGGAGTTCGCTTTTCAGTCGCTCAATCTCAGCTTTACTTTGTTCTACTTTGTAGCGTAGTTGATTAAGTTGTACCTGTAAGCTCGATTCTTGTTGTTGCAGGTAGCGAATCAAGTCTACTAAATAATCGTGAATCAGTTGATAGCGTTCTGGGACATCAGGAAAGAGAACTACTAAACCGGAACGAACTAAAATATCTAACACTAACTCTAATTTGCCAGCATCTTCTAATTCTGCTAGCTGCGTCGCCAACTCAGCACGAGTTTTGAAAGGTCGATTGTTGCTTTCATCTGTTAATAAATATAAGACAAGTAACGCGGCTCGTTCGTTTTCTGGGCCGCAGTCTTTAATCAGTTCCTTAAGATATCGTTCGATGAGTTTGTTGGGTCTATATGGCTGATATTCTTCTAGTGTAGTAATGCGCTCATCTTGAATTTGCGCTCCCACAACTTGTAATTCAATGGGGCGGACTTCTCCAAATTCGGTTGATAAATCTTCGATTAAGGCATCAATTAAAGCTGGTTCTAAATTAAACTGCGATCGCTCGGTCAATTTTCGGATAATTGCTTTGGCATATTCTGGCGAAAAATTATTTAACTGGTAGCGGATATGCTTGTCGAGAATATTATGATTAATCGCTTCTAGTGCCGAAAGATGTTTAAAGTCTAATAACCGATGTAAATAATCTTCTCGCAAGGAAAGGATAACTTTGACAAAAGGTATATTCAGGCAATCACTAATAAACTTATCAAACTCTTGCTTTTGATTGCGATCGCTATAACCAAAGAAAAATTCTTCAAACTGGTCAAAAATTAAAACTGTGATCAGATGGTTGTCAGCATTTTCTTTTAGTTGTCGTAAAATTCTGAGGATGGTAACAGGTGTGTCAGAGTAGGGTAAAACTTCTGGTTCAATGGCTACTTCTGGCTTAAGATCGGTATAGATGGCAAGGGATGCGTCACTAGACATCGCCTCACTTAAAGATTTCCCTAATTCCCGCGCCCAATCGGTGTAAACTTGCAGTACCACAGGTACGGCTATTTGATCGCCAATGGCTCGATTTTGCAGCGCTGGAACTAAACCCGCTGTAACGGTGGAACTCTTACCCACCCCTGACTGTCCGTGAATCACCGTCAACTTTTGATCGGCGCGGCTAATTCTGCCAATTAAATTATTAATATCACGCTCCCGACCAGAAGCAGCAATTTCTAAAGCAACGGTGCTACTTCCAGAAGGTGCCATCAATGCGGGGTTTGTCGCCTGTCTTTGAGGTTGCAAGCGTCCTGCGCCAATAAAAGCCCGAAAACCGTACTGCTGTTCAACAGAACGCCGTTTTTGTCGAATGCAATAGGCTTCTAGATAGCGCCCTTCTTCAAAGTATAGCGATCGCAGTGTCCGCAATAAGCGAATATAACGATGGGCATCGTATTGATGGGCACTGTTTTCTAAGGCTGCTGGTAGTTCTTTTGTTGCTTTATCTAAGTATTCATGAGCTATTACTAGTTCACCTAAATTCCGCTGTGCCTTCGCCAACACTAAATAGTAAATTTGCCCCAATAATAATGGAAATAAGCAGTTATAAGGGTCGTTGTGCTTTTGCGCCTCACCTAATTTCAGCAGTGATACATGTGCTAAAATACTCGCCTGTACCCACCGCGACTGCTGCACAGCCACTTGTGCGAGAAAACCGTAGTCACAAGCTAATTGGATTTGGCTACCATAAGTTTGATGTAACTCCAAAGAATTTTGAGCAACTGTCTGCAACTCGTCCCACTCTTGCAGATATTGCAAAACCTCTGCAAGTTGATTAATAAATCCAGCCACTATATCTAAACGCCCAGCCACCTGCAAAATATTCAAGCACTGCTGAAAATAAGATTTAGCTGTATTCCAATGGCGGCGGTTTTCTGTTTGATTTTGCTCTGCAAAACGGCAATAACACAGCCCAATATAAAACAATAAAATTCCCTGTCGCAGAAGTAGAGGAGATGGGCGATTAGGAGGCGTAAATGAAGAAAATACCCCCTCATCTCCCCCTGCTCCCCTGCTCCCCTGCTCCCTTGCTCCCTCAGTTTCCGCCAACTTTTGCCAAACTTGCAAGCTTTGCTGAAAATGGCTTAAAGCTTGATTGATGCAATCGCTAATATAATTATCTAGACCAAAAACAAATTCTAAACTAGCGTATAGTTCTGGCTCTAAGGTAATACCACGATTGTGCAACTCTTTAATGGCAAAGTGGAGTTCATAGCTATGTTCCCAGACTTGCTCCACAGTGGAATAATGCTTTGCAACTTGCAGATTTTGATGTTGTGCAGCATCACTTAGTAACACCGTAGCAAATAAAGAGTCCGTTTCCTGTTGCAGAAATTGCAGCAGTGATTGAGTTGTCATTTCAAACCGAATCGGTGTCGCCGCCCAACTAGCAAAATCTGGTGCTAAACGGACTACCTTTTGCAATATTTCTTCATTCACCCACAAAATCATCGGAAATGGGTGACGTTTGCGAAATTCATCCCGAATATGATTAATAGACCTCAGTAAATCATCGATTCCATCTACTGACTCTAAACCCAAAATCATCAACGCCGATGGCGGATTAGCTTCGGTTAGCAGTTGTAAATGAATACTTGTGTAAAGACTTCTAGCATTATGTGGCAGAACGACCTTTAAAATTTGGTGTACTCCTGAAGAGAGTTCTTCGAGTCGTTGCAGCATTCGCTCTTGCAAAGCTCGATAATTGCAGCACACCAAAACTAGAGAAAATTGACCACTAGAAAGGGTAATTGCTCTCCCTAAACTCCGCAAAGCCCGCTCATTAGCTGCTCTGACATCTACTTGTGGGTGTCGTTCAACCATGATTTAAATTTTTCCGTCTCGGCTAAAACTGGGTTGACGGCAAACCAAGCTCCTTGATGATCGCGGTATTCAAATACAAATAGACTTCGCAAGAGAGTATGGTATTCTATATCACCTCTAACTCTCTGCTGTTGCACCACCTGAAAGATTAATTCCCACTCCTGGGGATCGATGGCGTTAGCTCGGTAATCTCGCTGTCTTTGAATCACCAATTCGACACACTCCCGCTCAAAGGGTGGATCTTGTTCTCGCAGACAGTCAAACAGCAACCCTAGTAAGTCGCGTACATGACCACCACTAATCAAGCACAATCGATCTAAGGTTTCTAGACTATCAAACACTTCTGTAATTAAGCCTAACCGATCGCTAGCTAAAATGTCTGGAAAAGCTCTAGCTAGTACCATTTGCCGTAACATTGTTAGCCCTTGCGGAAAAATCTCGCCAGAGCGCAGACGTACAGGTATCATCGGCAAAACTTTTGGTGCAACTCCACCCCCCAAACGATGTTGAAGTTCGGCGCTATCGTTGGAAAAAGTCAAGGCTAGGGGGATAGTGTAGACTACATGACAATTCAGTTTGCGTAATTGTTCACCACGCTGAATAAATAAATATTCTGGCAGCGATCGCCCCGATGGTAAAGGTCGAATTGCGACTCGATCCAAGTTATCAACAATCACTACCAGTCCTTTTTTCCCCCTGGCTTTTAGTTGCTTAGTGGCAGGTTCTAGTAATTCTTGATTAATTGACTGTAAAATATTTGCTGTTCGCGGTTCTAGATAATCCCTTAGCCGCCGCCGCAATTGGGGACTTTCTTTAGTTTTAGCTGTAATTTTGGCAATTCCTACAGATAACTCTGCTTCTACCCCAAGTTCAATAGGCGTTTGCAGAAAATCGACAATTTCACCAAACAACTTGGTAAAATAGGTAGGTTTGAGCCTGATTTTCATCGCTTCTAAGCTTTCACTTACCTGTCCAGCGATCGCTAACAAAATATCAGTCACATCCACATCGGCCATTTCTAAGACGTGGGTAGACTCAAAGTAAACTACATGAAATTGCTCCACTTCTAACTCAGCTTGCAGCCGCAACAACTCCGTTGATTTTCCACAGCCGAGATGTCCGGTAAATAGCTGACAAGTTGGAGCATTTGGCGAGATTCGAGCGATCGTGCGCTGCAAAGCCTCGATGATTTTGCCACCCCGCACCGCAGCAAAATCGATATAGTACCTGCGATCGCTAGGGTTTCCTATAATTAGAGGTCTGCTCGGATTGCAAGCCTGATAAAATCTTTCTAAATCTAGGAGCATAACTAATCAAGTTCACTCAGGAATGGGGATGAAAAAATTTATTAGATAAATATATTGATTTTAGGTAATTTATGCCTTATTTTAATCAAACTACTAACTAAACTAGCAGCATTCGGGATAATTGTTTATATCTATAGGAATCCGATTTGATTACTGAACTTACTTGTGTAAGGAGGGAACTCTTAACTTGGAAGAAGGGAATAGACGTATACTGAGTTTTTTCACGTAATCAAATACGAGTCCTATATGTTCGATATAGCATATATTAATGGTGATGCTTGAGTTAAAGTAAGCAAAAATACTACTATAGCGATCCTCGATGAGTTGTGAAAATCGAGAGACTCAGATCCCCGACTTCGTAAAAGTTGTCGGGGATCTTATTGTTCACGAATGATTTAAGACTGCTATATAAGTATAAATAGCAAAAATATCTAATATCAAATAAGGTACTCTTATGAATATTAAAAATATCCAACACAAAAAAAGGTACTGTTAAGTACAATTTTGTCGTTCTTTTGAAAGGAACTTCTAAACAAAAGCAAATATACCAATTACCTTTGTAATAACATCACTGGCGGTAAAGGACTTTCAAATAAAAAAATATCCCAAAACTGGCGCAAAAATCCTCTCTATTTCTCTTCTCTCTGTGTTCTCTGCGCGGCAGTCGCTCATGGGGGAAACCCCCAAGACCGCGCTGCCTTGTCTCTATGGGTCGTTCCTTTGGATAATTTATTTCTTGGAAATCCCTAAAGTTAAAAGTTCTCAAACTTGTACTATTGTGAATCGCGTTGCGCCGACGCATGTGGCCGCACAAGTAAAGTCCGCCCGCACGGACTAACGCCAAAATAGGGTTTCAAATTTAATCTGACGAGAGTAATAAAAGAGCGTTAGTGAGGTTTTGGCAAATGCAAAAAAATTTGCGATGGGCAAGCTACGAGCCAATCACTTAATGGTAATGGAGAATGGGTAAGAGCGATCGCTAACTAAGCCACTATTACCAATTACCCGTTACCGATAATCAATTTATAACTTGCCATCGACTTTTGGAACCTTAATACTTCTTGGCAAGAGTTTTAGTGCCTGTATCAGTTTGCATAGATTGCTTGACAAGATTAGCCAGTTCGTCTAACTGGCTAATTGCTTCCGCACCTTCTAGCTTCATTAATTCGCGGTCATCCCGCATTTCCGTCCAAGTGATCCCGTAATCGGACACTAAAAAGCGAATTAGATGGTTATCACCCAAGCTAACCATAAATGATGCACTATTCATTTGGTCGCCACAGGTGTAGCAAGACGCAGGATACCCACGCCGCTCAAGTACAACCGCCAATGCTTGCAGGTTCATTACCAAGTCTTGGACGAATTGTCGATGTTGATGTGCTAGTCTCAGAAACACTTTTGTCCTCCAGACACCACAGTTATTTGAGTCTCTTTTATATTTTCTTTAGATTTTCTCATCCACTGGTATTGTAAACTATTCACTACAATTACCAGACAGATAATATTGAGTCGTTAATTGACTACCTTGTTTAGGGTAGCGGATCGGGGTTTTGAGGGCCGTATCAAACTATTCAGTTTGCAAATTCAAAATCTCGGACAGAATTGCTAAATTTAACTATATCTTTATACATTTCTGTCAGGGTAGATTCTTGCAAGAAGCGATCCGCTTTAAGAGTAACTTAAATTTAGCACTAGTCAAGTGCGGAAAAGCTACATATTTCGTTTTTATTGATGACATTTAGCCAAATTGACTATAAGTAGAAGCTATGACATAGTTTTACGTCACTATAGTGTCTTTTACTCAGATATTTGCTCCATTCTCTTTCTACCGTAGATTTTGGTATAGACAAATGATGAAGTATACCAAATTTATTCCTCCCGCATACATAAAGTTAAATAGATGACAGTGCAAATCTAATATTCCGTGCTAATAATAGGCTAACCGTAGCTCTTTACACAAACTTCACGTAATTGATAGACCAATAGGCTTGGGTTAGGAATAAGAATTAAATAACATACACCTGGTTTACCTCACCCTCAATCCCTCTCCTTATAAAGGCTACGGTATATACACAAGTCTGAAATAGTTTACTCACCTGGTTTTTCGTGTCAGTTTTACCCCACCCTAACCCTCCCCGTATGTATTGGCTACGGTGTACACACAAGTCGTATATGCAAGGGTTTCAAGCTTTCTAGACCCAATAAATTGTCATTACGAGCAAAGCGAAGTAATCGCATAATCCCGTAGTTTTTGCGATTGCTTCGCTAGAGACAGAATAAAGTTTTGCATCTTTGAAAAAATTGAAATATGAAAAACAAGATCCCCGACTTCGTAAAAGTTGTCGGGGATCTGCGACCATATCACTCTACCCTTTGTAACTGCGCTACTCTTGGGTCAACAATTTTTTGTCCCAAACTGGCAAATTTAATTGCTACAGACATCTTACTACCCGTTCCGAAAACATGAGTAATTTCACCAAGACCAAAGGTTTTATGCAACACTCTATCGCCTACTTGCCAATTCTGTGTTGTGTCTTGTTTCCCATTGGGAGTAGAGGCAGTTTTGGTATAACTTTGACGACTCGCGCGTTTTGTAGATATTAATTCTTCTGGCAATTCGTCGAGAAATTGCGATCGCATCGCAGGTTCACGAGAACCATACAAACGGCGTTCCCGCGCGTGTGATAAAAATAACCTCTCTTGGGCGCGAGTAATCCCCACATAACACAAGCGGCGTTCTTCTTCCAAAGATGCGGGATCGCCAAGCGATCGGTAGCCGGGAAATAACCCTTGTTCTAATCCCACCAAAAATACTACGGGAAATTCCAAACCTTTGGAAGCGTGCAAAGTCATCAAAGAAACGGCTGTCTGTCCTTCTTTTAAATTATCCAAATCGGAACTGAGGGCAGCACTACTCAGAAAGTCTTGTAGGGAAACCTCTTCGTTCTCTTCTTGAAATTGCAGCGCAGCATTATAAAGTTCCTGGACGTTTTGTACCCGGTCTGTGGCTTCATCTGTGCCTTGACTCATCAAGTCTTGAACGTAACCAGAATCTTCTAATATCCCTTGCAAAACCTCAGTTACGGGAAGCGTGCCGATTTGTGCTTGCCAACGGCTAATCATTGCGGCAAAGCTATTTACAGCTTTTGTCGCCCGTCCAGCTAATGTATTAACTGATGTTTCATCACTGAGTATTTCCCATAGAGTTGTCCCTAATTGTTGGGAGGCGTTCATCAAAGCATCAATAGTGGTTTTGCCAACTCCTCGGCGGGGAGTATTGATCACTCGTAATAAACTGACTGTATCAGAGGGGTTAGCGATCGCTCTTAAATATGCAATCACATCTTTAATTTCTTTGCGATCGTAAAACCTCATTCCCCCCACAACTGTGTAAGGAATTTGATATTTCACCAACAATTCTTCAAAGGGGCGAGATTGAGCATTTGTCCGATAAAGTATGGCAAAACTACCCCAGTTTAACTCTGGATTTTGGTTTTCTAAAGTGCTAATTTGATTAATTACAAATGCCGCTTCTGCAAGTTCTTCATCGGCTTTATGACAAGTAATCTGTTCACCCGGCCCCCGTGTTGCTTTCAGGATTTTGTCAATCCGTTGGGTGTTATTTTCAATTAATTCATTAGCCGCTTGTAAAATGTTTTCACAAGAACGATAGTTTTCTTCCAGCTTAACCATCGTTCGGGTGTCATCATCTACCAAACCATCGCCAAAGTCTTCTTGAAATCCTAGCAAGATGGTGAAATCTGCCATCCGAAAGCTGTAAATTGATTGGTCTGCATCACCGACAACAAAAACTGAGCGATTTTCCCATTGCCATTCGCTCTTTTTAGTTTCGCCATTAGTAACTAATAAATTAATCAGTTGATACTGAGTGCGGTTAGTATCCTGATATTCATCTACGAGTATATGACGAAATTTGCGATGCCAGTAACCTAATACCTGCTCATTTTGTTGAAATAATCTAGTTGGCACAAGAATTAGATCGTCAAAGTCAAGAGCATTATTTTCTGCTAGCTTATCTTGATATAAATTGTAAACTTGGGCTATCACCCGTCCGCGATAGTTAGGTTGTTCTTGCTCAAATTCTTGGGGTGATAAACCTTGGTTTTTAGCATTACTAATAGCGTAGCGAACAGACCGAGCGTCAAACTTCTTATCGTCTAAGTTTAGTTGTTTATTAACGATTTCTTTGATCAGAGTCATCACATCCGACTCATCAAAGATAGAGAAATTGCGATTCCACTTGCGTCCTTTTTCGTCTACATATTTTTCAATATCAAAACGGAGAATGCGAGAAAAGAGACTATGGAAAGTGCCACACCATAAGTCTTTGATCGTATTTTTGTAAACTTGCGATCGCAGTAGCGTTTGTTGATATTCTGTCAACAAATCAAAACGCTGGCCGTGTTGCTTCATCGCCAGTTGTTCAGCGAACAGCCGTTGAATCCGTTCTTTCATCTCCCGCGCGGCTTTGTTGGTAAAAGTAACCGCCAGGATATGTTCTGGATCAACGCGGTGTTTCAGAATCAGATTTGCAATACGATAAGTGAGCGCTCGTGTTTTACCGGAACCTGCGCCAGCAACAACTAGCAACGGGCCGCAGTAATGTTCGACAGCTTGACGTTGGCTAGGGTTAAGGTGACTGAGAAAGTCAAGGGTTGTTGTCATAGATGTGAAAAAGCGATGTCTCCGAAGATCACTGAGCGCAGCCGAAGTGCTGGCTACGCCTACGCCTGGGGTCACATCAATAGAAAGTCGCTATTGCCCAGATTACAACATCCTAACGAAACTTGGTCAATAAAGATTGTGTGGCAATCTTCTCAACCAGAATGGTACTGTATCATGATTTATGTAGAAGTAAGAATAGCCGTATTCAGACAGTTGCTTTCATCAACAGTTTAAGAGTTTTAAAGCGTCCTGATAAAGATTGGGGACTAACTGACTGTATTAGCTTTGCGGTGATGACACAGGAGGGGATTACTCAAGCTCTTACATCTGATCGGCATTTTGAGCAAGCAGGATTTACAAAACTGTTGTCAATCAAAAAATACTGGAATTTAGACAAAGTTTGTGTTGTGGCAATTCATAATTGCTATGACAATACGTTAACTTTTCTATGTAGATAAGTTAGCTATGAGTTATTCCGGCGCGTTGTGTCGTAAAATCAGCCACGGGGAATCAAACATAAAAAGATGGTAGGCAAGCTCTAACTTGTTCTGTTGTCAACATTAGGGGCAATTAATAAATTGCCCCTAATGATTTTCGTGGGGACATGAGAATGTTCCCTAGCCCGTGGTTTATTTGCTTGTAAAACGCTGTACATACCCAACTGAGAGTATAGTCACCAATCGGGCTATGCACTCCTTGAGTACCCAATTGACATTAGGTAACAATACACGATACATCATCATTGAACCGTTAAATTTTTAAAGATGAAAAATTTCTTTAATTGCAGGTTTTACCAGTATAAAGAGGGGTGGATATGGATTTTAGCTTAATTGTATCCAACATTTTGAATCCGCCAATCTTGTTTTTCTTTTTAGGCATGACTGCTGTTTTTGTCAAGTCTGATTTGGAAATTCCCCCACCAGTACCCAAACTCCTTTCGTTGTATTTGCTGTTTGCAATTGGTTTTAAAGGAGGAGTAGAACTAATCAAAAGCGGACTGAATCAGGAAGTAATTCTAACACTCCTGGCAGCAATGTTGATGGCTTGTTTTGTTCCAATTTACACCTTTTTTATTCTGAAGTGGAAACTGGATACTTACGATGCTGCGGCGATCGCAGCAACCTACGGTTCTATCAGTGCCGTCACTTTCATCACTGCCGGCGCTTTTCTGACTGAGCTTGGTATTCACTATGATGGTTACATGGTAGCAGCTCTGGCCCTGATGGAATCTCCGGCGATCATTGTTGGTCTAATTTTGGTGAGTATATTCACCGCCGATGAAAAGCGAGAGTTTGCTTGGTCGGAAGTTTTGCAAGAAGCATTTCTTAATAGTTCAGTTTTTCTACTAGTCGGTAGCCTCTTAATCGGTGTCTTGACAGGAGAACGTGGTTGGCACGTATTAGAACCCTTTACTCAAGGGTTGTTTTATGGCATTCTCACCTTCTTTTTATTGGATATGGGATTGGTGGCTGCCAGAAGAATTAAAGACTTGCAAAAAACCGGAGTTTTCCTGATTTTATTTGCCATACTAATTCCAATACTCAATGCAGGCATTGGGTTAGCGATCGCCAAATTCATCGGTATGCCTCAGGGAAATTCGCTGTTATTCGCTGTATTGTGTGCCAGCGCTTCTTACATTGCTGTGCCGGCGGCGATGCGGATGACTGTTCCCGAAGCAAATCCCAGCCTATATGTTTCTACCGCTCTAGCAGTCACATTTCCGTTCAATATTATTGTGGGAATTCCGTTATATCTCTACGGAATTAACCTATTCTGGAGGTAATAATATGCACGTAGTTAAAAAGATAGAAATTATCGCCAACTCCTTTGAACTTGCCAAAATTTTAGAGAGTTTAGACAAGTCGGGTGTACATAGCCATGCCGTCATTAGAAATGTTGTTGGTAAAGGATTACGAGGAACGACAGAAGATTTAGACATGACCATGCTTGATAATGTTTACATCCTCGCATTTTGTATGCCAGAAGAACTCAAGCGTGTTGTCGAAAATATCAGACCACTCCTGAATAAATTCGGAGGTACTTGTTACGTTTCCGATGTGATGGAAATTCGCTCTGTCAGATGTATTGCGTCTCTGTAAGAGAGTTATAAATTCAATGAAAAATTTCATAGAACGTCGTGACTTTTTGAAGTTAGGAATGACCGGGGCATTTGGGATGATGCTATCTGCCAGCGATTTACTCTGGCGGGTAGAACAGGCGAAAGCTGCCGAAATCCCCTCAAGTTCCCCTGAATCCCTCAGCCCCGATGCAGCCTTGCAAAAGCTGATAGAGGGAAATCAGCGATTTGTCGATCATCATCCTCAATACCCCGATCAATCTGCGCTGCGGTTGCAGGAAGTTGCTCAAGCTCAACATCCATTTGCCACTATTCTCAGTTGTGCGGATTCACGAGTCCCCGCAGAAATTGTTTTTGATCAGGGTATTGGGGACATCTTTGATGTGCGGATTGCCGGAAATATTGCCACACATGAAGCGATCGGTAGTATTGAATATGCAGTTGTCTTATTAGGTTCTCCGCTGCTGATGGTGATGGGCCATGAGCGTTGTGGGGCTGTTACCGCCGCTGTCCAAAACGAATCGTTACTAGGTGATATTAGTAGTTTTGTGAAGGCAATTAAGCCAGCTGTAGAAAAGGTCAAGAGTCAGCCGGGTGATGCGGTTGAAAATGCTGTGGTGGCAAATGTGCAATATCAAATTGAACGGTTGAAGCACTCAAAGCTTTTAACTAAGCAGGTGGAGTCGGGCAAATTGAAAATTGTCGGCGGTCGTTACGATTTGGATACAGGGAGAGTGACTATTATTACTTAGTTGAGCAAACATCAAATTTTAGACAGTGGCGATCGCTTTTTGTTTACCGTGAGGGATAGGGGCGATCGCGCCTGTAGAATGTGAGATATTCTGTCTAGCGATCGCACTTCCACTCAATTCAATCCTGCACAGTCATTGGCAGACGAATAGTAAAAGTAGAGCCAATTCCTGGCTGACTTTTGACAATAATTTCACCACCCATCATCTGGCAAAAGTGGCGACTAATTGCTAACCCCAGTCCCGTACCTCCATACTTTTTCGTAGTCGAGGTATCACCTTGAGTAAAAGGTTGAAATAGCTGCTGCTGTTGACGGTGAGACATACCTATACCTGTGTCGGTCACGGTAAAAGTAATCATACCCAAAGGAGCATCCAATCGTACTTCATCCTTTTCTCTGTTGACTGTCAGCGTCACCTTGCCGTTTGTAGTGAATTTACTGGCGTTGCTGAGTAAGTTTAACAATACCTGCCGCATTCTAGTTTGATCGGCGTACATTGTGCCAAGTTGTTCGTCAAAATCCACTTCTAAAACATTGGCATTTTTTTCGATAGCTGGTTTGACTGTGAGGACAATATTATGAATCAGCGTCGCAATCTCGAATGTCTCTGGATAGAGGGTCATTTTCCCCGCTTCAATTTTTGACAAGTCGAGGATTTCGTTAATCAGGTGTAGTAAATGCTTACCAGCAGCGTTAATTGTTTCTAAGTCTGTGATAAAGTCTGCCGATAAACCAAGATCGGTAGCGTCGTCTTCTAGTAGTTGGCTTAAGCCAATGACAGCATTTAATGGTGTGCGTAATTCGTGGCTGACATTGGCTAAAAATACGCTTTTTGCCTTGCTAGCAGCTTCAGCTAGTTCTTTAGCTTGTTGTAGTTCTTTTGTTCGCTCAGATACTCGCTCAATCAAACGATTTAGAGATTTGGCAAGTAACCCAATTTCATCTTCAGTGGTGACAGGCGCTCGTAAATCGAAATTATGTTTCCTGGCAACTTGTTCAGCTACTTGGGTTACAGTGATCACTGGTTCTGCGATCGCTCGACTGGTACGCCAAGCGACAATGGCTGCGATCGCTACCGAAACAAGCATACTCAAGATCACGATGAATCGCTCAACTATTTTTGCTTCCTCAACGGCTTTTTGCCTTTCTTGCTCTTGATCTTCAGCAGTTTGCAAGATGTTAGTTAAGTTTTGCGAAAGCTGATCTAGCCGCATGGCTGTTTCACCACGCATAATTGTTAATAACTGCGATCGGGCAGAGTTAATCTGCTGAGGCTGAACTTTTTTGGAGTCAATTTTCTGTAATACTACTTCTATCTGGTCAACGTAGGCTTTTAAATTATTCTTGTAATCTAGCAATAACGTCTGTAAAGTCGAACTTGTTGCTGCTAGTCTTTTAGGTTTACTATCGATAAATCCGCCAATTTTTGACTCTAGTTGCTTGGCTTTTTCAACATTCTTCAGAAAATCAGCTTTTTTACTTTGCAGTTGTTGTGAATTTTCTAATACAGCCACTAGGTTAGAGCTATGTAATTGTGCCCCGACTACTGCATCTTTATAATTACTCAGTAGTTGCCCTTGTTCATAAGCTTGATTGAATTGTCTAACTTCCTTTCCCCGGTAGTAATTAGCAATCACTAACCCAGTCAGTGAGCCAAAAAAGCCAATTCCGATAGCGACAAAGTACCCATAGCCAATTTTTTGATGGATGCGCCAAGAACTAGCTTTGAGTTTCCCTCGTGAGGGAAATTCTATAGTTGGGAGTTCGTCTGTCGATTGCTCTTCGGCTGACACTTTTTTGCTTTCTGAACTGCTGTCAATAGGGGTTGGCTTTTGAGTTGGCATTTCTCAAACCTCCTTGCCTTCCCACAAAAATAATCAAATTAGTCTAGCTTGTGCAAACACTTCAATTTAGTCATTAACATCTACATTATCTTCTTTTATCGCAATAGAAAATCATTGCTTACTAGATAATTAGCATAGCCTGATATTGTACGAGTATTTTTTGCAGCTTCTTTACTAAGTAAAATTGCTATGACAAACAGAATTTAATTTTGTCAGGAGCAACGATATAGTTTTCTACACTAAAGACCTGTCTAAGAGCCTCTTCTCTTTACCATACTACTTTCCTCAATATGCTGGTTGATAGCAATGAATTTTTGCGATCACCTACGCCATTACTCTACCTTACTGCTTCCTTATAAAATTAATACAATCAGGAAAAAAACAAAAGTTTGATAATTGTTGGATATTGGGCATTGGGCATTAGTTATTTCTTCCCTGCTCTTCTGCTCCCGTGCTTCCCTACCCAGGCACACATATCATAAAATAGTTCAAATGTCTAGTATCTGTGAACACACAAAAACTTTTATTACGTATTAATATCAATACGAATAGGTTAATTGACGAACCCAGCTTAAGATAGCTTTAATATCAGATAAAATCGGCTTCTAGGCTTATATAAATGAGAGGTGGACTTTTTTTTGCATGATTTGTACTTAGATTTAGTACGATTATGAGCAAATGACACGGAATGGGATAATCACAACTTGAGGATTCCAGTTGATTCCAAAAAATAGAACTCAGGAAGTTGATTATAATACATCCTACTGCCTTCTGAGTTCTATCCTCCTACTGACTATCTACCTTGTAGTTGATGCAGTAGATATTAAGGGGCAATTATGGTTATAGGACACTAAAACCCTTTTGTGCCCTTCATCCAATTGTACTGATGCACTTGTGCATTACCTAATCAACACCTTTTTGGTTGTAATTATCCAGATTAGAAAAACTCAACTGTCAAATTAATAGGAGTGAAAATGCCAGAACAAGAATTTACCGAAACCGCATCCAAAGACACTACAGTGGCAGAGATCAACACCCAAGCGGGAACCATTACCAAACTTCAGCCTCCTGCACAGTCTCAAGACGAATGGCTAAAATACGGGGAGCAAATTTCTACCTTTTTAGCAACATTGCCAGAATACGTGGGAGGCTTCTTCAATCAATATAAGCAACCCCTGGTAACAGTTGGTTTAATTGTGGGATCAATTGTTGCCGTTAAAGTTCTCTTGGCAATATTAGATGCTTTGAATGATATTCCTTTGGTAGCCCCTACTTTCGAGTTGATCGGTATTGGTTACTCTGCCTGGTTTGTTTACCGCTATTTACTCAAAGCTTCAACCAGGAAAGAGTTAACTAGTGAAATCACCACTCTTAAATCACAAGTTGTCGGTAAACAAATTCCAGAAGCTTAATATCTAATTATCGCTTCTCTATGAGACTCTACGCGTAGCTTACTTCTGTGTAAGAGTACGCCCTAATTCCAAATTAGCGAAGCCTAAACGTCGTAAATAGGCGTTCAGGCTTCTCTCAAAATGACCTACTAAATTCATTAACGATTCGTATATAACTCGCTCCTTCTGCCCTTGCTTTAATTACGAATTATGTAGCTTGCTTCTCGCCGGAGGCGATTATTACGAATTATTATTGAGACGAGCCTCCAGTGGGCAATTTACCCTTTGGGTTCGCTTTTGGAGTCTGGGAAAGTTCTGGAGATATTTTGGGCGATGCCTGCGGCGGGCTAGGCCTACGCACTATATTAGGAGATGTAATTGCCTCCAATTTGCCCCGTTTTACTAAAGCTTGATGAATCATCGCCGCCACTTCCGCCCGACTAGCTACTTTGTTGGGATCGAGGATTTGGGGATTTGGATAGTTAACTACCAGACCATTGGTTGTAGCAGTAGCTATTTTAGCTATAGCATAAGGTGGAATATCTTTAGCATCTTTATAGACACTAATAATCTGATTTGGGGAAGTAGGGGCTTTCAAATTTAACCCACTAACAAGAGCAACTAAAACTTGTACTCGTGAAATATTTTGTTGTGGTTTGAAGGTTTTTTTCGGGTAGCCTTTGAGGAATCCGGCGCTGATGGCTTGGTCAATTGCTGGAGTTGCCCAGAATTTTGTTGGTACATCTTGAAATGCGATCGCAGTCTTAGACGGTTCTTGGTCAAAGGCTTTTTCTAGTATGGCAGCAAATTCGGCGCGATTTACAGGCTGATTTGGTCTAAAAGAATAATCAGGAAATCCTTTGAGAATCCCACGGGCAGAAAGAACGTCTATAAAACGCCTACTCCAAAAGTCATTGGGCACATCATTAAATGCAATTGGCGGCGGAATGATTGATTTTGGTTTTGCTGGAGTGACTAAAGGCAACGCTGATGATTTAATTGATGACTCAATTTCTGTTGAAGAGGGTACAGGTGTCTGTACTTGTGAAGATGGAGTTGGGATTACCAGAACAGATGGTAATGCTGTGCCCCAAGGAGTTGCGCTGTTCTTTGGAAATGCAGGTGTGGTGGGTTCAACAACAGCCTCAGGTGGAGAATAGGGAATATTGCGGGGGACTACATAAGGTTCTACTTTGGCAGTAGGAGAGGGCAATACTTGATTTGGTTGAACACTAGAAGATGGTGTGGCAGAAGGTAAGAGCAGCCCGTTTAAGTTCCAGCTAGAATCTCTGCGGGACAATGACCAAAAAAGAATCGCTCCAACAGTGCTGAAGGCAATCAGAATGGCTATAAATTCATCAAAGCCAAGGGCAGTTTTTTGAGATGACTCCGGTTCGGAAGGAGGTCTATTTGTCATCGTGATTACCCTGGTAGCAGTAAAATTTGTGTCTAAACAAATTAAGCCACAGATGACTCTTTTACACCAGCCCTTTTTTAATTCGTAATTCGTAATAATATATAATATATCAATATATCAGGTTTCTGGTTCAATACCGAGCGATCGCAATTGTGCAGCTAGGCGATCGGCTCTTTGGGATTCCTGTTCTGCTCTTTGGGATTCCTGTTCTGCTCTTTCATCGCCACTCAACAACAAATTACCTTCTAAATCCCACCAACGCAGCCAGGGTAATTCCACATTCTGATAAACTCCCTGCCATAAACCTAATTCAACACCCAAAGCAACTATAGGATAATGTCCTCGTTCATTTGCTGGTAAAACTGTTAGTAGAAGGCTTTGGGGATGCTCTTGCCAATTTTTGCCTCCGGCACGCTCCGCGAACACGAACGTACCATTGGACTCAGGAAGTTGAGTATGATCCGGGAATGGGAAAGGAGTGAGAGCGTTGGTTGGATTGGTTACAGAGGTCATAATGCTACCTTTGCACTCTCTACCTTTGCACTCTTCGTAAAGGTTATTTTTAGTTTAGCTTGCGTAGGCGTAGCCCGTCGTAGACATTGCTTTCTAAATATTCTCCACCCAGATTATAAATCTCACGCCAATGACTTCCAGTCGCTTGAGAACGATTTTCAGCTTGATAGACAACTGGTATTATTAGATACCTAAATTGAAACCGAATTTTGAGGGTGGCAGAATGTAAAATATTAACTTATTGTTTACCTGTCTTTGAAAAAATTAGGGTGTCTAGTGCCAGAAGAATTCAGTTGCCAAATCTCACCGCCATTTTTGTCTCTGGGTAGCGATCGCGATCTTGATTTAGATTCAAGCCTCCAAGAGTTACCAATGTACAACTTCTCGGTGGAAATCAGCCACACTGGTATGGAAGTGGCTAGTTTTTTGGAAAAATATCCCCTGCTACCAGGAGTAATTTTGGTAGAACAGGGAGAGTTCATTGGGATGATTTCGCGGCGGCGATTGCTCGAATTTTTGATTCGCCCATTCGGACAAGAGTTATTTGTTCAGCAATCATTAGCTGTTCTCTACAGCTATGCGCGGACACCGATTTTGCTAGTTGCTGATACAACATCCATTTTAACAACAATGCAACTTAGCCTAAAGCGATCGCCAGAATTATTAGCAGAACCAATTGTAGTCCAAACGCAATCTGGTGCTTATAGATTGTTAGATGTCCAAGAATTGAATATTATTTCTTGGCAAATTCGGGGAATTGACAATCTGATTCGGTATGAACGTAGTCAAGCCCAAATGATTCAAAATGATAAAATGGCCAATTTGGGGCGTTTGGTAGACGGCGTAGCCCACGAAGTTTTAGACCCAGTGGGTTTTATTTGGGGTAACATAATTTATGTTTCAAACTACAGTCAAGATTTACTCAAACTCATAGCAGCTTACGATCGAGAGTTAACATCAGTTTCTCCGGCAATTAATCAAATTAAAGAAGAGATTGAATTTGATTTTTTAGAACAAGATTTATCGCGATCGCTTGCTAGTATTCGCACGGGAGCGGAAAGATTAAAAAAACTTGTTACTAGCTTGCAAAACTTCTGTCATATAGATGAACTTTTCCCCAAGCCAGTAGATTTACACGCCTGTATAGATAGCATTATTTTATTAATTAATAGCCGTCTTCAAGGAGAAATCGAAATCGTCAAATACTACGGTCAATTACCCCCAGTATATTGCTTTATGGGGCAATTAAACCAGGTTTTGATGAATATTTTAAGCGAAGTTGTCGATACTTTACTCAATGAAGCAGTGAGACAGCAGTTACATTTAGAAGAGACAAAGACTGTTCAAAAACCCCGAATTGAGATTACCACAGAAGTTGTATCACAAGAAGCAAGCAATCCAGATGCACCAGATTCTCGTTGGGTTTTAATTCGTATTGCTGATAATGGCTCTGGAATGTCTGACGAATTACAACAGCAAATTACAGAGTCTTTTTCTCTTGATACAAAGAATGGTAAAAATACTAGTTTAGCAGTAAGTTATCGAATTATAACTGTGAGACATGGGGGTAAATTGAGTTTTCATTCACAGATTGATATAGGTACGAAATTTGAAATATTGTTACCTCTGGTATAGCAATATTTTTAAATAAAGCCGCAGCAATTGCAGATGAAGGCAGATAATCTACTTGCGTGTGCAAATCTGGAGAAGGCTAATCTTAGTGAAACTACAGCACTAGGAACAAATTTCGACGGAGCTTTGTTTACAGGTGCTTGTTTATAAAACTGGAATATTAATAGCGCCACAAGAGTAGATAATATTGATTGTAAATATGTTTACTTGAAGAGTAACAATCAAAGCAAGGAAATCCTAGAGCTACAGAAGGATAACAACAGGATTTTATTAGAAGTTTTATCCCGATGGAAAGCAGGGAAAGGCTTAGGAAGATACTATAAACAGGTGGTATAAAGAGGATTACACAATTTATAAATAATTCTTTTGTTAGTGTACGAATTAGAATAATTGTGGCTTGGAATAGCCAATAATTCCAACCCAAAATAGTATGCTCTGATTGTGGAACTAATCTACAGTAAAGAATTTGTTTACAATAAATTTTCGCCCCGTTGGTAAATTTCCCGCGCGTAATCAGTCCAAGCACCTTGTCCCCAATAACGAAAACAACTGGTTTGCAGCAAAAGGTTATGTAGAAGAAAGTTACGGTATTGAGATTGTTTCGTGATGGCTTCTGCTGAGTCAGTTTCCAGCAATGGATCAAACTTATGATGGAATAAACTACTTAATTGATACATGGGAGATAACACATTTTCATATCCTTTTACCCAACTGATATGATTTGTCCATGAGGCTCCATCCAGATTAAAATTAGAGTTTGTTTGCTTTAATTCTTGAATAGCATTTTCTACAGCTTCCGGTTGAATATTATCTGGTGAAACTCGCTCCCAAATTTGATGTTGTCCGACTGGCTGACAAGTTGGATAGTCTTCAGGTTTGCATCCCGCTGCTTCGATTAATTCTAAATATTCTGTACCGCACACGCCAACTACACCTGATTTTCCTCCGCCATTATTTACCATATCCCACCAAGCTTGTTTAAAAGCGCTAGGAAATTCATTCATCATCACGCCGCCATTTTCACCATCGCCAATTTGGCTAACTATTGGTGGTACAAATATATCGCTAATTTGCTGTTTGGATAATGTTTTCGCTTCATAATAAGGCTGCATTTGAGCAACTAATTTCGTATCGGAACCTTGGGTTTTAATTAAAGCTGTGATGCTAATTGTTTCACCTTGAGAATTACGGGCAATTAGACGATGTGGTAAATGTTTATGAGTGAGAGATTGACCCATAAGAGTTTCTACAGAATGTTCTTGAATAAGTAGCCAGCGATATCCACATTCTTTCAGCGCTTTTACAAATTCAAAGAGAGCATCAGGGTGATTTGGTAGGTGCATTTCTGGCGGCGAAAATCCTTTGACTCGCGCTAGTGCTTCCCAGCCAAAAATTGCCGCAAAGTGATGTTGCCATGCAACGATATGTAATTTAATATCTGCTATGGGTGTGGAAGGAATAACTGCATGACCCCACATTGTACCCAACCACTCTACATAAGGTTGGTAGGTGCGATCGCAAGTAATCCGTTTCAGATTATCGAGAACATCACCGCGTCCCATTTGCCGCAGTCCCCACAGCAGATTACCAGAGTAATCCAACATCACACGCGGATTGCAACCTTGACTTACAAGTTCGGGGATCAAATCACCCATACGGCTGTAACAATGGGCAAAGGGATCTGCGTTGTGGTTATCCCCTTCATGAGGATGTTCAAACATATATTGCAGATTGCTGATCAGTGTACCGCCATTTCCAGCAGGTATAGTTGGCTGGTGCATGTGTAAAGCGATCGCAAATACAGCATTTACGTCTTCTAAGCGGATATTCGTTGTTGGTAAAAATACTGGTCGATCTTGGTTAACTACAGAGAGAACCTCTGTTTCCCAACCAGAAATATTCGGTAAGCCATCAATGATTTCGGGCAAAGGAGTCAGAGTTGTGGGGAAGGAAAGCATTTCTGGTTGCTCCGAAACAAGGTATGTCTAATTATGCGATCGCACAGCAATTTATGATCTGCAACTTTATGTATTGATGCAAACTGCGATCGCCTTGTAGTCGCCAAGGGACATCCAAAAATTAAATTACTCAATTTTTGCATCCAATAGGAGCGGGGGGACAAGGTAGCAATATCTCTACCTTGTCTCCCCCCTCTACCTTGTCTCCCCTTCTCTACGAGACGCTACGCGAAGGGATCAGTTTTTCAATCAGCCGTTGTCTTCTTGGTGCTGGCGGTGTTGCTATTCGTAAAATTAGCTCTAACAACCAAGGGGCGAGGCGTTGACACAACACGGCTAAATGACTTTGCCATCCGACTAAAATTTCTGCTGAATCATTCTGCATTCCGGTGACGAGTGCTTTAGCCACTTGCTGAGGAGTCATGGGGATCACCCAGCGAAATAATTTTAAGTCGCGCACCATATCTGTGTCTGTCAGAGAAGGCAGTAATGCAATGACGCGAATATTGTGTTCAGCTAGTTCTTGGCGCAAGGCTTGGGTAAATCCTAAGATGGCAAACTTGGTTGCTGAGTATGTCGCCATCGTTGGTGCAGCCACTTTCCCCATCAGGCTCGATACATTGACAATTGTCCCTTGTCTTTGGCTAGCCATGCGTCGAGCAATCAAACTAGTGAGGTTGTACATTCCTAACAAGTTCACCGAGAGTTCTTCTTGAACTTGGGGCATTTTAGATTGCAAAAATGAGCTTTGGTATGCGACTCCCGCACAATTAACCAGCAGGTGAATCTGCCCGTAATTGCGCCATAGTTGGGCAACAGCAATATTTACTTCAATTGTTTGAGTCAAATCTAAGGGCACGATCGCAGCTTCCGTACCCATCGCCTCGATTTCGCTAGCTACCTCCAATAACTTGCGGCGATCGCGTGCTACCAATATCAGTCGCTTGATGCCTTGTTGCGCTAATTCCAGAGCGATCGCTCGTCCAATTCCACGCGAAGCCCCTGTAATTAGGGCTACTTTACCTTGAATCTCCATTGGTTTTATCCTCTAAAATTTAAGTCTTACCAAACTCTTCGTTATTACCGATACACACAAGCAAGAGCTACTTGCTTGTCGGTACAAAGTAAGACAAATAATCAAACTGAAACCAAGCCTTTAGCAACGAGATATTTCTTAGTTAATCTGCAATCACTCATAGTTGTCTATATGAGGCAGAAATCTCTCGTTTTGAACCCGTCAAAGCCTAACACAATTGGCTGAATGGGTATAGCTCATAGATTTTATTTCTCCTAGATCCGAGCGTTCATCAGCATCGTTGTCATACACACGTTAGCAATTAAATCAAGGTGTTGCAATATTTTTTAATAAGAATTTCTTAATACTTCTTAACGACAAGTATATATATACAAAAGATTTTATTAAATAAGTTTTTATAAATCACTCAGTATAAATATCTCACTTTCCTGACAAATAGCCTGATTTTGAGAAAATTCATAGCTTAGAAACAAAAAAGACATATAGAAGATTCCAGGTAAATGAGGTACAAATTTTAATACAAAAGCCATATACTAAGAGACTTTCAACCCAGTTAAGAGTTCCCTATTCTCTGTTTCCTGCTATATAGTTTTTTGGCTGATGGTTGCAATAGTTAGAAGCTCTAACTAACTCAGATAATTGCAACAGTATATTTACTGTTTTCTTGAAAAGTAAGGTTGATGGCTTTTATTGATTGAAAATAATCAAAGAAGGCTAAATCGTTGTCTGAAATTATCTGCCAAAACTTGATAACAAATAGTAATGTTTTAGGTTTAGCTTTGAGTTCATCAAAGTAATACTTGAGACTGCCTAGTTTATAGCAAACTTCAATCATTCACGAACAATAAGATCCCCGATTTATTAGAGAAATCGGGGATCTTAACGTAAGTCAATATGATTCCTAATTGATGATTCTGCCTAAAGCTATACTCCGTAAATTTACATAATCAGTAATTACTACCCCAATACTTCTCGGTTAAGGGGAAAGGGAAAAGGGAAAGAAAAAATTTTTAACCCTTACCCTTTACCCTTTACCCCAAACCCAATTCCGAGTTAAAAATGCTTAACTTGCTTCCAGCAAAGATAGATAAGCTAAAAACATCTAATTTGCAAATCGAACTAAGCATAACTCTTGTGGGGTGGGCGTCTCGCCATAGGTGTCAAGTTAAGCTGGAAATAGCTTATCTGTTGGCTTCCATGCCCGCCCGGAAATAAATGAGTAATGAGTAATAAGTGATACCCATTACTCATTACTTAGTACTTGTTACTTCAAAAATAAATTTCTTTGGCTTTTAGCTTAAGTCTATTGAAGTAGACTGGAGATTTTTGGCGATATTTAGTCATCTTTAGATGACTTTAGCTATGAGACGGGAATTTCAATTCCCGGCGGACAAGCGGTTTCGCGTTAACTTGACACCAATGGCATCTTGCCCACTCCACAATATTGAATAATTTATTTCTTGGAGTTCCCTAACGGGGTGTAGGAGTAGGTTGAGGATTTGATGGTTTGCTTGCCTGGGGAGTTGGCCCACTCCAAATTTGACGGAACTGATCTACCGACAAAGACTGTAGAAGACTGAGATTCAGAGGCTCTTTACTGATAAATGTGCCGTAGGAAGGCTGCAAATAGGAACGGTATTCAGGGCGGTTGAGGAGATGGGTTTCTAAAAAAGCGACGCTAAGGGCATTGAGATAGGAATAAACAGCAGCACGATCGGGGCCTAGCAAGGCAGATGGTACAGGTAGGACATCGTTTTCAGGAGTAGGTTCGGCGATCGCTGAAAAGTGTGTGGCATTTTCGATCAAAGCCAGGTACTTATTAGAGTCAGAAAGCCAAGTAAAGGGGCGAATTTGCTCAAATACAGGTGGTGCGAAAACATCTTGACTACCTGCTACCAGCATGACGGGAATTTTAATTTGACTGATTCCCCCCTGACCCAAAACTGAGCTGTCAATGGGATTAATCGCAATGATGGCCTTGATGCGATCGTCTTTGAGTTCGTAATTCTTTGGGGGTAAATCAGTTGCTTGACACTGCAAAAACAGCGACAAATTAAAGGATGAGTTATCGGGATTACAATCTTGCCTTAGTTGCTCAAAGTTAATATTGGCTCCTGCTAGAGTCAAGACAGTATAACCACCAAAGGACTGACCGATCGCCCCAACTTGCTGAAAATTGAGTTTTCCCTGGAGGGCGGGATCGGACTTATCTAGACGCTGGAGTTCATTGAGTAGATATTTGATATCCAAAGGTCGGTTGATAAATTCTGCTGCATCTGGTGGCCCTGCCAAACCAGCAAAATATTGCTGAAAGCGTTCGGCATTACTACCAGGGTGTTCTAGTACCGCAACGGCAAAACCATAAGATGCTAGATGTTCAGCCAGATAGACAAAGGTGGAGCGGTCTGAGGCCAGTCCATGAGAAATTACAATCAGGGGAAAGGGAGGTGAGGAAAGTTCTTTAGTACTTTGTGAACCTGTTGATGGCAGATAGATATCCACAGGTAGACGGCGTGAGCGAGAAATGTCATTTAACTCCAGGCTTTTTTTCTGCCAGGTGAATTTTCCTGGCGATCGCAAATCTGGTTGTTTGGAGAAGTCAATGTTGGAAGTGGCTGCTTGAGCGATCGCTTCTTTGTGAAGAGAGGCAAAAACCTCATCCTTTCTTTTGATCAATTGCGACAAGTCATCAACTATCCTTAACCCCTCCGTGAAATTCACCCGGATAGTATTGCTTGGAAATTTCCGCAGTAAATTCACAACCGTTAAACCCTCGCGATCGGCGGCAGCCAAAATCAAAGAGGCACGTATGGCATAGAAGCCATTCTTTCGAGACTCAGTGAGAAGTAATCTTCCCAGTTGTTTCACCAGCTGCTCGCCTATCGGTGAGTAGGTAACTTGAGATACTAATGTAGGAGTAAGACTAAAGCGCTGCTGGAGTAGATCCCGCAGTTGAGCGAGTTGTTCGGGAGTCGCACGGCTCGCATAAAATGACAAATCCTGATCGATTTTGCCTTCTTTAGCGAAGGTTTCCAGCGAGTCCACCGATAAGGAAAATTCGCCGAAGGGAGGATAATAAAAGCTAATGCGTTCAGCTCCCAATCCGGGAGTAGCAGTCAAGAACGTAGATAGCAAACCTAAACCCAGATATCTCAAAAATTTTTTCATTAGAATAACCCACTGTCTAACCCTGCCAAACAAGTTTGGACAGAGAGGAAAGCGGAGCGGGATCTATAACCGCTTTCCTGTTTGCACAGGTTACAAGCACAAGAAAGCAAGTACTTGCATCCATAGTTTCGCACATACGCAAGAATCGGTACTCAACTAAATTTTGGGATGTCTTGAATTATCAAAACATATCAGTAACAAATTTTTCCACCAAATAGCATCAGTAGGGCGATAATAGATATAGAGATCAAAATATTTTATATGTCCTTCGCCTCCTGTGCTTGTTGTGTTGTCGTCCTCAACCAACAACAAGAGCAAAATATCTCCCACCAAAACCAGTGCCAGGATGTGCCAGTTAACCACAGCAAGAGCGTGGTTAAAACTTGCACTGTTGTTGAAAATGGTCGGGTAATTGTTAAACCCTTAGAACCACAACTCAATCAAACTTCCGATTGAAGAAGAATTCAGAAGTCAGAATTCAAGTGTCAGAATCAAGACTCGACTCGAAAATACTCGCTACCGCTGCGCTATCCGCTTTTTCGGTCAAAATTCATTCTGTTAGCGGATAGCTAAGGTTTAGCCCATTCTGACTACTGACTACTGAATTCTGTTCGATAAATTTCACCCATCTAAATCTAAAGGTAAAACATCGTGAAAGCGG
The DNA here is from genome assembly GCF_013393905.1 of Nostoc sp. C052. Lineage (GTDB taxonomy): Bacteria > Cyanobacteriota > Cyanobacteriia > Cyanobacteriales > Nostocaceae > Nostoc. The sequence goes on from NZ_CP040272.1 coordinate 5,301,584, forward strand.
TTGTAATCAATGTAGCGATGTCCATCGGGTGTGTGGTGAAAGATATCGACAAATTGATTGTTCCACAAAATCTCATTAGCACTATAACTATGACGGGCATGGACAACCTGGGCAACCGTTTCATCAATGCCACTCAAAGAGACAATCAGCATGGTATTTGTCTGGGTTAAAGATTCTGGTGTCATCCCATATAGAGGACTAAACTCATCAATCACATGCATCACTGACCAGCTTAACGTGAAGCTAGGTGTTTGGTTCCTCACTAGTTTAAGATCGTGGAACCGCCGCATGAACTGTCCTTCTAAGGTTACTTCGTCGCGCATCAAGTAGACTCGCATCTGCGCCTCCAGAATCGTATTGCGACGCTGATTAGCGCTGCGAAATATGAGAGTCGGCATCGCATCATGAGCCGTAATGACAGCAACACGACTAAAAAGTACACGAGCTGTAGGCCGAGAGAATCGAGCAAAGGCTAGTCCCGTCATCACAGCAATTCCCACCAAACCGATCATTGCTTCAATGGTGACAATAATGTTGGCGTAAGTTGTTTTCGGATACATTGCCCCATAGCCAATGGATGCTAGGGTTTGAACGCTAAAGAAAAAGACATCTAAAAAAGAGCCAGGTTGAGCATTGGCAATACAATCTCCTCCTATCAAGTAAGCTAGGGCAAATAGAGCATTAATAGTTATATAGAAAGTACAAATCAGGAGCAGAAAGCCAGTCCAGGGAATCGTTAGCAGCAGATGATAGGGATCGCGCCAGTAGGAATGCCATGCACCCATACCCATAATCTCAAATTTTCCATCTTGGACATGAATCTGAATAAGTGGGATCAAACGCTGTCGTTTCTTACGTGAAAGTCTCTTGAGTCGAAATTTCATTGCGAGTAGCCAAAAGAACGGCAACTGCTTAGTATTGTAAATTAAGTTGCTTTAGAGACATTCACTCTAGATAATTAGGGGAGTGGGTACTGGGTATTGGGTACTGGGTATTGGGTACTAGGGACTGGGTACTGGGAAAGAAATTATTTTAAGATTTGCTTGGGATCTCAATCCCAAATCTCCAATTCCCAATTCCCAGTTAAACTTACCCGCAAGGGAATGGAGACTTCACCTTTGTTTTCTTAAATCAGCAAAAAAATAGGGTGGATATTGCCCACCCTACTAATTTATCTGCTAGAAACTTATTGTTATGGCTTTAGTGATTGACCTTTAGAACAGCGGTCAAACCACTCTTGGTATTTTTTTTGGTGCGATTCATCTTCAACAGCAATGGTAACACGCACCTGCTTGCAGCCGTGATTTCGCTCTAGTGCGATCGCATTCAGCAATAAATTAGCAATTTTAGGCGAGCTAAATTCGCCACTTACCGTTAAACCGTTGTCAAAATGTGTAGTCTCAAGTCTTTCTACTTCGGTCAAATCAACGCCAGTAATTTCTCCTTGCCCTAAATCAATTTCTGCAAGTTGTTTGTGTTCTGGGCTAATTTGTTCCACAATCAGCATTTCACGCCGGATAGGAACTTGTACCATCCGGGTTTCAATTACTTTGCGAACAATTACCTCACCGACTTTACGCTTACTGCTTTCAACAACTAGTCGTTCTTCTAGTAGACGAATAATCTGTTCTTCAGTAACCTGTTCTAAATTCACTGGTTCAACTGGGCTATTGATAATTGGATTATTAGCTACTTGCTCAGTTGAGTTACTATCGCCTGGTGTTTGTGTTTCTAAATATTCAGGCATATACTCAATTTCTGATTTGTTTAAGTCTATGAAAACAGATTTATTTGGCTTGTCGATTTGTTTTATTCTCTGGCTCTGCAACCGAAATAAAGAAGGATGTTTATCAGCTAACTGCTGATCATATTCTACAGTTTGTTGATTTACCTGCTTAGATATAACTAAGTTAAGCCGACGATGAGCATCCACAATTAAATCATGAACTACTCCTACTAGCTGACCTTGCTTATCAAACACAGCAAAATTATTCACCCTCTGTTTTAAATCTGCCAGAGAGGAGCTAATGCGAGAGTTACCGTTTACCTGTACAATATTTTTTGCCATCTGTTGGCTATTCATCTGCAAAGTTTACGAAGTGCTTTCTAATTAGCTAAATTAAAATCTATTATTGCTTTGGATACTATTTAGACAATGTTAGAAAAAGTTTGCGATCGCTGCATTTATCCAACCTATATCCAGAGCGATATTTGCTATTACAAGCACAGGTAAAGCTAATTCAACAGCCTCACCTGTACTGTGTAGAATTAATTACTAGCCATTAGTCAATAACTAATGACTATATTTAGTTAGCGTTCTTCAACTGGAAGATTACCAGAATTCACATCTAACTCTTCACGACGCACGGTTTCTTGAGTTTCAACTGTGTCTTGATCGACCACTTTTCTAACTCTGACTTCTTCACGTAAAAATGCTTCTTTGCGAACATCAGCAGTTTCTTCGTGGATTTCTATACGAGCAACTTCGCCTTCACGGAAATCTGCTTCACGCCCAGAAACAGCTGTACCCGCATCTGCTGGAGTTACACGTTCAATCACGACTCTTTCTCTTTCTACCGGCACTGCAACCCTTGCAGTATCAGTCTCAACATGTTTGCCAATAGTTACTTCTCCAGTTTTTTGGCGTCGTTTACTGGCAATCAGCCGTTCTTCATACAATCTTAGAGTTTGATGATCTTGCTCATTTAATCCGTATAAAGAAGGCTCATTTTCGTAAGTGTAGCTATCACGAGCGTAAGTGGGAGTTGTAGGCAATGGTGCTACAGGTGGTGCTAAAGGGTCTAATGCTGCTGAAGCTTCTATAGGAGTGTAGTCTCCGGGTTGGCGATATACCCCACGTACCCGTTCTTCATAGTCGTAATCAAGGGTTTGACGTTCATTGAACTCAGGCAAATCTTCAGCTTGTTCTCTAGTCAAACCAACTGTGTATACGCGATCAACGTTATAGTCGATACGGGCGCGGCCAAGTGGTAGTAATACTTTCTTACCAAAAATCCAGAAGCCTAAGTCAACTACTAGATAGCGAAAATGACCTTCTTCATCAACTAAAACATCGCTGACAGTACCAATTTTTTCATCAGTTCCTTGTGTATAGACACCAAGACCTTTAATGTCATGACCATCAAAATTATCTTGATAGTTAGGCTCAAAATCTTCTAGTTTGTAAAGAACCATTATCTTTAACCTCAAATATTTTTTTTCATCTCTTAATAACTAAATTAGACATTTATTTATTTTTGTACCTCTTTCTGGCGAATGAATTATTTTCAAACTTCAATAATCAAAAGTTATAGATATTTTTTATTCGCATAGCCAACTAGAGATACAAAAACGTAATAATTTTTCCTTGCTTGGATATTATTGTATTTGTTTATTGCTACAAACTTTTGAATGTTTAAATAATAGTTTGCCAAAATGTAAATTTTTTGAATTATCCAAATTCTTGAATTATCTAAATATAGCGCTTCCCATTCAGATGCGGTACAACATTATGTCGTGAGGTGTAGGGGCACAGCACTGCTCATTAGTGTCAACTTAAAGCCCAAACCTTTTTAAAATCTCGTTCCCAGTCTCCGGCTGGAAATGCAACTCAAAAGCGGCTCTGCCGCGAGTCTTGAGGCGGAGCCTCAACAACGGGCATTCCCAGTCTCCGACTGGGAACGAGACAAATAGTTTATCAACATGTATTTTTTTGAAGTATTCAAATTCCCAACTTATCCCATAAGTCAGTAATTTTGTTATTTCATAAGAAAAACACAGGCAGAATTACAAATTAACTTTGCCTGTATGATTATTTCAGGTAAACCTACTAAACAAATTTATGAACTAGCTAATTAAATAGCTTCATGTGCATTGATACCATTGTCTTGCACATGTAAATCACCCACTGTATCAACATCTAACTCTTCTCGACGAATAGTATCTTGTGTTTCTACAACATCCCGTTCTACTACTTTCTTGATCCTAACTTCTTCACGCACAAAAGCTTCTTTATGTATCTCAGGCGTTTCTTCGTATACTTCTATGCGTGCTACTTCCCCTTCTTGAAACCTAAGTTCATTGGGATCTAGAACTTTATCTGCTTCTGTCGGCACAACTCGCTCAATCAGAACTCTTTCTTTTTGAATAGGTACTGTAACGTGTGCAATGTCTGTTTCAATGTGCTTCCCAACTGTTACTTCTCCAGTTTTGACGCGCTGTTTATTGGCAACTAATCGTTCTTCATAAAGTCTAAAAGTTTGATCGGAGTGATCTTTTAAGGCGTATAAAGCTGGTTCTTTCTGGTAACTGTAGGTATCACGATCGTAAATTACACCACTGGTCGGAGAACGAAATACACTACGTACATTCTCTTCGTAATCACTATTAATTATTGCGTCTTCTTTGTGATCGGGTAAATTATCTATTTGCTGTTTACTTAACCCATCAACATAAACGCGTCTTTCTGGGTAATTGATCCGGGTAAGACCAATTGGTAGTAATATTTTCTTGCTAACAAAATCTAAGCTGATATCAATAATTAAATACCGGAAATGACCATCATCATCAACTAAAACATCACCTACTGAGCCAACTCTATCTCCTCCCTCAGTATAAAGATCCAGCGCTTTAATATCATCTCCGCCAAAGGTTTCTCGATAATTGGGATCAAAATGTTCAAGTTTGTGAATAGTCATAAGCTGTTCCTAAGTTGTATATAGGGTTTATCTGTTAGTGTAAAAAATATTGTGCTAAGTCTCATCCTGCTGGCGACTGATTTTAATGGAATTATTTGATGATTTATATTAGGGAAATATTCAAGCTAAACACTATTAACAATCAATAGAGATACAACTAAAGTTATAAAAAACTAGCTAATATACTGGTATAAAATAGTTTTTCAACTAATCAAGGCGATGTCTACGACGGGCTACGCCAACGCACAATGGCGACAAGCAAATTTCTCACCTGCGCTGTTGATCAAATCCTTCCTACATTTTCAGGGGATTAGGTGATATCGCCTGCGTAAGTCCTGCTAATTAAGAGCCAATACTGAAACAATGGGAGTAGACACTAGAGAACCATGCAGATTATGAGTGAACTTCCAAATAGTCTAGAAGATGCGATCGCCCAATCTCGTGTAGCCGTCCAAACTGCCCTTGCAGATGGCTGTACTCGCCTGCAAGTTGAGTTTTTGTTCCCAGAACTGAAGTTTATGCCGGTGGCGGAACAGTTTTTGCCGGTGTTTACAGATTATGATTCCCGTTTGAAGATTTTCTTTGCTGACGCTGGCGCAGCGGCCTTAGCTCGTCGTGATTGGGCAGATGCACCATTTCAAATTTTGGATATTGGTACGGGTAGGGCTGCTTCCTTACAGACAAAAATTCAGCCAGAGGATGAAATTTTCTTATTCATTGCCCCCACTGCCGTAGAAGTGCCGCAGTTGGAAAAGCTGTGTGAAGTAATAGGCGATCGCCCTTTAGTTTTGTTAAATCCCCGTTTAGAAGATTCTGGGGTTGTGGGCATTGGTTATGCAGCCAGAAAAACTCGTGAGCGTTTCACCAATACCATTGAATCCTGTTATTATCTGCGTCCCATAGACGATCAAAGTGCTTTATATCGCTGCTACCCAGGACAGTGGGAAGTTTGGCTAGAAACCGGCGGCGAATATCAAAGAATTGCGGAGTTACCCACAAAACCATCGGGTGATGATTTGGATCTGATTCTTTTGAAAGGACAACCGCAAACAACAACAGACGCGACACCTGCAAGAAAGCCTAGTGTGTTTAAGAGTTTACAACGGTTTTTAAAGGCGTTGAGTAGTTAGGATAATGCAGAGGTAGCAGAGGTAGATTTTATGATCTGCTGCCTCATTTTGAGTTTTCTATACATAAATTTGATGCAGAAAACCCTGTATATTGTGCGACATTGCCAAGCAATTGGACAAGAAGCTAATGCGCCTCTGACATCAGAGGGTCATCTCCAAGTGATCGCTCTAACTGATTTGTTATTCGGTTTTGGGATCGAGCGGGTTATCTCCAGTCCATTTATGAGAGCATATCAGTCAATTGCTCCCCTCGCTGAACGTCTGAATCTCTCAATCGAGATTGATAACCGACTTACCGAGCGCGTGCTGTGTGCAACACCGCTTGCTGATTGGCGTGAGCGATTGGCTGAATCATTTACCAATCTTGATTTATATCTAGATGGTGGCGAGTCAAGTCGTAGTGCTATGGCGCGTGGGATAGCTGTAATTGATCAAGTATTGCAACAAGAAACAAGCACAATTGCGATTGTCACGCATGGCAATCTAATGGCGTTGATCCTGAAGCATTTTGATGATCGCATTGGTTATGCTGAATGGGAAAAATTGAGTAATCCAGATGTGTACCGCATACAGTTTCTCAACGCTGAAAAACACGTAAAGCGAATGATTTACGCTTAGGATACATACTGTAATTTTTCAGTTTTCATTTGGCATTAACTCACAGCATAATCTGTATACTGCCGGATGTAGGGCGGGTGAAATCCAACTACAATATCGTTTTTTGGTATTCCCATTGCCACCAGTTGCTCACCTACATCGTCTTCTGTGCCATTCCACTGAATCCAAATCTTGCCGTTTTTAATATCAAAATGCATCACAGGGCCAAAAACCCTACGTCTATTTTGCCAACCAATATATATTAGTTGGTAATGGTCTTGTTCTACATCAAAAATTGTTTGAGCTTCAATTTCATTATTAGAGGAGGCATGTTGAGCATAAGCTCTAAGTAATTGTCGAATACAGTTTCGATATTTCTCTAAATCTGCCATCGGGTAATTTCCTCCGTTTCCACATCATAAACTATCAGATTGATTTGACTGCGCTGGATAATGGTTTTGATAAATGGTCTATTTAAAAAATCGTTATAAGTGTTTAAGGGTACTGCTAAATACAAAATTCGCTCAGAATCTATCTCTTCTAACGCATATCGATAATTAATAAATTGTCCCACCGCAGTATGAAACTCAGAAATAGTTGAAGTACCGATAAAATTTTTAACTTCAACCGCTATTATTTGTCCCTCTCTTTCTGCCGCAATAATTCTCTCTGCTCCCAAGTCGATGTACATATCGGTAATATTTTCTATGCGAATTAGCAAAGGGTCATGAGTAATTCGCCACCCGTCTTTTTGTAATGCCAATTTCACAACATTGTGAAATTTATCTCTAGCTGACATAAACTGTTTTTTCAGCCTGTATGAGTATTCTAAATATATTTTGCCAGAATTAGGGAAAAAGAAGAGGAGTAAGGAATTGTACTGTTAACTCCTAACTCCTAACTTTTTTAATTCCCTTGCAACGGCGCATTTAAAACTTTCTCGATGCGATCGCGCGTTTCTAGTAAGTGCGCTTTGGTATATTCATCCTCGGAATTAACCCCTTTAAGTTTCTCATCTAGTTGTTTGAGTTTATACCAAGCTAAAGTACGAGCATCTTCTGGAACATTTTCTTTTCGCAATACCATACCAGTCAAAATGTCAAGATATTGACGCTGCAAGCCTCGGCGCAAACTGGCAATCTTCATCGGTTTGCCTTTTGGTTTGATGACTTCCGTCCAAATACCTGATTGTAAAGTGTCAAATAGTTCTGGTAGAGTCAGGGCTTTTCCTTCGGGAGTTTTGAGTTCGATATCCTTGAGACGAGAAAGGCGATCGCTTGAAAGTAAATCTCGCAACACAGAACCCTGCATAAATAGCACTAAATCATGAATTGGAAAATCTAAGCGGCCAACTTGCACAGAAGTACCCCAATGTCGCCAACGGGAAGGCGCTAATTTATTTAGTAGTTCTGGTGAAAAGTTTAGGGCATCTTCTGCAAATACATACTTTTGTAGTGTATCTAAAGCTTGGCGTTGTTCTTCAACTGGTACTGCTTCAAATGGTAATCGGTGTTGGGTAACTCCAGAGGGTATCTCACTGGGGTGAATGCGATAGAAAGACTGTCCCCCGATGTATTTTGTGGTGTAATATATTTGCTGAAAATAGTTACCCAATACGGTGCTAAAACGTTCGCTCACATCGCTGTAACTATCACCTGCCATAGGGAAACGTTTATCGATACGTTCCCACATCACCCGCGCATTATTCAACTGCCACTGAGAATAAAGCAGTACGTTGCTACTGTTATCCCAAGCATCAGCAGTTGGGTCAAGGTCATAGACATCTTCATCTGTGGAATAACTCAACTCTGGTTTGTAGGATTGTGCAGCAATTTCCTCCAAAATTGGCTTTTCCGCTAGAGGGGTTGATGTCTGAATTGTGGTGTAGCCGTACTTAATCGCCCATTCATCATAAGGCCCCACCATACTAGGAAAATAATCTCCCTGTTTTGTCCCTTGAGGGGCAATATTTGGGGGAATATAGTCCATTACGGAAGTTGTCAGACCTTTAGTTTTAGTAATTTCCGTATTATTCATTTCCTGGGGTGGTAGCAGTGTACTACCACGGAAATTATGACGTAAACCAAGAGTATGTCCAACTTCGTGAGCGATGATTAAACGTAAATATTGATTGATATATTCTTTCACCTGGTCGGGAGTAGCTATAGTATCTGGGAGCAATGACATCGCCAGTGAACCAAAAGCAAACTGGTTAGCAGCTTCCATGCCGTAGCATAAATCGTACTCGCCTGCCATTTTCGATAAACGATTCAACAACCCCTGTTGTCCTGGCATTTTCTGAGTAGCACCATTGTTTTTCGCATCTAAACCATTGGTGCAAAGTAGACGATTTTGCATCAAAGCTGATAGGGTAGTGCGATTTTCTGTTTGACTAGGTTGGACGATTTTACGATACTCATTTTTGAGTGCCCGAATAAAGCTAGCATCTACGAGAATGTCTGCATCTAAAATTTCCCCTGTCAATGGATTAACACGGGATGGCCCCATTGCAAAATAACCATCTACTGTGTTAATCCAGCGAATTGTGTTGTAACGAATATCTGCCGGGTCCCAGGTAGCATCATCGGGCATTTGGCGGACTTCAATTGCATCCTTGAATCCAGCTTTGAGAAAGGCTTTGTTCCACATGAGAACGCCTTCTTTCATCGCATCGCGGTACTCTAAAGGCACAGCGTTATCAATCCAGAAAACAATTGGTTTTTTGGGACGAGAAATGACTGCTTTCGGGTCTTCTTTTTCCAAATGCCAGCGATTTATATAGCGGACAAAAGAATCGCCGCGATCGTCTTTGGATAAATCTTGGTAGGCGGTGATGAAATAGCCGATGCGATCGTCAGCAAGGCGCGGTCGATAATCTTGATCGGGTAATTGGGAGAGACTATAGTGGACGCGTAGGGTAAAACCACGGTTGTCAGCTAGGGATGCAAAGCTTGCTACTTCACTGTCGCGGTCAACGCTACCAGAGAAATTCAAAACTGATTCAACTTCTAAGTTTTGGGGAAAGGCTTTCGCATTACCAAAATAGGATTGGTCTGTGCTGCCTGGAACTCCTAAACTTAAAGATAATCCAGCTAAGTCTGTGAGTAACAAATCTCCCAAGTCAATGAGAATAGTTTTGCGTTCTGGATGAATGCTTTTAATGGAAACGGTGTAGAGAACAGAGTCACTAAAAGATCGCATCAGCGATCGCACCTGTGGATCTCCCTCACGCGTGCGAAAATTCACATTGCGGATCGCAAAATGTAGTTTATCATCCACTCGTTGGAAATAAAACAAAAAATCTTGCAGAGGCATACCGCTATAAATACCCCGTTCGCCAATACCCGATTCTAGGGTTGCTGTAGCTAGGTAATTTTTATTAAGTTGCTCTGGCTTAATTTCTAGATAAATCTTATTCTTTTCTTTATTGCGATAAAGAGTGAACAATCCACCTGATTTTTGAGTGCCTTTAATTACTTCGTCAAACGGTTCTAACTCACCTTTTGCTGCTGGTTTAGCATTAGAATTAGGCTTTGCATTCGGTTTCTCTGGGGGTTTTGCAACTTGCAAAAATGGTTGCTGTGCTGATTTTTTCGGATCTTTTACCACCCCAATAAATGGTTGAGTCCGTACATGTTTATTTTGATTAACTACCCAAACTTGCTCTGACGCTAACTTCTGTTTCTGAGAAATATTGATATTATTTAGTGATAAAGCTGAAATTTTAGTTGAAGAAGTTTCTGTTGTTAACTGACTATTAGATTTTTCTTCACTTTTGGTTTTAACCACACTTTCTACAACCTTATGGTTAGCTGATAACTCTGTATCAACTCTGTTAACAGAGGGTGACTTAGCGCTAACCGTTGTTACTCCTAAAAACAAACTATGTAACAAAATCATATAAAAAGTTAATTTGTTCATCGCATTTATTCCCTAATAACTATCTCGCAGTTAATTTTTAACTTTTGCAAAGCTATGTAGCCTGGACTCTGCCTATTCTCTTAGCTGCTTTATATTAAGCAGCAAACTTGCGATCGTGCCAATTTTGGATTTGGGATTCAAAAAGTTTTTTGGTACTGCTTCGACTCTTGTAGTCGGGGTCACGTCGCTTCTCTACGAGACGCCAAGGGCGAACGCTCCGAATTCAAAATTCAAAATTCAAAATTAATGATCCCCATAAATAAATTTAGGGGCTTGTATACTTTTCGTTTTTGGTCAAGCCAAAATCATCAACCCCTGTATCCTGGTGGTCAGGGTAAATCCAAAATCGGTTGACTGAAATTTTAGTTGCCATTTTCAGCTTTGTTGTGCTGTTTTAGTGTAGGATTTTCCCTAACAATTGCGTCTCCAAGAAACAGTAAGTATTATTTTTACATCAGACTAGTAAATTTCTTGGGAAGAAAGTATAACAAATTAACCAAAACATGGAAATTACTTGATTTTTGAAAGGATTTTGAAGCTAACACTTTATTGACATCAGGAGAAGCAGCTAAAAGCGACTAAAGGTAAGTAAGAAGCTGTCATCCAGAAAGGCCGTTGCCAAACTCACAAAAAGTCGTCTGGTGTAGACATCGCCAACTCATGATTTTTTTACTATAGTATTTATTTATACTATTAATTTGTAGCAATGAAAAGCAAACTAGCATAGAAAAGTTTTTAATTCAGGATTGTCAAAACAGTAACTTAAATGTAACAACGGACACAGAAATGTCAACATATTTATCTCAAGTCTGGCAATTGCTGAGAAATTATGTGAGGCGTACAGGGTTGCAAGAAATGCCAAAGACCACATCGCCAGAAACCGAAGCAATTTTACCTCTAGGAAAAAGTATTAAAGAACTAGACAAAAGCATTAAGTTAACTCAAGATAATTTACAGGAATATTTATACTCTCCAAGACTGCAAGAAAGCTTAGAAAAATGGACAATACTAGACAGCGGTTTGACTTCTAAGATCGACGATCGCGCATTGGGCACTTTATCCTCTGGAGTTTGTTTTAGAGTGTGCGATCGCCAGATGCATGAAGAGATTTATGATTTATTGGGCAATGCTGCCTTGAAACCAGAAATAGTCAGCCAACTAATGGAATTGATTGTGACTGGTAAAAAAAATCGCCCAGAACTACTTTTCTGGCGGTTAGAAGATTTTTATCGTCGTTGGTGTCAAGGAGAATTTATCGATGGGACACCAGATGATAACCTACCTCAGAAAACAAAGTTAAAGTTGGCAGCACAAAATATTGCGATCGGGTTGAGACAGGTAGACATATATACAGGGCTAAACGTACTGATTTTACTGTTAGAGTTACACCGCTACGCCCAAGAACGAGATGAACTCAAACAAAAAATCACCTTTTATCCATCAGATCAACCAGACACAGACAATTTTTTCACATCCCAACTGCTGCGGATTATCAACTATAGCGATGCGCTGGAAATTGGTAACTTTAGCAATATAGTTGGGCAATTCCTCAAAGGTGGCAACTTTCGGAGTGCTTACCTGGGTGATGCCAACCTCACCGGTGCAGACTTTAGCGGTGCTGACCTCAGCCTTGCTTATCTCGGCGATGCCAACTTAACTGGCGTCAACCTTAGTGGTGCAAACCTCAGCGGTGCTAACCTTGGTGATGCCAACCTCAGCGGTGCCAATCTCAGCGGTGCTAACCTCACCGGTGCCGATCTCAGCAGCACCAACCTTAGCGGTGCTAACCTTAACTGTGCCAACCTTAGCCGCGCCGACCTCAACCGCGCCGACCTCAGCAGTACCAACCTTAGCCGCGCCGACCTCAGCCGCGCCGACCTCAGTCGCGCCGACATTAGCAGCAGCAACCTCAGCCATGCTGACTTAAGTAACGCCATCCTTTTTGGTGCGAATCTGAGTGAAGCTAACCTTAGCAGCGTCAACCTCAGCCATGCTGACCTATGCCGCGCCGACCTCAGTGGTGCTGATTTGAGTCATGCCATCCTCAACGGTACTAACCTCAGCGACACAATTCTTTTCAGTACCAACCTGAGTGATGCCATCCTTGTTGCCGCTGACCTCAGCTACGCCAAACTTAACGGTGCCAAACTTAACAATGCCAGACTTAACGGGGCAATGTTCTTAGGCGCTGACCTCAGCGGTGTAGACCTCAGTCGGGTAATTCTCAACGAAGCCGACCTCAGCGGCGTGATTCTTAACGACGCCGACCTCAGTGGTGCCGACCTCACCGACGCCATTCTATTCGGTACAGACCTCAGCTATGCCAACCTTAAGAGTGCTAACCTCAGTGGCAGTAACCTCAGTGGTGCTATTCTCAACGGCGCGGATCTCAGCCATAGCAATCTCAGCTATGCCATTCTGGGTGGTGCAGACCTCAGCGACGCGAATTTAGAAGAAATGATCTGGGGTAAAAAGCAGCAGTGGGAAGGTGTACGGGGATTAGAGACAGCAGTGAATGTGCCAGAGGCGTTAAAAGAAGAACTGGGGCTGAATTGAGAGTAAAATGCAAACTTTAGGCGATCGCCTTTTCTCTTCCTCCGTGTCCTCTGCGCCTCTGTGGTTGGTCATTCTTACCACACGCATAAACCCCAAATTTTACACTACACTCTAAATAACCAGTAATTACAAGAGTCCCAGCGAATGAACAAGCGTTTATCGCAAACCTGGCAGAAGTTTCGGCAATCCTTCTCAGTAGGAGAGACTTTAACTACCACAGTTGAGACTGGCAAAGCAGTTTTAGAAGCCGCAAACACCTTTAAAGAACAAGGTGCCAGCTTAGAACTATTGAAACCTCTATTACAAAACTCATCTTCACTGCTAGATGTGTTGTGTTCACCCTTAGCACAGGTGGTAGGTGCGGGTTTGCCATTCGTGCCGCTTGGAATAGCCTTGCTAAAGTATTCCCGCGATATAACTAAACAAGATCCTTCCCTAGAAGACTGTGTATTTATAGTTAGTCAAGCTGCTTATTTAGAAAGTGTCAAAGAAATTTTATCCTTATATCCATCTATTAACTGGGATGCTGATCCCAATATTAATAAAACACTAACCAAACAACTACAAAAACTCAATGAGATTGAATTAGATTATCAAAGTGCCACCAATACTGTCGCCTGTTTCCGCGAATCAGAATTAGCGAAAGCATTTAATCAAGTATTATCGGCACGGTTAGAAGCAGCAAACATCCCCAAGGCTAATGCTAATATTTTGACACAACGAGTAGCTTGGAATACTCACCGCTACATAATTAAAGCCTGGATAGAATCAGGCGATGTCATCAAAAATATAATTCAACCTTCCTTTGGAGACTGGCAGACAGAACAGCAAAAATTCTCTAGCATTGATGAATATCTGAAAACTCATATAGCTAGCAAGCCTTTAGACTTAGTTTTTGACGAAAGTTTCTCATTTCAAGATATTTACGTACCTTTAAAAGCCAAACCTGTAGATAAAAATGGTGAGATAGATGAAAAATTAGACTCCTTAGATTTAGAAATATGGGCTAAGGAAAATCTACTAAATCCAAATAATCTAGAACAAGTGATGTTTGTTCAAGGAGGCCCAGGAAGAGGCAAAAGTGTCTTCTGTCGGATGTTTTCTGATTGGGTACGGTATCATTTGCATCCCATCTGGACACCAATTTTAATTCGGTTACGGGATTTAGACTCTTTTGAATCGCGTTTAGAAAACACTTTAGAAGCAGAACTAAAAATTAGTTTTATTCAAAGCGATAAAAACTGGTTGACAAATAAAAACACCCGTTTCTTGTTTATCCTTGATGGGTTTGATGAACTGCATATTGAGGCTAGAAATAACCTCAACCTAGAAGCATTTATCAAACAAGTCTCTGGATTTCAGCAGGAATGTAAAAGTTACCGCGAAATGGGACATCGGGTGATAATCACTGGTAGGTCGATGTCTTTACAAGGTATCCCTTACTTGCCTCGCAATTTAGAGCGGGTGGAAATTGTCGAAATGGATGGGCAACTCCAACAAAAATGGTTGGATAAGTGGGAAGATTTACCAGCTAATAAAGGGAAAACCGCAGCCTTTAAGCAGTTTTTGCAAGGTGATAAATGTCCATCTGAGGTAAAAAAATTAGCCCAAGAGCCGCTATTACTTTATTTGTTAGCGGCAATGTATCGAGATGGAAAATTGGCAATTGATAAATTAGAGCAAGCAAGCCAACGCACAGCCAAAATTGTAATTTACCAGGAGGCTTTAAACTGGGTACTGACAAAACAGCGTTCAGAAGCAGATGGGACTAATTTAAATATTGAGTTAACCCAACAGAAGCCCGAAGATTTAAAACGTATTCTCACAGAAGCGGCTGTTTGTGTTGTGCAGTCGGGAGGTGAATTTGCTTCCATGTCAATGTTAGAAGCACGTTTGCAAGACGACGAAACAGCAAAAGCCTTAATTGAAAAAGCTAAAGAAAAACTGGGTAATGAAGCGCTCAAGACAGCTTTAGCTGCTTTTTACATTCGTCCTGCTGATAAACAAGAAGGTGGGGTTGAGTTTTTTCATAAGAGTTTTGGCGAATTTCTCTTTGCTGAACGCCTGAAAACTCGCCTGAAAGCTTGGACACAATATTACGAAGCAGAAGACGGAAGACAACTAATTATTCCTGAAGCTCAAATGAATTGGCAAATTTATGATTTGCTGGGTTTTGGTAGACTCACATCAGAAATTGTGGAATATTTGATGGGGTTGTTGACTGAAAATCAAGATTTTCCTTGGGAGCAGTTATTTAAGCGCTTAGAAAAGTTTTACGGTAACTGGTCTAAGGGTAAATTTATTGATTCTGCTGAAGAGACTTTGCCTCAGAAAAAGCTGCGACAGTTGCAAAAGTATGGAATTCAAGGGCTAGGTCAGCGTCAGGTGGATATTTATGCAGGGTTGAATGTGATGATTTTGCTCTTGGAGTTGCACCGTTATGCTAAAGGGCGAGATGATCTCAAAAAACAAATTATCTTGTATCTATCTGGTCAAGCAGAAGGAACTTCTAGAACAACCCAACTACTTCGCATCATCAACTACAGTGATTGCATTCAGCTTAAAACTTTCAATAGTGTAGTCGGGCAATTCCTCAGGGGTGCAGACCTCAGCCGCACAAACCTCAGCCGCACAAACCTCAGCCGCACAAACCTCAGCCGCACAAACCTCAGGGATACAGACCTCAGGGGTGCAGACCTCAGCGGCGCAAACCTCAGGGGTGCAGACCTCAGGGGTGCAGACCTCAGCGACGCAAACCTCAGGGGTGCAGACCTCAGCGGCGCAAACCTCAACTGCGCAAACCTCAGGGGTGCAGACCTCAGGGACGCAGACCTCAGCGACGCAAACCTCAGGGGTGCAGACCTCAGCGACGCATACTTCAGCGGCGCAAACCTCAACCGCGCGAACCTCAGGGGTGCAAACCTCAGCCGCGCAAACCTCAGGGGCGCAAACCTCAGCCGCGCAAACCTCAGGGGCACAGACCTCAGGGGCGCAAACCTCAGCCGCGCAAACCTCAGCGATGAATTGTTTGGAGATATCCGCTGGGATGAAAATACAAACTTGGAGAATGTGAAAGGGCTGGATACAGCAAAGAATGTGCCAGAAGCCTTAAAGCAACAGTTGGGGTTGAGTTAAGAACAGGTGGGAGCAGGGGAGAATCGTTATATAACTGTATTGAACGTGAATTCGACGGCTCATATAGTGTCCGCCTAATTAGCTCAATGATAGAAAAGACCTCTCCCTGGTTTTACTACGCAAAACCGTCCCTCTCCGAGTCGGAGAGGGACAGGCTTGAACTTTAGTTCAAGACAGGGAGAGGTTCGTCAAACTCACGGTGAACATAATCTTGAGTAAGGGACTTCCAAATAAAAAAATATCCAATTAACTCTTGTGGGGTGGGCGACACGAGAGCCATACAGACTGGGCGGGCAGGATGCCCACCCCACAATATTGGATAATTTATTTCTTGGAGTTCCCTAATGAGCAATACTACCTCAAAGCCAGTTCTGAGCTTGCTAACTCTACATCAGAGGGCGATCGCCTGCTTGCTAGAGTGTGAGTAGTTCACGTAGAATATAGTGCCATTGTTGCAGCAGTTCTCATGACCTCATCTGCGTCGTTTGACACATTAGAGTCTTTACAGGCGGATATCGCTGAATTAATCGCTCGTTTACCGACATTAAAAAATCGGCAATTTATTCAGCAAGCACTTGCTACTATTATTCGTTTAGCTGATACCGAAATTGAGCGTCTCGATTGGAAAATCTTGTCGGCTGCATTAGCAGATATGGAGCGCGGTTTCCAGCTTTTTTACGATTACCGACACGTTCGCAAAGTCACCATTTTCGGTTCTGCTCGTCTCGCGCCAGATACACCAGAGTACCAAATGGCCCTTGAGTTTGCTCGTGCTATTTCGCAATTGGGATTTATGGTGATGACCGGCGGCGGTGCTGGAATCATGCAGGCGGGTCATGAAGGGGCTGGGCGAGAAAATTCCTTTGGATTAAACATTCAACTACCCTTTGAACAGGAAGCAAACCCTTTTATAGAAGGCGATCCCAAGCTAATTAACTTCAAATATTTCTTTACCCGCAAGCTGTTTCTCCTCAAAGAAAGTGATGCTGTCGCCTTGTTTCCGGGAGGCTTTGGCACTCAAGATGAAGCTTTTGAATGTATGACATTAAGCCAGAATGGTAAATTTGGCCCAGTACCTCTAGTTTTAATCGATCGCCCTGGTGGTGATTACTGGCGCTCTTGGAGCGAATATATTGATAAGCAACTAGTAAAAAACCGCCTTGTCAGTCCTGAAGACCCCAGCCTTTACACAGTGACAGACAAACTGGATGTAGCTTGCGACGCTATCACCCGTTTTTACCAGGTTTATCACTCCTCTAGATATGTCGGCGATAAGTTAGTCATCCGCTTGAAGACAGATATCTCAGACGCGCTGGTAGAGCGACTCAATGCTGACTTTAGCAACATTATTGTTCAAGGACGGATTGAAAAAAGTCAGGCATTACCTCAAGAAGCCCAAGATGAAACTGTTGGACTACCCCGCCTGATTTTGCACTTCAATCAACGCGACTTAGGGCGCTTATATCAAATGATTGCCATAATTAACCAGATGGGTACTCCTTCACCAGAGGATGTAGCGCATCCAGAAAGGAAGTAGGTATTAAAAAATGCAAGGGGGGGAGAATTTGGAATTACTTTCCCTTTCCTAGCTTCAAGGTTATAGAATTGCTTAGACGTAGCCCATCGTAGACGTTGCCTGTTTCTGAATCAGGCTAACGGCGTAGTATTTTCACATAAAAAAATTCTGCTGTATAAGTATTTTGATCACAAATCTCATGCGGATATGTTCATGAGAAATGGGCATTTTGGCATTTTCCAAAGAGCCACAAAAACAATATTATTCACCCTACTTACAGATGAGAAAAACACCAGTTATTATGACTCAATACTGATTGTCTTAAAAAAACTTGTATATTAGCACAGTAAACAACGTTTCAAATCCTGACAGAGGAATAAAAGATGCTGGAATTATTGGGTTCAGGTTTGGTGTCGCTTTGGCTGGAAATGGCTGGAGTACAAATCAAGCCTCTAGATGCCTTAGATGCACTAACTTGGCAAAGTAGCCCCGGTTTAGTTCTTGCCCCCGATCCAAATCCAACTGGTGCGACTACGGTGCAGGAGTATCTGAAAAAGCTCATAACCTCAAAGGTAGTAGCGCAAAATCTGGCTGAGAGTCAGGGCATTTGGATGCAGTCGGGGCCGATGTTGATGGCGAATCACCAAGGTACGACACCTCTACCGGCTGCCTCTTTAACCAAAATTGCCACTTCACTAGTTGCTTTGAAAACTTGGGGGCCAGATTACCAATTTGATACTTTGGTGAGTGTTACTGGGCCTGTGGTAAATGGGGTTGTACAAGGCGATTTGGTTGTTGCTGGCCGTGGCGATCCTTTGTTTGTTTGGGAAGAAGCGATCGCTCTTGGTAATACTCTCAATAAAATGGGCATCAAGCAGGTAAAGGGAAATTTGATCATTAATGGCAGTTTTGCCATGAATTTCCAACGTCAGCCGATGCTGGCGGGTTTAATGCTCAAGCAAACCCTAAATCATGCAACTTGGGGTCGTCCCGCTCTCTATACATACTCAATCATGCCTAAGGGAACGCCCAAGCCTCAAGTGATCATTACAGGTGGGGTGAAAGTTGAGGCACAGCCAAACCCTCAACAAACTTTGTTACTGCGTCATCGCTCATTGCCCTTAAAGCAACTGCTCAAGGAAATGAATATTTACAGTAATAACGACATGGCAGAGATGCTGGCAGACTCAGTAGGGGGCGCAACTGTAGTGCAATCAACTGCTGCCAACCTGGCTAGAGTGCCACAAGCAGAAATCCAGTTAATCAATGGTTCTGGATTGGGCCCCGAAAATCGTATTTCTCCCAGGGCTGTTTGTGCTATGTTTATGGCGATTCAAGCTGAAGCATCTGCCCATCAGCTAAATCTAGCTGACTTGTTTCCCATGTCTGGATTTGATCACCGGGGGACAGTACATACCAGACACATTCCCCTGGCAACTGTGATCAAAACTGGCACTCTCCGGGATGTAAGCGCCTTAGCAGGAGTCATGCCTACACGCGATCGCGGTTTGGTTTGGTTTGCGATTATCAACCGTGGGACAAATGTTTGGGGTTTCCGTACTGGACAAGACCAACTACTGCAAAGTGTTATCAAACAATTACAACAACCTCCCACTGTTCCGATTGCCCTGACTCCCCACTCAGTCATCAACACTTTACCTCAGCTAGGTGCAGCTAATCGGAATGAAATCTTATACAAAAGTTAGTTGATCCATAGTCCACAGTTAGGACAGTCAGTCCGTCTCATAGCAATCCAAAAGTTTTATTGATGGGTAAAAACCGAACTTGTAAAGGGTAAATGTCCATAATAGCTTTTGGGTGAAATTTTCTATTAAGTTGATTACAGGTAACTCGCAAAATGCCCTGATCCCAGTCTTGGAAAGAGCAAGCGAGACCTGAAGTAAAAATAACTGTAAATAGATTTGTCACAACTAAGCAACAATTAGGCTTATAAATTAGGTTCTGATTATGCGATTTCCCAAATTATCTCGGTCTTTACGTCAACTTAGTACTCATGTTTTCGCGATCGCGCTAGGAGTTCTGCTAACCGTTAGCACATTGCAGGTATTACCCTCCCAAGCCGAACCAGCACCTACGGTAACTGCTGTTGATACTTCAAACCTCATTGCTCAACGGCAATCACCAGCTAGTGCTGCCATCGGTAGCACTAGCTTTGTGACAGCAGCAGTAAACCGTGTTGGTTCAGCAGTTGTCCGTATTGATACTGAGCGAACAATTACTCGCCGCGTCGATCCATTTTTAGAAGATCCCTTTTTTCGTCGGTTTTTTGGTGAAGGTTTCTCTCAACAAGTTCCTTCTGAACAGTTACGCGGTTTAGGCTCAGGTTTTATTATCGACAAAAGCGGGTTAGTTCTGACTAATGCTCATGTGGTCGATAAGGCTGATAAAGTAACAGTCCGACTCAAAGATGGTCGCACCTTTGAAGGGAAAGTTCAAGGTATTGATGAAGTCACAGATTTGGCAGTAGTCAAAATTAATGCTGGTAACGATTTACCAGTGGCTCCCTTAGGTTCTTCTAGTAATGTACAAGTAGGAGACTGGGCGATCGCAGTTGGTAATCCTTTAGGATTTGATAACACCGTTACCTTGGGAATTATCAGTACCCTCAAACGTTCTAGCGCCCAAGTCGGCATTAGTGACAAACGCTTAGACTTCATTCAGACAGACGCCGCCATTAACCCTGGTAATTCTGGCGGGCCATTATTAAATGGTCAAGGTGAAGTGATTGGCATTAACACAGCCATTCGCCCTGATGCAATGGGTATTGGGTTTGCCATTCCTATTGATAAAGCTAAAGCGATCGCCGCACAACTGCAACGTGATGGCAAAGTTGCTCACCCCTATCTAGGTGTGCAAATGCTAACTTTAACACCCGATCTCGCCAAGCAAAATAACACCGATCCCAACTCTCCGATTCAGATACCAGAAATCAATGGTGTTTTTGTTATGCGAGTTGTCCCCAATTCTCCAGCGGCATCTGCGGGTATCCGGCGCGGGGATGTCATTCTGCAAGTTGATGGTAAAGCAATTACCAGTGCTGAACAATTGCAGAATGTTGTGGAAGACAGTCGCCTTGGTCAAATATTACAGGTGAAAGTGCAACGAGGTAATCAGACACAGCAGCTTTCAGTCCGCACAGCTGAGTTGCAAAATGCTTCTTAGTTAAAAGGGCGGTTATAAATTTGAGACTGCGATGAATGCAGTTGTCAATCTTTTTTGTCTTGAGTGCAGTACTTTTTGCAAGAGGGGGAAAAGGGTAAAGGTTAAAGGGGAAGGGGACAATACAGAACCTTTTCCCCTTCCCCTTTTCCCAACTTATGCAAGAAGTCTAATTTATGTATCAGTGAGTTGTAGATGCGTAGGCGTAGCCCGTCGTAGACATCGCTTGTCATGACAAAATCTGGTTAATCTATGACAAAGTTTCTGGATCAACGCCAAGTGCATTTAACCTTTCCATTAAGATTTTCACTTGTTGTTCTACTTCCACGCGTCGCTGTTCTTCAAAAGCTGTGCGTTCTTCTGCCTCTCTGATGCGTTCTTCTGGTGTCAGCAATTTTTGCCCTTCTTCGTCATACCAGTACAGCCACTCCCGTACTATACCCTGATAAATTCCTCGTTCTCGCCCAATTCCTAAACCAATTTCTGGTAGCCAAACGGGATTTCCTGACATTAAAATATATTCGCCATCAACTAAGCGATACACTTCTAAAGGTGTCTTTTTACGCCGAAAAGGACTATATACAACGTAGTACAAAATTCCTAATTCTTTTGCGTAAAATTCTTTCTTAGTACTATATTCTTCTTGATATATTTGGGAAACAACTTCTAGCGCTAAAATTGGCAGCTTATTTTCTTCCCACAGCACATAACTTAGGCGTAAATCCTCATCAATGAAGCGTTTCACTCCTAAGCTGAGAAACCCATCAGGGACAACGGCTGATTTTTCGGGGTCATAATAAATACCCATGTCAACACCAAAGAACCAATCCCAGCGATCGCACCAAACCAAAGCTAGTATCGTTTTTAGCAAGCCGGGAATTAAATTTTGTAGTTCATTATCCACAGCGGTATCATCTGAGTCGGGTAATTCTTCGGAAGATGGCAAACAATGCAGTGGATTGTAGTTTAACATGAGCGGTTTTGCCAAATCTGATTCTACCTTGATTGTAGAAAATTTATCGATAATTAAGTAAGTACTACGAGGGACAATTGATTGTGGATTACAATATTTACATAAATAAATGTGACGAACATTAGCTTCTTAGATGAATATGACCAATATTAGCGATGTCTACAACGGGCTACGCCTACGCGCTGATTTTGATAGCCCTTGGAAAGAAATTATAGAAGCTTATTTTCTCCAAGCAATGTATTTCTTTTTTCCAGAAACTTATGCCTTAATTGACTGGGAACGTCTATGGCTATATGGGAAATTGCGATAAAAATCAAAAATAAAAAACTAGGGTATTGCTCCTACACCTTGCGAAGAAAGATTACTTATTCCATCGCTTTAATTTGTTGATTAGCTTCATTTTCTGCCTTCAGCATCGCCTGCTTTAATGCTTGTTGTCCCAACAAGGCGCTAACAAACTGGTTATCAAAGTTATTGACGATCGCCCCTGGATATTTCCCTACCTGCCACGGTGTAGCATAATTCACACCCGCCACTAATGGCGATCGCAGTGGATCTTGTTCATAACCCAAATTCTTTGCCACTGATTTACGTGTTGGCAAAGCAAACCCTGTTCCTGTCCACTTCTGCATTCCTTCTTTACCCGTGAGATAAGAAATCAACTCCCAGGCTTCGACTTTGTGCTGTGCTTGCTTATTCATAACGTAAGCAACTGTAAAGACCATCGTGCCTTTTTTATCATTAATAGTAGGTACTTGTGCGGTAGCAAACTCTACTTGGGGAAAGGTTTCAGTTAGATAGGGAATTGCCCAATTACCCTCAATCACCATTGCCACTTTACTTTGACCAAACATTTCACTACCTGAGTTTGTCCCCACATCCGATTTTTGGGCAGAGGAGCGGTCTTTTTGATACTGGTTTACCACCAACTCTAAACCCTGTAAACCCGTCTCACTGGCAAAGGTAGCATAACTATTTTGATCGGTGAGTTGTCCACCAAAGGCTTTAATTTTATAAGCCTGACGCGCCAATTCTGGAATTTCCCCAAACCCATATTTGTTAAGTTTGCCTGTCAATTGTTTCGAGTAGTTACGTAATTCCTCCCAAGTTGCTGGCGGACTACTCAAGCCGGCGGCGGCGAAGGCTTTTTTGTTATAAAACAGAGCCAAGGTTGAATAGTCTTTAGGAAGACCGTAAATCTGATTTTGGTATTTGAAACTGCCGAGTAAGGTATCCTCAAAGTCTGCTAGGTCAAATTTGGGGGTGATATAAGCATCTAACGGTTCTAAGACATTTTGACTCATCAAGAAAGGAGCTTCCAGCGCATCCAGATAAAAGACATCAGGTGCGGCTTCTCCAACCAAACGAGTTTTAATTACATCCATGTATTGGTCGGAAATTACCTCATATTTGACCTTAATAGCTGGATTTTGTGCTTCAAAGTCTTGCAGCACTTGTCTCAAGAGTTTTTGCTCAACGGGAGATCCTCCCCAACCACTGAGTTTGATGGTGACTGCGGTAGATGGTAACGGGTTGCTTGGCAATTGTAGACTTTGACAAGCAATAATAGCGATCGCTATTACCAATCCCCAAAAATTAAATAATCTTTTCTTGCTCACAGATGATCGCAATCTCTTTCTTATTACTTATACCCTCTGTTGCTAAGGAGTGAAATTTTACTTATTTAAAATTCTTGTTGAAAATTGCAAGCTAAAATGACGAAAAATTATCAGCAACGCTAATTAATTCCTCTGCAACCGGATTTATCCAGGGTACTTCACCCATAAACATAGATTATGGATTCTGTTCAGGTTGAAACAACTGCACCATTGACTCTAGAAATTGCCCAGATTGCCTCACCATCAATAGCAATCTCTCCAAATTCTCGAATTCCTAAGGATAGTATTCGCACTAGTTTAAAAGCATCCACTGCGGATTCTGTCTTAGCATCGGTTTATTCTCTTGGAACTAGTGGCATTTTACTCAGCAATTTATTGGTGGAATTGGGTGCTAGTCCAGTGGTATTTGGGATGTTGTCTTCTATCCCGATGTTGGTCAATCTTATTCAGCCTTTGGGTGCTTACTTGTCGGAACGCAGCACCAGCCGTTTTCAATATTCGCTTCGGACGCACGGAATTGGTCGGCTGTTATGGTTGGTTTTAGTAATTGGTATTATCAGCATCAATTGGGGAGTAATTGATACTCAGCAGTTAGTAATATTGACACTCTTGATTGTTCTATTCAGCAATCTTTTGGGAGGATTAGGAACTGCATCATGGCTAAGTTGGGTGGCAATGATAGTCCCCCGGCGATTGCGAGGCAGGTACTTTGGAACACGTAATAGTGCTGCGAACCTCACCAATTTGATTTGCGTACCAATGGCTGGACTAGTTGTATCACATTGGTATGGGGGATCTCTACAAGGTTATGGGGTAGTCTTACTGGTAAGCATTGTCTTTGGAATTATGGGATTGGGGTGTCAATATTTCCAGGTGGATATAAATCCCCAGTCGCAAAACACTTATTATGGCAAGTCACCACAAACAAGTGAGATTCAATCAGACACTACAAAAGATGAATCTGAAGTACTTCAGTCAATTCATTTGCCACAAGACCAGTTAACTAACAGTATTTGGAAAAACTCTAACTTTTTGATATTTCTGCTGTATTTTAGCTTCTGGAATCTTGCTGTTAACCTCAGCAGTCCTTTTTTTAACCTCTACATGCTGGACACGCTGGATTTGGATGTGAGTTACGTGACTATTTATAACAGCCTTCAGGCGGGGGCGACTTTGCTAATGCTTATTCTGTGGGGAAAATTAGCAGATAAGATTGGTAATCGTCCCATCCTCATCTGTATTGGGATTTTGGTTGGAGTCACACCACTCCTCTGGCTAGGAATTGGTGCTAATCGCCTTGATATCTGGTTGTGGCTACCTCTATTACACATTTTGGGTGGAGGTACTTGGGCGGCCATTGATTTGTGTAGCAATAATATACAATTGGCGATCGCACCAATTAAAAATCAGTCTATCTATTTTGCGATCGCAGCTGCCGTTGCTGGAGTGAGTGGCGCTTTAGGCACAACTATAGGTAGCTTTCTCGTCCAATTTCCTCAATCTGGAGGCTTACTAGGCTTGTTTGCCCTCTCAGGCATATTTCGACTAGTAGCCCTTGTTCCACTCATGTTTCTTCAAGAGCCAAGTAGAGGGTGAGGGACTGGGGTGCAGGGGAGCAGGGGTGCAGGGGTGCAGAGGAGTTGTAGTAAGTTTTATCCCCTCTGCCCCTCTGCCTCTTTTCAATGCCCAATGCCCCATACCCCATGCTTTATTCTGCGGCGGTAGAAGTCAAAGACATTGTTTCCCACAAAACCATGTGAGGTGTTGTTAGTACAGGCTGATGTAGAGCAATCAGCTGGGTTAGGGTGTTCTTTAATTGAGTACGGGGTACAATATCATCGACAAAACCGTGCTGGAGTAAATCTTCAGCAGTTTGAAAGTTTTCGGGTAGTTTTTCCCGCAGGGTTTGCTCAATCACTCGCCGACCTGCAAAACCAATGGTTGCCTTGGGTTCTGCCAAGATGATATCACCCAACATTGCAAAACTAGCGGTAACGCCGCCTGTTGTGGGGTTGGTCAAAACGGGAATATATAATAGTCGGGCATCTTTATGACGCTGTAGGGCTGCGGATATTTTTGCCATCTGCATCAAGGAGAGCATTCCTTCCTGCATTCTCGCGCCGCCGGAGGTGCAGATGATCACTACAGGATATCGCCGTTGAGTAGCTTGCTCAATCATGCGGGTGAGTTTTTCTCCCACAACCGAACCCATGCTACCACCCATGAAGCGGAAGTCCATAACTCCAAGGGCAATGGGCAAACCATTGATTTGACCCAAACCAGTGTTAACTGCGTCTATTAAGCCAATTTTATCTTGTGTTTCGCGTAAGCGATCGCTGTAGAGTTTGCGATCGCGAAATTCCAGCGGATCGGTTGGACGCAAATGCTCATCCAGGGGTTTCCAGGTATTGTGATCTATCAATTGACGAATGCGCTCATCGCTGTCTACTCGATTGTGATGACCACATTCAACACAAACCATCTGATTGGCTTTCAGGTCTTTTGTATATGCCAATACGCCACACTTAGAGCATTTATGCCAAAGTCCATCAGCAATTTCACGCTCTTGGCGTTCGAGGCTGGTAGCTCCTGACTTCTTTCGATTTGCAAACCAATCAAATAGAGACTTTAAACCACGTGATTCTTCGTTGTTAGCCATTTTTTATTTTATTTTAAGTGGGTATGAGGTCGAAAACATGTCAAATCGTATTGGGTTGTCCTTAGTCATTAATCATTTTTCTTTATTAATGACTTAATGACTACATCGTTAAACTACGCTTTTAAGCAATTCAGACCTTAATTTTCATCTTTGGTTGCCAGCTTAACGAAAATACTTATACCAATACAAGTCTCTTGCTCTTTTTTTCAGCAGACTTAATTATATGGACGTACTGACAAAGCTATGAGAATACCAACCTCCAAATAAAATGCTCTCTCCCTCCCACCCAAATCAATTGATTCGTATTTCTAGGTTGTAAACAAGCGGCATCTGTTGCACTAGTTGTACTTGCCAACGGTTAATCGTCGTTAAGAGGGTAATACAAGTCACAAGCTGAATATTATCAAAATGTGAAGGGCAGATGGGGTAATGTTGGTTACAGTCACGAATTTTGAAGAAGAATTCAGAAGTCAGAATTCAGAATTCAGAATCAAGACGCTCAATAGCGACACGCAAAGCGAATCCTTGAGCGTCTGACTTGCTCTAGGGGCATTGAAAAGAGGCAGAGGGGCAGGGTGCGGGGGCGGAGGGGAAAATTCTTGTCCCTGCTCCCTGCTCCCTTCTTCCCCTACTCTCTATTCCCCACTCCCTTTAGTTCTAGTTCTAGTTCTAGTTCTAATTGTTCTTCCTTCTGGCTGGTGGAAAGTATTTGCGGGAGTTGTTCAATTTGGAAGTACTGATGAAATTTTGGGGTTATTTGCAATGAGTAGGAACGAGAATCACTGTCTCGGCGCTTGCGGATGAAACCAAGTTCTACGAGTTCAGGAACGTGCTGATATACCCCTGAACCGCGCAGGTTAATCAAGTCACTCTGGAGTATAGGACTATTGAGAGCGATCGCAGCTAAAGTCCGCAATGCACCTACACCCAATTCCACTGGTATCATAGTTTGCACTAAATCATGAAAGTCAGACCGTAGTTGCAAACTGTAACCATCTGGGGTTTCTATTACCTCTAGGGCGCTATCTCGGTGAGCATAGTTGTCCATGAGTTCAATTATGCCTTCCTTGACAGTGGCGCGATCGCACGCGGCATACTCGGCGATTTCGCCGAGCGACAAGGGTTTACCCTTTAAATAGAGAATTGCTTCTATCTTCGTCGCTGTGGCTGTAATCATTTAGTCATTAGTCATTAGTCATTAGTCATTAGCAGATGACAACTAACAATCAACAATGTGTATGGGATTGTATCTTAATAACATAAGTCGAAGAATATTTTGACACTCTCCAATTAAAATCTGAGTATTGAGCATCGGGCGTTGGGGACTGGGAAAGAGGCAGAGGGGCAGGGTGTGGGAGGATGGGGAAGAAGTCTTACCCCCCACACTCCCCACACTCCTCTTCCTCTGAAGCCTACACCATACGTGATAAATCCGGGCTCCCTTCTTCCCCTGCTCCCTTGCTTCTTCCCCAGTCCCCAATCCCTAATCCCCAATCCCTCTACTTGTGAGAATAAATTCTGCGATCGCTAAATCTTGTGGAGTGGTCACTTTTAAATTTGTCTCCTCTCCCTCGACAATTCGGACTTCGATGCCGCACTTTTCAAATAAAGCGGCGTCGTCAGTTACTTCCCAACCTTGACGGACACCCTCAGCATGGCACTGTTTCAACAACTTGACATCAAATCCTTGGGGAGTTTGTGCTGCCCATAGTTTTCGTCTATCGGGTGTCTCTTGAATTATCCCTTGTTCATCGACAACTTTGATGGTGTCTTTGACCGACACACCAGCAATTAAACCGGGACAATGGCGAATTGCCTCGGCACAAGAGTTAAATAATTCTGGTGTAACCAAGCATCTAGCACCATCATGAATCAAAACTTGTTCTGCGTCTACCGGCAGAGATTGCAAACCATTGTAAACAGATTCTTGCCTGGTAGAACCGCCTTGAATTAATTCTACTGGTTTGGTTAGCTTCAGATCGGCGAGAATTGCATTGAACTCTGGCCAATCGTTAGACTGAGAAATAATCCCGATCCAACTGATGCTACTGGCGGCTTCTGCGGCTAATAGAGTCCAAGCAATAATTGGTTGCGATCGCACTTTCAGTAGGAGTTTATTACGGTTACTCCCCATTCTTTTTCCGATTCCCGCAGCTGGAATTAGTAAATACACAGAATTCCTCAATCTTTAAGCTATATATTTTCCCCTAAAATAGGGAGCGAGTAAGCGTCAATAAATATTATGCGAGTAGTAGCCCTTGTACCTGGCGGAATTGGCGACCAAATTCTCTTCTTTCCGACTCTAGATGACCTGAAGCGCCATTACCCTAACGCTCAGATAGATGTCGTTGTTGAACCCCGGTCAAAGGCTGCCTACCAAGTGAGCAAGTCGGTTCACGAGGTACTGAACTTTGATTTTCAAGACCGTAATAGTCTGGCAGATTGGGGTAATTTGGTCGGCAACATTCGCGATCGCGAATACGATGTTGCCATTGCTGTTAAGCAAAATTGGTTGGTGGGTCTTTTACTCTGGTTGACGGGAATTCCGATACGTATTGGCTACCAAGGCAAAGGAGCGGGTTTTCTTACCCATGCTGTGCCGTTCAAGCCATCCCAGTATGCGGCGGCATTATACCACGATTTGCTGCAACCATTGGAAATAAATAGCCCCGTCCCAGAGTTAGCCGTAAATGTGCCAAAACCAAATATTGAGTGGGCACAAAAGGAACAAAAACGTTTAGGGGTGAATGAAACAGGCTATATCTTGATTAATGGCAGTTCTGGCCAGTTATCTAAGTCTAAAGAACTGGATAAAATCTATCCTGTCGAAAGTTGGCATCAAATTATTCATGGCTTTCAAGACAAGCAGCCGGATCTGCCTGTATTGGTCGTTAAGGGGTCTGATGATGAGCAATTTGTGCGATCGCTCCTGGAGTCTTCTCCAGATATCAAAGTAACTGCCCCAGATGATATTGGCAAGTTAACTGCCATAATTGCCGGCGCAAATTTGCTGCTGTCTACTGATAATGCAGCACTACAACTGAGTGTTGCTGTCCAAACCTATACCATTGCCCTATTTGGGCCCACCGATCCGGTTAAGTTGCTGCCGAAAAACGATAAATTTCTGGCCATTGAATCCCCCACGGGAAAAACTGCGGATATTTCACCAAACGCAGTTTTAGAGAAGATTTGGGGCGGCTAAACCAGTCGTTTTTTGAAGAATTCAGAATTCAGAACAAGAAAGGAAACGGGCGAATTCTATTCGCCCGGTCTTAATTTGACTGAATTCTGGCTCCTGACTCCTGAATTCTTTCTTGTTAAAATATCCCAAAAAAAGCATCATCTAATTCATAGCCCAGCATTTGGGCCATAGACTTCAGCCGCGATAGGCTAGGGATGTCTTGCTGTTTGAGCCAATCACCTAAGATAAAAATTTTGTGCATCAAAAATATCTCTAAGGCTTCGGGATTATACTGAATACCTTCTTTGGAACTAAACTGGTGTGGTACAAGCATGGCAGCATAACGAGCAAACTCTCCTGCTTTCCAATCTAGTAAAAATGGCAACCAGGGATATTTGGCATCTAGGCGCACAAACCACAGCCGCACCTCTGGAATTTCTGATAGTTCCCGTGGATCGCCAGGTTCGAGATCGTAATTGATATCAAAACGTAGCTGCTGTTCATGGGATGTAACCCCATCTTGCAGCAGTTTCTCAATCACCGTTGATGCAGGCGACAGATCCAGATTGTTAATGAAGTCATTATTGAGTGCGATCGCAATTGTTATTGATTCAGCAGCCACTTTCTTGATGCTCAACTGTAGGATCGACAATATACAGTAGCAGCTTTCAGCGATTGACGCTACATTGACCTTTAAAAATCAATTAGTATTTACTGATACTTTTTTGCTGATAATTTGGTCAACCTACATAAGATTTAGACACAAGTCTGACCTACTCAAACTTATTTGATACTTTTGATTAATTTTCGCTGGTTATCACAAAGATACATCTAGTTGCTAGCCTTGATATTATCTGTTGGCGATGCCTGCGGCGGGCTACACCTACGCCACTCACTTTACTGATTTTTACTAAAATTAAATATTGCTTTTATCATTGCTATAATTACTCACACCTAACTAAATAATTACTACACGATTAATGTGGTATGCCATGAAAATTAGCCTACTTGGGTAAGGCAATGCTTGCCCCAAGGTGGACATTTACAGCAATTTTAAGTTAAAGTTGTAATGAGTTTGTTTTAGATTAAGGTCTGACAAAGTAGCCGTCATACAAGCAAAAAAAAATCATTATCGCCACCTGTTACTTCCGCAGCATCAAAAGCCAAAACATAAGTACAGGTAAAACAGCGGTGTGCAATATCATTGCATATATTAAATAACCAATAAACATTTAGATGGGAAAATTCCCTCAACAGTTAACAAGCTGTAATATGCAAAAACAAACAATTACTACAAAACCAATTCGTTCCTTAGAAGATGCCCTTGAGCGCTGTCAAATTCTGGGTATGCGCGTCAGTCGTCAGCGTCGCTTTATTCTGGAACTACTTTGGCAAGCAAATGAACACCTTGCAGCAAGGGAGATTTACGATCGCTTGAACCTACAAGGCAAAGAGATCGGTCATACTTCTGTTTATCAAAACTTAGAAGCATTATCAAGTCAAGGCATCATTGAATGTATTGAACGCTGTGATGGACGTTTGTACGGTAATATCAGTGACTCTCACAGTCATGTCAACTGTATAGACACAAATCAAATTCTTGATGTTCATGTAGAACTGCCAGAAGATTTTATCCGCAAAATTGAAGAACAAACAGGAGTGCGGATTACTGACTACAGTATTAACTTTTTTGGCTACCGTAATTCGCAGGAGGGTTAGGGAATGAGGGAGAAGCAAGGGAGCAGGGAGCAGAATTTTCCCCTCCGCCCCCTGCACTCTGCCCCTCTGCCTTTTTTCAATGCCCTATTCCCCAATAGAATTATTGCCAAAAACTGTTTCATCATCAGCATCATCATCATATAAATCTACTGGCAAAATTGCGCCTTCGCAGCTTTCTATTTGCCCGATCGCAGGGGGATTTTTCCAATTAACATCTATGTTTGGGGTGATTTGGACGGTGTTTAAGAAAGGCTGCTGCGATCGCAAATGTTTCAGTTTTTGAAACGACTCTTTGGAGAACAAAGCACCATTATCAGCGGCCAATTTTTTCTCAGTATCAGTGAGAATTGCATCAAATAAACAGGCATTGGTGAGATTGGCAGAATTAAGATTTGTCCCCCTTAAATTCGCCTGTTGGAGGTTTGCGCCTGTAAGATTTGCCTGTTGGAGGTTTGCGCCTGCAAGGTTTGCGCCTACAAGGTTCGCGCCTGTGAGGTTCGCCTGTTGCAAATTGGCTCCAGCTAAATTCGCCCCCATTAATTCCGCATTGGATAAGTTTGTTTGCTCAAGATTTACCCCAGTTAACATCACTTGTAATAAAGAGCCTCCCGATAAATTGAGTCCAGCCAGAGACTTGATTCGGGTTGCGAAGGCACTTTTGTGCAAAACCGCTGTTCTTGCAATTAATACACTCAGCGCCTCTGGATTGAATTCTGTCAAATTGACTGGATTCCCACAAAGCCAAAAAGGAATTTTTGTTTCTCGGTAGCAAGCACAAAGCAATAAAAATACATTCAGTCCCACAGCAGCATTCACCTGTTCAACATTCACAGGGTTTTGTAGTGTGTGAAAATTAGTTAAAGCGTTATGGGCTATCCCCTCATCTAACCAACGTCCTTGACAGTAAGCACGCCAGAAAGATAAAAGACGTTGAAACAAGACTTCAAATGAAAACTTGTGCTTTTGCTGGCGACGTAATCCATTGATTGCGAGTTCTTCAATTTCTTGGCTAAGTATGCCGTAACCTAGTAAATTATAAATATGCTGGGCTACGCTACTGGGAGAATCAAGTACAAAAGTTGGCGTACCATAAACCTCATCTTGGTACTGAGTCAGAAATTTAAGTTGGGCAGCAATAGCATCTGCACAAAGAAATTCTCCTAACTTGATGTATGAAAACTCAATTAAACTACTTTGGGTTGCGCTTTCGCCTGAGCTTTCTACATCCCGAATTTTAAAATAAAAACCTGGTAGAGTCTTAAATTCCCCAGCGAGATTAATTTGATGACGTTGTGAGTGTAAAATTTTAAGAGCGATCGCGTGCATCTGCTCAAGTAAATCTTGAGGATGACGACCAGCAAGTAAATTAGCGATCGCTTCTGGAGTCCGGTGGATATGAGCCGATCCTGAACGCAATAGCATCGTCTTAATGCCACCAATTAGCGGATATCCCAATAACCATCGACTCAGACGATGATGAATCTCCCATAACAAAAAAGACTTTTGGGTATTAGCAGCTAACTGTAATAGTTCATCATCTAGCAATCCGTCGCGGTGCAAAATGCCCAACAAATGCAGCATTAAAGGTTGACGAACAAGGGCAGATAATTCTCTTAACTTGGACTGGCTGGTGAATACCCCCGACTGTTTTAGCAATGTAAATAAATTTTGAGCAATGGGCAATGATTGCACTTTTGCCCACTGCTGAAACCATTGTTTGAGTTCATCTACATCCAATGGCTGGATAATAATTCGCTTTAATAATAGCGGTAGTTCCGAGACAATTTCTGGTAACGTCGTTGAACGACTCGTCAACACAATTTTGTGTCGATGCTGAGATTGAAAGTTCAATAATTGCTGAAGAAAAATTGCTTGTGCTCTGATACCCTGAGCAGAATGGGGTAGTTCATCCAAACCATCCAGCAGCAATAAACAAGGGAGATTTTCTTGCTCTAACCAAGTTGAAAGATTGACAGGAAAGGCAGAATTTAAGGTTTCGATTAAAGTTTTGCCGTATTTTACATCTCGTAACCGAATTACTATCGGCATCCAAGTCGGGTATAATTCTTGTGCGACTTGTGCCGCCCAAAGTTGGCAAAAACTAGTTTTTCCATAACCAGGTTCCGACTCAATTACAGCGATCGTTTCTAAATCAGTTAGCTGTTGTTCTGCCCATGTCTTTAAATCAACTGGCTTAACAGTTTTTTTATCCTGCTCAGAAATATTTTCTTCTATTGGTAAGCCTTTTTGTGGCACATAGATATCCTGGAGAGCAAAGGATTCCATCAGCAAAGGCTGACTGAGGTTTTGAATCAAACTTGCACGGTAATGTTCTCGGTGCAAATCAATTTTCTCACCGACTGTAGAACCAACTTCTGGGGCGATGAAGCTGGGAGATAATGAAATCCCCAATCGGAAAAATTTTTGTAGTTGGGCTAAAGGTGCAGCATTTTCGGTGACAACTACCAGCATGTCACCAGGAAGTGAGTTGACCAAACGCTGTGTTAGGAGTTTAGCTTCAGTTTCCTCTGCACCATTGGCAACTAACCAAGCGATGACAGCGCTATTTATTTGTTGCACTAGCAATGAGTCTGCAACCAAAGATAGTGCTTGTTCAGCTTGAGTATCAGTCAATTTACCTGGAGTGAGAGTTTTCAGCAATCCTTGTAGTTGCGGATCTTGAAGGATGAGTCTACCCACGTCCTCTATAAGGATGTGTGGCTGGATAGGTATACTTGCTCGGTCTAGCCACGGTCTTTGCAGCCTTGACTCCTGCTCTAAAATTGCTTGCAAAGCCTGGAGATAGGCAATCTGAAACGCTAGCCATGTGCCTTCGTTACGTTTTAATGGTTTTTTTTGGCTGAGGCTACGCAACAAGTTTTCTGTCAACCGGGAAATGACACTGATTTCTTCCCAAACAATATTTAAGGGCAGTTCTAAAACCTCTACCAAGGTACAGATATCAAAAGGTACAAGGCTTTTGACTTCCATATCCTGAACAATACGGTAGGCAATACCTG
Organism: Nostoc sp. C052; assembly: GCF_013393905.1. Classification (GTDB taxonomy): domain Bacteria; phylum Cyanobacteriota; class Cyanobacteriia; order Cyanobacteriales; family Nostocaceae; genus Nostoc. The sequence continues at coordinate 5,335,487 of NZ_CP040272.1, forward strand.
CCAATTGCCCCGCTGAAAACCCTCTGATTTGATTGATTGCGATATGGCGTTCTGCCAACCAGTGCCGAATACTCAGGTTCATTTAATTACATAATCAAGGCTGCATGAGGCAATTATGATCGATTTATCCCTTTGCGAAAACAGGTAACAATGGTAAAAACAAAGTTTTGTATCAAAGTTGTTTTTTGATTGGTAAAAATACTGCTTATGTATTGAGTGGATTATGAGCGATCGCCCGATAAAATTATTGTTAATCGACCAAGACCCAATTTTTCGTCTGGGTTTACAGGTAGCTCTGGAAGCAATTCCTAACCTGGTAGCGATCGCAGCAGTAGAAACTGATACCGTTGCCTTGCAGATTTTAGCAGAAATTGCCGAAAAAGACCCTAACCAGATAAATTTGCTAGTTTTGGAATTCGGTAATGGTCGCTCTACTACCAGTCAACAGCTAGGTTTACAATTCTGTCGCCAACTCAGAGTCTTATATCCCAACCTCCCAATTTTGCTCCTCAGTTCTGTGCAAGAACAAGGACTGCTATTAGCAGCAAAATCTATTGGTGTAAATGGCTACTGCCCTAAAGGTACACCACTTCCTGAGTTAGTCGCTGCCATCCAAGAGGTTGCAAATGGGGGTTCTTACTGGTTTGGCGATGCAGAAGCAATCATAACTCCTAATTCCTCACTCCCCACTCCCCACTCCCCACTCCCATTTTCTAAACTCCGAAATAATTTGCGTTTGTCAGGAAACACTAACATTGAGACCACCCTAGCCGCAGTCACAGCACAATTACAAGTTCCCGGATTACCAGTACTAGATCGAGCAATTCTAGCTGGACGGCGGCGAGAACTGTTAGCAGCTCGTTGGTTGCTAAATCGGTTATTGGTTTCATCACAAGAAAGGCAAGAGGAAATTCCGATTGCTGATGAGCCGTCTTTGACCCCTTCGTTGAGTAGTGCCATTCAACAAAGACAAACTGTGTCACCTTTACTTAGTCCGGGAACATTACAATCTGTTTTGTTTGCATCTTGCGTTACTAAACTTCAATTTCCTTTAAAAAATGTCACAGATATACCTTTAGAAATTGACATCTTTCGTGAAGATAAAAAGCGGGAATTACTTTATCTAATTTTGCAAAAATTAGCTCAACAGTTGGATGAATTACGTGATTCTAATATTGAAATCAATCAATTATATAAAGTAAAAAATATTTTGGTATGCGACTTATGGCAAGTAGCAGTTACAGACTTTTTCGGTAAATTTTCTCGAATCCAAATAGGAAATCAAAACATAGAAATTGTTAACTTGTTGCTACAAAATATAGAGGTTGTGCAAAGAGATATTCTCAATAAAATTCCGTTAATTTGTGAGTTGTATTCTTATCTGATATTTCAAATAGAATTGAATATTGATAATACCTCATATTCAGTAGTGAGTGCTGAGTCTAAGTCTCAGGCACTAATGATTTTAGAAAACTTGTTGATTCAGGTAGCGAATGGGGTAGTGCAACCATTGCTAAATTCTTTAGCAGATGTAGAAGAGATTAAGCAAAATTTTTATGGGCAGCAATTAATTTCCACAAGAGAGATTGAAAGATTTAGAAATGATTTGTCATGGAAATACCGATTGAGAAATTATATAAATGAACCAAAAGCAGTATTTGAAAGCCGCTATGAGTTATTTGTAATAGTGCCTCGTGGTATTGCCAATACTTCAGTTTATGCTCCTCGAAATCAGGAGTTAGTAAGACTTTCTAATATTCCTTTAGTAGTGACATTGCTGCTAGAATTTAGTGATGCGATCGCACCGCGTCTAAAATCACTATTATCTTTTTTAGGTAGCGGTATAGTCTTCATTCTCACTCAAATAGTTGGTCGTGGTTTAGGTTTAATCGGTCGTGGTATTCTTCAAGGTATTGGTAGCGTTTCGTCAGTAGAAAAGAACTTTAGAAGAAATAGCGATCGATCCAAGTGAAGCACAAATGACAAATGACAAATGACAAATGACAAATGACAAATGACAAATGATTTTATCGGACTAGCAATTTCTTATGTTTACGCCACCAGTCTGCTTGTCATTGGCGAGGGACTGCGTAGGCTATTTGGTGTAAAGCCAGATTTGACCCGTAAAGTGATTCATATCGGTGCAGGGATGTGGGTTTTCGGCGTCCTGCTGCTGTTTAAGCACTGGGAAATCGGAATTATACCTTTTGCTACCTTTATCGGACTCAATTACCTGTTTTACCGCCACCGAATCATCGGCGCAATGGATACTGAAGATAGCTCACCTGGTACAGTTTACTTTGCTATCTCAGTGACGCTGTTATTTGGGCTGCTGTGGCGGCCAGATGGGCCAGTAGATAGCGTTGCGATCGCTGTTGCTGGGATAATGGCAATGACCTGGGGTGATGCGCTAGCAGCATTAATCGGTAGACGCTTCGGACAGCATAAATATCAAGTGGGAAATTCTGTGCGTTCCTGGGAAGGTTCGGCAGCAATGTTTGTAGCAAGTACAGTGGTGATTTTCTTGGTGCTGTTGCTGCTACCTGGTTCATCTCTGAGTCCCCTAGCAACGCCTTTAGGTTTAGGATGGGCCTTATTAACGGCAGTGGTAACTGCTATCTTCGCCACTCTAGTAGAGGCAGTCTCACCCCACGGTACAGATAACCTCAGTGTGCCTCTAGTAGCAGCCGGAGTAGTGTGGATAATGCAGGCATTTGTAAATAATTTGTAATTCGCCTCGTTCCCAGTCTCCGACTGGGAATGCTATCACGAGGCTCTGCCTCCAGAGGCTTGACGAGAGGTAGAACCTCTCGGAATACATTCCCAGCCTGGAGGCTGGGAACGAGGCGAACGAGGCGAAACGAGATTTTAAAGTCGATATAGTGTTATGCCCAATAATTCATAAATTCCAATTGCGGCGGAAATGGAAGAAGCCTTCTAAAAACTCTTGCAAAGCAATGTTGCTATTTAACTTTTGTTTACTCCACTCTTTTGCAGTCTGTTCCAGAATTACTGAGAAACTAGGATAGACGGGAGATAAATTTGCTAAATCTTTGACTTTAATTTTTTGTGATATTGCCAAGGCAATCAAATTAATTAATTCTCCAGCTTCTCCCCCCAATATCGAAGCTCCTAAAATTTCCCCATTGCGTAGCACAATTAATTTACACATACCAGTGGTTTCGCCGCAAATTTGAGATGCTACCACTGTTTTAAAATACTGTCGCAAAACTAAAACTTCATCTCTAGCAAATTGGCGTTTTGCTTGGGCTTCAGTCAAACCCACTTGCGCCAGCATCGGCACAGAAAATATCGCCCAAGGAGTGGAGCAATAATTTGCTCGTAGCCTGGGGAAAAAGAGGGCATTGTTCAGAGCAATTTTGGCTTCATAATTAGCGATATTGGCAAAGTCGTAACCACCAATTACATCGCCACAAGCATAAATGCGGTGATTAGTGGTTTGTAATTTATCATTCACCACTAAGCTACGCCGATGCCATTTCACGCCTACTGTTGCCAAATTGAGAGATTCAATATTTGGCTGTTGCCCAGTCGCCACTAAAATTTCATCAGTTTCAAAGGCTTTATCTCCTGCTTGAATCCACTTTTTATCCTCAATCAGCTTCACCTGAGTTACTGGTTTTTCAGTGAGGATGCGTACACCCTCGACTTCCAACTGTGCCTGAAGCAATGTGGCTATCTCAGGTTCTAAATAGGGGAGAACATAAGGATGCTTGACTACTAACGTCACACTGCAACCAAACCGCGCTAAAGTTTGAGCGATTTCAATGCTTTGGGGAATTCCGCCGATAATTACCCAGTTTTTAGGTAATGTCTCTCCCTGTAAAGATTGCCAAATATTAGAAAGGGTTAGATAGCCAGTGGCTTGCAATCCTTCAATGTCTGGAATTTCTGGACGTGAGCCAGTGGCTAGCAAATAGGTACGGGCACGCAATAGGCGATTGTTAACTGCAAAAGCCAGTTGGGGGGAAGATTGAAATTGACCACTGCCAACTATGACATCGACTCCCTGCGCGGCTAGGATAGCTGGAGAATGCTGTTCTTTAAGATTTGAGGCGACGCATTGAGCATACACCATCGCTTCTTGCCATGTCATAGATATATGACATTCTTCTGAGGTATTAGAGTGTGTGGCGTGAATACCAAAACCAGCTGCATTATTCAACTTCTGCGCCAGTTTAGCAATTTCCGTAAGAGCATGATGATGAGTAAACCCATAGTCTACTTTGGGTTCCACCAGGGCAACTGTAGCACGTAGTTGGGTTGCAGCAAGTGCAGCGTTATATGCAGCAAGACTGCCGCCAATAATTACAATATCGTAGTCATTAGTCATTTTTCATTGGGCATTGGGCATTAGGCATTGGGCATTGGGCATTGAAAAGAGGTAGAGGGGCGGTGTGCGTGGGGCGGAGGGGAAAAAACTCTTCTCCCTTACTCCCTGCTCCCTTGCTTCTTCCTGGCTCCCTCATGTCCCCTACTCCCCACTCCCTACTCCCCACTCAACGCTGTTAGTAAGCGTTGGTTATCGGACTCTTCACGTACAGCAACCCGGAAAAAGCGATCGCCTAGTTCTTTAAAACTAAGGCAATCGCGGATTAAAATCTGATGATGTTTGAGTAATTGTTGCTGCAACTGCAAAGTAGACTGTTGAGACTCAACTAGTAAAAAATTAGCGGCACTTGCTTGGGGTTGCAATCCTGGGATTTCAGCTAAACCCTGAAAGAGTTGGTTTCGTGCAGGTGGTAGCCATGACCAAGTTTGCAGCTGAAACTCTGTATCTTGGAGTGCTGCAATTGCCGCCGCTGCCGCTAGTGTGTTTACAGGCCAAGGATCGCGCCATAACTGCCATTTTGCTAGACAATCGGGGTGGGCGATCGCATATCCTAATCGCAATCCTGGGAGACTGTAAAATTTGGTCAGCGATCGCAATACTACTAAATTTGGATATTCCTGTACCACCGGAATCAGGCTTTGTTCCTCATTGGGCGGTACAAAATCCATAAATGCTTCATCCACCACAACCAAAGCAAATTGCTCCAAGTAGGGCAAAATAGACTCCCGCGAGAATAGCTTTCCGGTTGGGTTGTGGGGATTATTCAGCAATAGTCCTTTGTCCTTTGTCCTACCCTGCGGGAAGCCGCTGGGGCGTATATGTTCTTTGTCAATGACCAATGACCAATGACCAATGACCAATGACAAAGGACACTCCAGCACTTTCGCGTCGTATGCCTTTAGGGTTCGGTAGTAGTCACCAAAGGCTGGAGTTATTAAAATTGTCGCGGCTAATTGAGCTAATTCCCTACCGATTAAAGTGAGTAATTCTGCGGAGCCGTTACCCGGCAGAATCCACTCAGGCGGCAATTGATGGAAGTGACTGAGAGCTAGTCTCAGTTCACTATAATTTGGGTCTGGATAGTGCTTAAGATTACCAATTTGGGACTTTATAGCAGCGATCGCGCTGTTTGGAGGCCCCAATGGGCTGATGCTAGCAGAAAAATCCAGAATAGCATCAGGGGAACAGCCAGCCAGTGCCGCTGCCCAGGCTAAATTTCCCCCGTGTGCAGGTTGCCGCATTAAAAAAGGGTTCCCGAAGACAGAACCTATGCTTTTGGGGGTGCTACCTTTTCTCTAAACAGTTTTCCTGCGGAGAAAGCAGGAACTCTCGTGGCTGGAATTTCCATCTTTTCATTTGTTTTCGGGTTGCGACCTTCACGGGCTTTACGTTCCCGTGATTCAAATGAACCAAATCCCACCAATGTCACCTTATCACCAGAGGAAACTGCTTCAATAATCGTTTCCAAAGCGGCAGTTAAGACTGCATCTGCTTGTTTCTTGGTAACACTAGCTTTTTCAGCTACGGCATCAACTAATTCACCTTTGTTCATGTCAAACTCCTGAAGGTTTACTTAAAATTTCAGTACGGACGCAAATCAATACATCTTATACCGAAAAACTTGTTCGCAGAAATACAAAAATCATCCTTTGGGAGTATTTTTACTCAAAACGGCTGTACATCCCATCGGCTCGACTTTTCAATGAATCATTCTAAGGTGTTGTAGCCTGATGTGGATAGATGAAACCATTAATTTATATAGATTTCAGGATGTTTTGTAATTTTAGGGTACTTGTTTCACTAAAAACCACCCCAAAAGTAGGAAAAAATACCTATTAAAAACTGCAATTTCCAAGAAAACAGGGAAGTCGTGAGGTGGGAGGTGGTCAGCATTTGTTGGGATTAATTACCGATGTTAAAGAGTTATTGCTGAGATTAAAGAAATCCAACCCACATTCCGCACTCTTAAGTGTCACACAGCGATCAAATCACAGCCAGTAGTACAAAATAACTATATATTATGCAAAATTATGCAAAAATCCTCTCTATGCGGCAGACGTTTTAAAGCATCTGGAAATATAGCCGTAAGAATCAGATTACGATTTGTAACATCTGTAGAATAGTATCTTAGAAAAGACAAATTGGGAAATAATGTCGGATTTAAGAGCGGAATTAACAAAGATTTTGGATGAGGCAGAGTGGGAGTGGCTAATTCCTCATGTACAACGAGATGCAGTAATTTTGGTAGCACCTAATTTAAACTTGATAGATGTTGGAGTAGCGATCGCCAGTGATAACATTCCATCAGTGCAACAGTGGATTGATGAGCTATTGATTACCAAACCCACGACAGTACAGGTAGGAGAATGGAATCTTGACCGTAGTAAGCGATTTAATACTCTCATCGTGCAGCCTTACGTTTTGGCACAAGAAATAGCCGCTGCTTAAATAACTTCTGTAGATTTGGCAGTAAATTTTGTAGCAGAGTTTTAGAACCTGCTACAAAACTTAATTACGTTAGCGAGTCTTCTCCCTTGGCGTTAGCCTCTCCTTTTGGGAGAAGGGGAGACGCCAAGGAACATGGATTAAATAAGATGCAAAACTTGATGGGAACATCCCACTTTTTTGTATGTCATTGCGAGCGAAACAAAGTGAAGCGAAGCAATCGCAAAATCTCCAACTAAGAACTAGTCCATACGATTTGTATGTTATTTAATTCTTATTCCTAAGAGCGAACGAGCATCATTACGAATTATTCTAATTAGTTTCTGTGTTGTTTTCGATGACAGTTGGTGTTGGGTTAGTTTCTAAAGAAAGATGGCTTGATTTACTAGTTATGACTTGGTTATTACCACGCACTAGCTGGCTGACTTGACCGATTAATTCACCTAATTTGCCTTCGTCAAGTAAAGTATTAATTAAAGAAAGTCCACTTGTAGATAGTAGTAGTTTGTTAATATCTTGACTGCCACTACTACCATTAGCACCAGGGAATGAATAAATACGAGTATCTCCTAAAACTCCAGGTTGTGGTGCTAAAGCGGTGGCAATTTCTGGTAGTTTATCGGCTAATTCTGGCCAGATAGTTGTCAGAATTTTGGCAGTGAGATTGGCATTACTGATAGAGTTTTCGGCGGTAATTTTTGCTTGAATACCTTCTGCTTCTGCTAAAACTTTATCGCGGTTAGCTGCTGCGAGGGTGCGAATTGCTTCAGCTTCTAATTCGGCTGCTTGTTGAGCGATTTCTGCTTGACGGCGACGGCGGAAAGCATCGATTTCTACGACGTTGCGATCGCTAATACTCCGTTCTTCAGCTTCTCGTTCCGCAGCAATCACCGATAGGCGTTTGTTGCGTTCGGCTTTTTCAACTTCACCTGCTGTCTTAACTGATTCTTCTGCTTTGGCTTGTTGTGCTTGTGCAACAAAGCTTTCGCGTTTTTTGTTAGCAATAGCGATCGCTACATCTTCTTGAGCTAGTTTTGCTTCTCGTTCTGACTCCGCTATCCGTACTTGTGCTTGTAGCTTTCCAGATTCTACACTTTGTTCGCGTATAATCTCTGCAAGCTCAGATTCTTGTTTTTGCAGTGCTTGTGCTACCTTTAGCTGTTTATTACGCTCTTCTAGAGAAATATCAGCTTCAATTTGGCTTTGCTGCACCGATAACTTTTTGCGAATCTCTTCTTCTTCAATTGATTGTTCTTGCAAAATTTTGGTACGCCGTACTGTTGCAGCCTCCCTATCTTTCGATTCTTGAATTTCGCGTTCTTTCTGGGCTTTTAATGCTTCTACTTGCAATTTTTGCTCTAGTTTAGAACCTTCTTGTTCTTGGGCAATTTGTAGCGATCGCTTGAGGGCATCCAGTTCTTTTTGCTCAATTGTCACTTGTGCGACTAACTCAACTTCCCGCTTTTGTTGAATTGAACGTTGAATAATTTCGGTTCGCAAGCGTACACCTTGGGCATCAAAAAAGTTATCTGGATCGTAAGTAACACTCTCTAATATTTCGGAAATGGCAATGTTATTTAGAGTTAACCCGACTTTTTTCAAATCAGTGCCAACTAAATTCAGCACCTCCTGAGCAAACCCCAATTTATCAGAATCTATTTCCGCTAAATCCTTAGTTTTGGCTGCTGCTCTAATTGCATCATCTGCTCTTTTTTCTAAAGCATTTTTAATATCTTCAGGAGTAATTTTGATGCCATTTTGAGATAGTCTAGCGGCTGCGGTTAAAACATCGTCTTCAGAGGCATTAATACACACATAAAAAGTGACTCGAATATCTGCTCGTAAATAATCTTTAGTCCGAACTGCGAGTTTACCAGTACGTTCCACATCAATGGAAATTTCTCGCAGAGGTACACGAGTTAACTGATGAAATCCCGGTAAAACAATGCAACCACCATAGAGAATTACCGATTTCTTTTTGATAAAAAGACCCCCAGTTCTTACGAAAGCTTCGTTGTTAGGTGTCACTACGTAAACCCGTGTGTAAGCAAACAGGCTAAATAGTAGTAATAAAACTAAAGTAGCAATAACTCCAGGAAATACTAATCCCCCACTAATTTGGGCAATAGTCGGCTGGATTCTGACTGGGAGTGTTTGGGAAATTAATGTTGTTTGCTTTTGTTGTGGTTGTAAATTAATTTGTGGAACTTCAGCGATTGTGATACTCGGTAAAGATTGGATGAAAGTTAACCAAAAAAGCATATTTTTTCCTCTCACTAACTTTAATTTTTATGGGTTGAGTTAGTTAACCAATGTTCTTGATCGGGACTATCTTTGGCAATAACTAGGTAAATTTGTGTCTTGTGTTCGATGATTAAAACTTTTTCTCCACGTTGCGGGGCAATCGTCGCCCAGTCTGGTATAACAGCACTAACAGTCAAAAGATTGCGTTTTGTATCTAGCACATCTACTTGTCCAATTCTGCCTAGATTTTCGGTAGGAATGTAAGCAGATGTAACAATCCCAATGCAACCTATCAAGCGATCGCTACTTGCATCTTCACCAAACTCGGCAAAAATCTTGCCAATTGGTCTTGCTATTAATCCTCCCATTAATAAACTGATAATCAGCGAACCAAATAATATAATAGTCCCAATAAAACCAGTTATATTCCTATTGGAATTTCCACTAATCCAAACATTTAACATCCAACCCAAAACGCCCCACAGACTCAAATCTGTTGCCAATAACAATATGAGTGGTGCTTTCCCAATACCTACCCATCCCAAGAATTGTCCAAAACCCAATTCGCTATTGCTATCTGCATCGAAGTCTGCATCTACATCAACATCTGCATCAATATCTTGCCCTCCCCCGCCAGAAATTATCATAAACAAGAATAGTAAGACTCCGATTCCCAGAAATATCCAATAGGGCAAGTTGGCTGGGCTAAACAGCATAATATTTCGTAAATGATCTGTGCTGGTGGTTTTGTAACATCTAAGTCTATTTGAATTTATTTGATTAATACTACAAATGTCAATAAAACAAGCTACATTATTTATTCTTTGACCATTTAACCATCAAAATATAGGCTTAATTTTATTTAAAAAAAGAATATTTTTCTTAAAATATTGAATAAAATATTAACCAAAATCTCAATCAATAAAAAACACTTTGATTGCCGAAAAACGTATTTTTTATACAAGTATTGCTATCGTATGGTTATATGGAGTCAAGATGAATGTTTAACTTTTTTTAAAGATATAACCTATCGCCGTACTTAATGTATCATAAAAGACATTAATTTCTAATTATAAGAAGATGAAGAGAAGCAGAGGGCAAAATAACTCTTGACTACCAAGTTTGAATTTTGCGTAAATTTCAGTAGCAAGATCCCTCTGGGTGTGCGGGATCTTGCTACTGACTTGACAATAGGGCTTTTGGATTGGGTGTGTTTCTCCTGGTTTCGCCAAGCTGTATCTGGTCAATCCAAAATCCCAAATTAATTGACTATTGACTAAAGCAAAATTTTCTTCTTTAAGATTTATCCATCTAGGAACTATAATTGTTACGATAATTTCAGATTAGATGTTGAAACCTTGATCCAATCTGAAACCTTAGAACTATTAGAATGGAATCGCCTCTGTCAGCACCTTGCCACCTTTGCGGCAACTAAGCTAGGGGCGACAGCTGCGCGTAATCTGAAAATACCCGATTCTCAGATCCAAAGCGAACAGTTGTTAGAGCAAACCAAAGAAGTCTACCAACTGGAAAGTCGCCTGACTACGGGGCTGTCATTTGAAGGAATTCAAGATATTGGTGATTCCTTAGAACGTGCAGAACGCAGTGGGACTTTGACAGGGGATGAACTGTTAGCGATCGCCACCACCCTCGCTGGTGCGAGAAATTTGCGCCGTGTGATTGACAATCAGGAAGATTTGCCCATACTGACTGATTTAGTGGCCGATTTGCGGACTTATCCAGAACTAGAACAAGAAATTCACCGTTGTATTGATGAACGGGCCCAGGTAACTGACCGCGCGAGTCAAAAACTGGGAGAAATTCGCACAGACTTGCGGCGATTACGCAGCCAAATTACTCAAAAACTGCAAAATATCTTACAGGCAAAATCTGGCGCAGTTCAAGAACAGCTAATTACACAACGCAGCGATCGCTTTGTCATCCCTGTAAAAGCACCCCAAAAAGATGCCATCCCCGGTATAGTCCACGATACCTCTACCAGCGGTGCAACGCTGTACGTGGAACCGAATTCAGTAGTGCCTCTAGGCAACCAACTGCGGCAGATCATCAGGAGAGAACAAGCCGAAGAAGAAACCATTCGCCGCGTTTTGACAGAACTTGTCGCCGCAGTCAAACCAGATTTAGAGAGATTGTTAGCGATCGCTACCACTTTGGATTTGGCAACCGCGAGATCACGATATAGCTTCTGGCTAGGGGCGAATCCCCCGCGATTTATTCAGCGGGAAGACAAGGAAATCATTACCTTGCGGAATTTACGACATCCTCTGTTAGTGTGGCAACAACAGCACGAACAAGGGCAACCAGTAGTTCCTGTGGATTTGTTGATTAGTCCGCAAATTCGGGTAGTGACAATTACCGGGCCGAATACTGGCGGTAAAACTGTAAGCTTAAAAACCTTGGGATTAGCAGCATTGATGGCCAAAGTGGGCTTATTTGTCCCCGCACGCGAACCAGTAGAAATCCCTTGGTTTGATCAAGTGCTGGCAGATATTGGCGATGAACAATCCTTACAGCAAAGTTTATCCACATTCTCTGGACACATCCGCCGAATTAGTCGGATTTTAGAAGCATTGGGGACTGGGGAAAAGGAAATTCCTAATCCCCAATCCCTAGTCTTACTTGATGAAGTCGGCGCAGGAACCGATCCAGTAGAAGGTAGTGCCTTAGCGATCGCCTTGTTGCAATATCTCGCTAACCATGCCCAGCTAACTATTGCCACCACTCACTTCGGCGAACTGAAAGCCCTAAAATACGAAGACGATCGCTTTGAAAATGCCTCTGTAGAATTTGACGAAAGTACTCTCTCGCCCACTTACCGTCTGCTGTGGGGCATTCCCGGACGTTCTAATGCTTTAACTATTGCCCTGCGATTGGGATTAAAACCTGAAGTAGTACAACAGGCAAAAACCCAAGTGGGAGAAGCCACAGATGAAGTTAACCAGGTGATTGCTGGCTTAGAAGCGCAACGCCGCCGCCAAGAAACCAAAGCTGCGGAAGCCCAAGTTTTGTTGCAGCAAGCGGAACGTTTATACAAAGAAGTATCCGCAAAAGCCGCAAGTTTGGAGGAGAGAGAAAGCAGTTTGCGGGCTTCACAAGAAGTAGCAGTACAACAAGCGATCGCTCAAGCAAAAGGTGAAATTGCCCAAGTGATCCGCCGTTTGCAGAAAGGTACGCCTACAGCCCAAGAGGCGCAGCAAGCCACCAACGCTTTGAATCAAATTGGCCAGCAATATCAGCCAGCAACCCCAGCAAAACCAAAACTTGGGTTTATGCCGAAAGTCGGCGATCGCATCCGTGTTCCCAAATTGGGACAGGTAGCCGATGTCATCACCCCTCCTGATGAAGATGGCCAGTTAAGCGTTCGCTTTGGGCTAATGAAAATGGCTGTGAAGTTAGAAGATATAGAATCTTTAGATGGTCAAAAAGCCGAACCAGTCGTCAAACCCAAGCCAGCCCCAGCAGCAATAACCCCGCCACTGCAAAGTGTCCCAGAAATTCGGACTTCCAAAAATACCATCGATTTGCGTGGTAAACGGGTAGCTGATGCCGAATACATTTTAGATAAAGCCATTTCGGAAGCTACAGGCCCAGTCTGGATTATTCACGGGTATGGCACTGGTAAGCTACGACAAGGAGTCCACGCCTTTTTGCAACAGCATCCCAGAGTGAATAACTACGAACCAGCAGAACAAGCAGATGGCGGCACAGGTGTTACCGTTGCTCACATCAAATAAAGAGCAGGAAATTTGCGATGTTACTTGAACTCAATCAACTAATTGTTAAAGCCGGTCATCAATTGTTGATTAAAGATGTCTCCTGGTCGGCATACAAACGCATTTTAGCAGAATTGGGAGACAATCGCAGTTCGCGGATAGCTTACAGTCAAGGGGTGCTGGAAATAATAGCTCCATTGCCAGAGCATGAAGTAGCTAAAGTTATTATTGGAGACTTGGTAAAAGTTTTATTAGAAGAACTCGATCTGGAATTTTGGAGTTTGGGTTCTACAACTTTTGATAAAGAAAGCATGGATGCTGGGACAGAACCCGATGATTGTTTCTATATCCAAAATGAAGCTAGAATTAGGGGCAAAGATAGAATCAATCTAGAAATCGACCTGCCTCCAGATTTGGCTCTTGAAATTGATATTACCTCCCGGACTCGTTTTAACAATTATCAAGCCTTGAGAGTACCGGAGTTGTGGCGATGGGATGGAAATAGATTGCAAATAAATGTGCTGTTCAATGGTCAATATGTAGAATCAAATATCAGTTCTATTTTCCCTAATCTCTCCATTTGCCAAGTGATTCCCGAATATTTGATGCTGAGTAAAATCAATGGCATAAATGCGACAATGAAAGCATTTAGTGCTTGGATAATAGAGCAAGTTAGTAGTAGCCTTATTTAGTTTAAATTGTCAAAAATTACTCCTCAAAGAGTTTGTGCCTAATATCCGTATTGAACTATAAGTTTTGGTGAATATCTAAACTATTATCTTCACTCATCAACTTGATAAATTAGTTATGAATCTGCGCGTAGTTTTCGATTAGCTCCGTAATACAAATTAAGTTGAAAAACAATTATCCAACATTTTCTAAATGCTGACTCGAGCAAATTTTTAAGTTTGCCAATATAATTTATAATTCAAACTTGTGGCATATTGACAAAAAGTCTTAATTGATGTATGGCTGAGACAATAAGATTTCTCACTTGATTGATTTTTTGTGGGTCAAAGCGATCGCCTAGAATATCTCAATAAGTAGGCATGAATGCGATTATCCGAGGCTTTATTGAGATTGACATCTTATTTTATTGACAATATGCCCATACCCTGGATTTAAGACCACTGAATTAAAAATTCAGTGGCGACTCTATACCCCACAATACAGTTCAGATAAGACAAAAATATTTGTAGAGACGGCGATTTATCGCGTCTCGAAAACCCAAAATTTTTGCCAGTAGCCCTTAACCCAAGCGTATTGCTCTATACCCATTTCTTAATTATGAATTATAAATTATTAATATTGGTCATCAGTTTCATGGAGACATCAATCATCCTGATGTTACCCAGCCTGTCTTGAAATAACAGGCTACACACAAGCAAAATGGGGTGGATTATGTCTAGTAGTAAGAAACGTCTTTAGCAAATAGGCAAAAGATTTGTATAGTAATTTTGTATACATGAAGACCAAGTAATAAATATCAAGAAATTTCAAAATTTCCAGTTGCAAATAAATTATGAGGTATTCTAAATGATTACTTAGTGATCATTAGCGGTTAGCATTCAAAACAATAGTTTATTAATACTCTTGTACGGAGCTAGCAGCAAAAGTCAAGTAAACCTTAACTAGAATTGATAATTTTCTACTTTGTCCAAAATAAATTTTCATCTAGAGTAGGACAAAGATACCTGCTATTTACCACACAAAAAGCTAGCTGAAGCCTTTGGCTCTTAGCTATGGGAAACCAACCTTGATTCTGAAGAGTCTGGTTTCAAAATGGGTAACAGCAACATCCCCTATCAGCTTGATCACCTATGCTAAAAGTTATGCACTCGGCCGCCAACTCAGCCACTCCAAATTCCCAGTGGGAGGATTTAATCAAGCTTCCAGCCCCAAACACAGTCCAATGGGACAATATCAAAACCCAATTAGACTTGGTGCTGTTGGCACTAGAAACCTTAACTGGGATTGGTTCAGAGGCTATGCTTTCGGCGGCAACCGATCTGAATTTAGAGTCAAGAGTGCCCGACCGCGTAGCTTTATGGCGACTGCGCCAATCAAATCCCCTACGTAAAGGTCAAGGAGGGCGGAAAAAGCTAGATGTCGAAGAAGCGCGATCGCTTGTTTTGATCATCTGCTATCTAGCTAAACAACACCAGGAATTGATTCGCCGCGCTGTCGGTCTGTTAGAACAAATGGCAGAAAATAACCGGGAACCTCACCAGGCTGCTTTACTTGGAGACTATATTGATGCTTTTTGCAACACCTACCAAGAGCGGATGGAAGAGGACGAGAAAATCTCAACGGATTTACTAACCAACCTGGCTCTAAAACTGCTGGTAGATTTACTTTTTTACAGTGCGGCTGGTGGGCATCGCCGTCTCTGGCTAGCACTTATAGACCGTTCAACAAAATTTTAGATTTGAAATTTCTCAACCAAAATTTACTTGTGATTTGTTTGCGAGATCGGAAAATCCTTTTGATGGTCGTTAGCTTTTTGGGCGATGCACTGTCAACACTGTTTCCTCCTTAGACACCAGTTTGCATAACTGAAGTAACCTGACAAAGTTCTAAGTGGAGGAATCCAGCGTCCCAAATTTTCTTTGCAAGCAACTGGCTCAATTTTTTGCAAAATCCCAAATAGTCTTCCTTGTTGTTCCTGCTATGCCTCTATCAAATTCTGTCATTCGTCGCTACACACCACCGACTTGCACGCTAGAAGTATTCGCGCAAAGTTCACCTCTGTCCCGTTGGATGGGTAAAACTGTCCTCAAACACCTAAGCTTTGAGTTACGTTTTGACGATCCCCGATTACCAGAAGAAAATAGAATTCCAATTCGGGGCGATCGCGAGCAACTCGAGGCTTTATGTGATGCTGTCACCAGCTACGTACAGCAATTTCTCCAACAGTCTCCAGAAAGCTTTTGGGTCAGTTTCTCCGGTACTCAGCAATCAAGCACAGTATTGGATGAGCCGGAATTAAAGTCTTCAACAAAAACATTAAATGCCTTTAATACCCAGATTCCAGGGGCAAATATCCACTTAGAACCAAGCAGCTATTTAACTCACAATCTATTTCTCGGTTCTCTTGCTAACTACTCATCTGGCCCTGTAATTCAACTCAGTCTGCTGCAACTATTTGATTTGGCAAGTGCTTTAGATGAATACTCGACTGATGTCATGGCACTCCCAACTCTCAACAACACTAGTTCGACTCTGAGATTCCCGACTTGGGCGCCTATTGCCGCAGTATTATTAATAGGTATAGGTTTTTTACCAGTTACTTGGCAATATGCTAACAATCTTAGAGAAAAGCAACAGCAAACAGCCAAAACATCAGATTCAGCAGCGGTAAAGACTGCTTTAGAACCTTCATCCTCACTAAACTTTCCTACGCCCGATCCTGGGCTAACCACTCCAACCAATCCATCAGATAACTTGCTAGGTTCTACCCCTCCAATTGCCACATCCACTTTACCCCAAGCACCTCTAACAGTCCCTAGTTCTAGTTTCTCTACGCCGCCACCAAATGTATTGACAATACCTCAGGGGACGACTGCAACCCTTCCCAAAAATAGTGCGATGCCTCCGGCGAGCTTCTCTAACGTACCATCTAGCAAAAAACTCCCAGGTCAGGAAATTGCCATATTACCAAATCTGGGGCAAAATCCTACAAGGTCAAGTTCCCAACCCGGTACTATCCCTCAACTGCGAAACTTGCCACCGAGACTATCTTCTAACGCCAGCAGCTTACCAACTAATATCTCACCAGTTCTTCCCCCATCTCTTGACACCATACCTAATAATAATCGTGTCAATACTCCTACCCAACCCTCCCAACTAAACTCACAACAGCTAGATGAAAGAATCAATTCTCTACAACAACCTTCTTCTGTAGAGAAACCTGCTTCCCAAGTTCCCTCCTCTAGAACTGCTGAGAATAATCCTTTTATTGATCAATTGGGGGACGCACGCAAATCTCCCACATCCAGAGAAGTAGCGACTGGCACATTATTTGATACACCTCAAGTAGCAGAAGCTAGAGAATACTTAGTAAAGCGCTGGCAACCACCCACTGGACTAGCACAAACATTAGAGTACAGTTTGATAGTTAGTGTTGATGGCACTGTTGAACGAATTTTTCCCCTGAATAAGGCAGCAAGAGAGTTTGTTGATAGCGCTGGGATGCCCGAAGTTGGTAAACCTTTTGTTTCCGCCAATAAACGCGGACAAAATGTCAGAATTCGAGTTGTTCTCAGTCCTGATGGCAAGGTACAGACTTTTCCAGATGAGTAAGTAAACTAATACATTTAATGGGTCGCGCCACGACTGGGGACTGGGGACTAGGAAGAGTTTTTTTTAAACTTGGTTGGAGCCTGAATTCCCGAACAATTTTCCCAGTCCCTAGTCCCTTTTTCAATGACACTTGTAGAACTGGTACAAATCTTGTGCCAGTTTCTATTTAATCAAATTGCTCTTGAGCTTACTTTTGAAGTCCAGTTATCAAACTGGTCTGACTATTGATACCAGTAAACCTACCAGTCAATACAATTACTGTTAATACCAATTATCCAAAATTCAACTACAGATAAAAGTCTGGAAACCCAGATTAAATCTTACATTTCTTAATTAGTGATTGGTATAGATAACTCATATCAAAGGTAGAAAATATGCAAACAATTGGTAATCAAAAAGATAGTGCCGCTTGGATTATTCAAACCTGGGCAGCTTTTATGTTGTCAATTTCTATGACCACCTTCGGTATTGTCAACTTACCTGTAGATAGCTGGGTGAAAGGCTTTATGGGTATGGGTTTAGCTTTCTCTGTTGGCTCAACTTTTACTTTGGCAAAAACTACTAGAGATTTGCATGAAACTAGAAGATTAACTGCTAGGTTAGACGAGGCGAAGGTAGAAAAATTGCTTTCACAGCACGATCCTCTAAGTTTTAAATGAAGGCAATTATAACAATTTTGGATTAAAAGGCTGTAGATAATTGGTTTTTGAAGACGCGATAAATCGCCGTCTCTCCAAATCTTTTTGTTGTATTGTGCTGTATATGATGAAAAACAAAAGGACTGGATATACCAGTCCTTTATTATATTAATTTAACGTTTTTATCTTAATAACGAGATTTTTTGGTCTTTAACTTTTGTTTTTTACGTCGGCGTTCGCTAGCCGCAACTGCATGTTCCACCGGATAACCGACTACAGGAATTACCTGATATTTGCGCTCTTCTTCTAAATTTTTCAGTTCAGTGTAATCAACCCAATGAATGCAATCAACCGGACAAGTGTCAATTGCTTCTTGGATAATTTCTTCAGCGTCCCCATCTTGCCGAACTACGCGCGATCGCCCGTAATCTGGTTCAATATAAAAGGTGTTACGCGCAACATGAGCGCAATGCTTGCAACCAATACAGGTAATTTCATCAACATAAACACCATTTTGGCGCAGCAAACCGCCCAATTCCGGTTCTAAACCAGAACGTTCTGGAGCATCTCGTAAAAAACCCCCTAATTCTGGTTCCAAACCGGAACGGTTATCTTCTTGTTCTTCCGGTGACGGCAGAAAATCAGCCATTACGCACTCCAGCGCTGTACTACCAGGCGAATTGAACCATCTTCATTTTTTTGTTGTTCAGAGACTTGAAAACCAACACGAGCAGTTTCTTTCACAACTGTTTGATAAGCATAGCGCTGTGTTACCTGGCGCAAAAATCCGTCTACAGACAAATCTTGCTGCCAATATTGCAAGTCAGCCACCAATTCATATTCTTTGCCGTTCCATCTAAAACCGATATCGTAGCCATTTTCCTGCTCAATACTAACTTCCGCAGGATGGGTCTGACCGCGATAGCCACGGACTTCGCGTGGGCCGGGTTTCCAGTCTACGCCCAATTCAGTCAAAGCATCTTTCAAAGAATCAAGGTTACGGATTTGAGTCTTAATTTGGCTAAAGTGTGACATGGTGGTTCTGAATTAATAACACTAAACTACTGTGAAAACTTACCAATCGCTGTAAGTGGTGTGTGTATTCGCCAGATTAGATTGCTGCACCTTGGCGGCGAAATATTCTGAGGTTGGCTCATGATTAAGTACTTGCCCCAACTGTGCCTCTATTGCTGCTGTAACCTCAGCGCAAGAAGCACCCACAATGCCAGTGACTTTCTCTTGTACCCGACCGTCTGGATAGATTATGAACTCTAATGTCTCCATGCTTTTGGCCAACCAGGATAAGTACGCTTAAATTGTACTGCCTTAGCAGAAGGCTACAAATATAGCCGTAGGAACATTTTTACTTAGATACAAACTCGATATTTGTTAACTAATGTTCCATCTTTCAACATATATGTCTCAGAATCTTTGCAAAACTTATTAGTATTATAAGCACACACATCAGTATTTAGTTAGTTTCTCTTAACCTCATTGATTAGTCAAGGCAACTACTGAAGCTAGCTAAGTAAGCTGCAAATGTCCTAGAAATAAGCATTAGAGGTACTATAGGCAGCAAGGAAATTTACAAAAATATAAAATTTCTTGAAAAACTTTATTATTACCATTCGATTTACTTGATTGTCTTTTAGTAGGTTAAATGCAGCGCAGTGTTAGTCTACAGTAAGATACTAGGATATACGTAAGTAGGTATTGTATTAATCAAAGTTACAGGTTATTAAATTGTAGATTTTTTATATCTGTCGATGAATGCGATCGCATTAGTATATTAACTACGGAAGCTAAGATGTCGCAGCGAATCAAAGTGTACTCCTACTCGATATACCACTCATCAAATTCATATATTGGTATTACCCTTGCCGAAAAAGCATTGCAGGGTTTACCTGTTGATATTGAACGACGACCAATATATATACCGAAGGAGCGGGGTATAAAGGTAGCTGAGTTGCAAGGACGAACTGAAAACGCCCTATTATCGTCGTATCACAAAGAAGATTGTCTGCGGTGGGCAAAAAAGTACGGCATTGAAATTCGGCTCAAAGAATTTGAAGAATTTGCGAGATGGGTGAAGCGTTGGGAGAAAATGCAGCTTGGTCGTGAAGAACTTCCGGCCAGAGCGTATTACGCTGCTTGTGGAACTGGGAAGGAGCATTTGCTTGATGCCGCTTTTTTTCGAGCGACGTACATTGACCTACTTGATGTCAACGATGAGTCTGTGATTAGGAAAATTGCAAATGATGTTGGATTGAATGGCGATCGCATTATAGAATTAGCATACGGCGAAGCAGCCAAACAGACAGCAGTCGCAGCTTTAGCAGAATACGAGCAGTTTGGTTGTCCCGGAGTCCCGACTTGGGTAGTCGAAGGCGAGAGATTTTGGGGAAAGGATCGTGTTGATTGGGTAACAGAAAAGGTAAAAGAATTATGTAATAGTGCTGTTACTAAAACAGTAGTGAGTGCTGAGTAAAAAAGTGATAATTTTTCAGGTTAATGAGTAAAAATTATCACTTTGCCTCCTTGCTTATTCCTGGTCTAATACTTGGACTTTAGCTACTGATTTTCTAGCTGCGACCTGACGAATCGGCAACTCAACCACAAACTCTGTACCTTTGCCAAGTTCAGATTGGCAGTATATCTTGCCGTTGTGTTTTTCTGTGACTATCTGATAGCTGATAGACAATCCTAGCCCTGTACCTTTACCCACAACCTTAGTAGTAAAAAATGGATCGAACAGTCGAGAGAGGACTTTTTCATCGATGCCGAGTCCGTTGTCGGCGATGCGAATTACAATCCAATCTTTATTGAGCAAGGAGGTAGAAATTCGGATTTTGCTGGGATTTTTTGCCAGCGCTTCAGAAGATTCCTTTGTGGTTCGTTCTTCTAGAGCATCAATGGCATTGGACAGCAAATTCATAAATACCTGATTCAATTGACCTGGATAGCATTCTATTAGAGGTAAAGTATCATAATCTTTGCTCACATGAATGGTGAGGCTATCGGCTGAGGGCTTCAAACGGTTTTGCAAAATCATTAGTGTACTGTCGATGCCTTCGTGAATATTTGCCGGCTTGAAGTCGGCTTCATCTAGGCGCGAGAAATTCCGCAAAGATGTGACAATTTCCCGAATGCGTTCAGTGCCGACCTGCATAGACTGGAATAATTGAGGTAAATCCTCGATCAAATACGCTATTTCGGCTTTTTTGAAGAACTCTTGGATTTCTGGTGCGGCATCAGGATAATGATGCCAATAAAGCTGCACATAGCGAAGCAATTCTTGCGTGTATTGGTGGGCGTGTTCTAAGTTTCCGTGGATGAAATTAATCGGGTTATTAATTTCATGGGCAACTCCTGCCACCAGTTGCCCCAAGCTGGCCATTTTTTCAGCATGGATAATTTGCATTTGGGCGGTACGCAGTTCATTTAGTGCCTGGGCGAGTTGATTGGCTTCTTCACGAGTTTGACCCAGCAAACTAGATTGTTGAAACAAGTTGGCTTGACGCAGTGCTACGCTGAGTTGAGCCGCCACTTGGGTGACAAATTCCAATTCCGCTTCTTCCCAATTACGTGTATGGGTGCATTGGTGAATGCAGAACAACCCCCACAGTTCATCACCTTCCATTAACGGCACAATAATCTGTGCTTTGACTTGGAATCGCTCAATCACATCAAGATGAGGTACTTTGGAGCCAACGCTGTTGACATCAGATATGACTTGCACTTCTCCTTGACGATATTGCGGTGCGTATTGATCGCCGAAGCAATAGTCTTGCACCTTCACGGCGAGGGCAGAATCAAACTTGGGTAAAACATCTTCAGCAATAAATTCACCACTGCAAAAACCGACATTAGGATCAAAGCGGAAAATGCCGACTCGATCTGTATTTAGCGATCGCCGCACTTCCTGTACTGTAGTCTTAAGGATCGTCTCTAAATCCAAAGATTCCCGAATTTTGACGACCAAATCAAATAAAATCCGGCGCTGTTCAGCCGATTGTTGCAGTTCATCAGCGCGAGTTTGAATTTGAGTCACCATTTGAGAACTTTGCAGTGCTACTCCCAGTTGGCTAGCAACCTGTCCCAAAAATTCCACTTCCACGCTATCCCACTGGCGCGGTGCAGAATGTTGATAGGCAGCCAGCAATCCCCACAGATTTCGTCCTACAAAAATTGGGATTAACGCATAAGCGCGAATCTTAAACTGCTCCAAAATATCTAGGTGACAGCGCGAGTGTCCGGCTTTATAGATATCCTCTACAGCAAAATTTTCGTTGTTGCGGTAGCGTCCACCCTTGGTTTCTTGGAGGTGGGTATCTTCCCAAACGAGATTTTTGCCAAAGGGATTAATACTGTCCCACTGTGCCTCAACCATACCGAAATTACTGACGAATTCGCCACTCCAATCTTCATTGAAGCGATAAACACCGACCCGCTCAACGCGCAGCAGTTTACACACTTCTTGGCATGTGGTTTTTAGGATTAAATCAATATTGAGAGAAGAGCGAATTTTCCCGACTACTTCAGTTAATGCCCGTTGCCGAGCGATCGCATCTTGTAGGGCAGAAGCTTGTTGTTTCGACTGAGCCAAATTCTCGGCTTGCTGAATCGCGACTCCCAATTGTGCCCCTATCTGTCCAACAAATTCCACTTCGTAATTTGCCCATTGGCGCGGCCCGGAGTGTTGATAGGCTGCTATCAGTCCCCACAGTTTTGGGCCGATGAAGATGGGCGCTAAGGTATATGCCCGAATCTTGAATTGCTCCAGAATATCGATATGACAACGCGAGTGTCCAGCTTGGTAGATATCGTTGACAACAAAACTTTCGTTATTGCGGTAGCGTCCACCTTTCGTTTCTTGGAGGTAGGTATCTTGCCAAACGAGATTTTTGCCAAAGGGATGGATTCTATCCCACTGCGCCTCTACCATCCCGAATTGGCTGACAAATTCACCGCTCCAGTCTTCATGAAAGCGGTAAATTGCTGCCCGCTCTAATTTCAGAAGTTTGCAGAGTTCCTGACAGGCAGTGTCTAGAATAATTTCGGTATTTACAGACGAGCGAATATTTCCTACCACTTCCGTCAAGGCACGTTGGCGCGCGATCGCATCTTGTAGTTCTGCTGTGCGTTGTTTGGTTTGTTCTAAATTTTCTGCCTGCTGCATTGCCACACCGAGATGGCTGGCAGCTTGAGCAAAAAATTCGACTTCGTGAAGATACCATTGCCGAGGAGCGGAATGTTGATAGGCTGCCAGCATTCCCCACAATTTTGGCCCGATGAAGATGGGTGCGATCGCATACGCCCGAATCTGAAACTGTTCTAATACTTCAATATGACAACGAGCATGTTCTGCATCGTAAATATCAGCTACAGCAAACGGCTCATTTTTGCGATATCGTCCTCCTTGGGTTTCTTGCAAATGGGAATCTTCCCACACCAAGTCCTGTCCAAAGGCAGTCAATGCATCCCAAGGATGTTCTGCAAAGCCAAAACGATTGATGAAACTACCACTCCAATCAGCGTTGAAACGGTAGATTGCAACTCGCTCAATCTTCAATTGCCGACAAATATCTTGACAAGAAGTCGAACATAGAGATTCTATATTTACAGATGCGCGAATCTTAGCCAGAATTCTCGCCAATATTTTTTGATATTGAACCGTTAGCTGTAGCTGTTTGTGACACTCTTGCAGGTCTGAGTGGTTCGACGCTTCATAACTGTTCGTTGTCATAAAGTATAAAGAAAATAGACTACCTATTTTCAGTATTCCCTTGTTTATTTGTAATTGCTCAACTAGTTTTGGTTGCTGGAGAGTCTTGATTAATTGTAGTTTCCAGTGCGGTTTTTAGTTTCTGGATTTCCTTTCATAGCTCTACTATCAAGGCTTCTGCTACCTCGTTCAATAGTTGTTTGAGGTTGGGCAGTTTTTCTCTTTATTCAGCTAATCTCTAGCTTGAGCTATTGTTAAGAGTATTGATAAATTTTAAAATAAATTCATATTAATTTTGGGTATAGAGCGGTCTAACTTCAATTATGAGAAATAGAAAACTGCTAAGTATATTTATTCAGAGATACCGAGATTTATACGTGGTGTAAAAATTTAGATAAAGAACTCATATTTGATTGCGTGAAAAAATTCAGTACATATCTATTTGCTTCTGTTCCCTGTTCCTTATTCCCTGTTTCCTTCCTACGCAATTAAGTTCTCCAAATCAAAACGGATTCCTATATTTCTCTCTTGCTGCTAACAGAATTCAAAAAATACACAGCCTGCCATTCAAGATGTAATAAACATTAGGGGCGCACAGCTAGCTGTACGCCCCGACAAATCACCTAATGTTACACCCTACACAAAGTATCGGGTTATGAAATCCACATTACTTAGTAATGATTTAGGTTAATGCCAGCTTCTTTTGCCATTGCTTCTAACCCATTAAGTTGTAGGGTTTTGATTGCTTTAGTAGACAGCTTTAACTTCACCCAGCGATTTCCGCCTTCCCACCAAACGCGCTTGTTTTGCAGATTAGCGTGCTGAAGGCGTTTAGTACGGCGGTGGGAGTGGGAAACAGCAAAAGCGTTATTTGCCTTCTTACCAGTTAGTTCACAGCGACGGGACATCTCAAGTATCTCCAGATTGTTATTTTAATACAGCCTTTCCATTTTAGGTCTAAGGCAACAGAAGTGGTGAATGGGGAGTGGGGGAAGCAGAGGAGAAATAACTCCTAACTCCTAACTCCTAACTTCCCACTCAGCACTCAGCACTATTTACTCGCTTGTTCCGTCAGCTTGGTGAGTACCTCATTCGATCGCTCGACGAAAGATTTCATTCCTTCAGCGTCAAATCCTTTCTGAGACATCAGCGCTAAATCGTAGACGTGTTGACAAATCAAGTTGACTAACTGATCTGTAGGCGATTGACCGTCACCTTGAATAATACTACCTTGGTTCAGATTTGCCAGATTTTGAATCAGCGGGTGAGCGGTATTCACTAGCAAAACGTGGTCTTCGGGAAACTCTGCTGTTCCCTGCTGCATCATGGCGTTCATTTCTCGCAGGCGGCGAAGAATCTCTGGTAAAAGAACGATCGCAGGTGGTGTACCTTGAGGATCGTCTGATTTCAAGGCTTCAGTGCGGATGTTGAGTTTGGGTTTGTTGAGGGATTTCTCAAATAACTCTTTGATCGTCTCACTCCGGGTTTTATTCGTCTTGGGATCGACAATTTCCGTCGCTTTATCTTGTTCTAGCAGGGTGTTATCTAAATCTGAGTCCACCCGCGTAAATTTGACATCCTGATATTCGCGCTCTAGGAAGTTGATAAAGTGGGTGTCGATAAAGGAGTCCATAAACAGGACTTCCAAGCCTTGATTTTTGTGCAGTTCTATGTATGTAGCTTGGGTTGTTTCATCGGTGCTGTAGAAAACTCGGTTTTCGTTGCGTTCTTTGTTGCGCTCTAGATACTCTTTGAGCGTAGTATAGGGAGCTATGGGTGCTGAGTTCTCAGAACTGGGTGAAGGAGTGACATCTTGCCAAGCATCCCCGTCTGAAGATTGGACTTCAACCACTGGAGTTTCAGCAGCAACTTTTTCTGTCAACTTGGCAGTGGTGCGGAAGACGATGATATCTTCGATTTGTTTTTTGAATTTCTCGTCGTTGAGAGCGCCAAATTTTACAAAAGTGCCGAGGTCTTTCCACGCGCTAACATATTGTTCGCGGTTATCGCGGAAAAGTTCTTTGAGGCGATCGCCTACTTTTTTGGCAATGTAATCACCAATTCGCTTCACGGTGCGATCGCCTTGCAAGGCACTACGCGATACATTTAGAGGAATATCGGTACTATCAATCACACCCCGCATCGGCATCAGGAATTGCGGGATAATTTCTTCGCAGTTGTCGCTAACAAAAACTTGATTGCAAAATAGCTTGATCTGCCCTTTGGTAACATCTACATCCGGCCTCATTTTCGGGAAATACAAAATCCCGTTGATGATAAAGGGATAGTCAGTATTTAGATGTACCCATAACAAAGGTTCTTCTTGAAAAGGATACAGGTAGCGGTAGAACTCTAAATAATCTTCTTGAGTCAGATTACTCGGAGATTCTCGCCACGGTGCTTTTTGCTTATTTATTACTTCGCCATCTAGTTTAATCGGGACTGGCAAAAAGTCGCAGTATGTCTTGACAAGATTCTTAATTCGTGCTGATTCGAGAAATTCCTCTTCTTCCCCTTGCAGGCTGAGAATAATAGTAGTACCGCGAGTTGTTCGGGAAGATTCTTCAAGAGTGAATGCTGGCGAACCATCGCAAGACCAGTGAACCGCCTGCGCCCCTTCTTGGTAAGACAAGGTATCAATTTCTACCTTTTGCGCCACCATGAAGGAAGAATA
The DNA here is from genome assembly GCF_013393905.1 of Nostoc sp. C052. Lineage (GTDB taxonomy): Bacteria > Cyanobacteriota > Cyanobacteriia > Cyanobacteriales > Nostocaceae > Nostoc. Next base: position 5,361,603 of record NZ_CP040272.1, read on the forward strand.
GAAACCAAGACCGAAGTGGCCGATTATCGGTTGATCTGATTTGCCTTCATACTTATGAATAAATTCTTCAGCACTAGAGAAGGCAACCTGATTGATATATTTCTTAACTTCATCTGCGGTCATTCCGATACCGTTATCGGAGATGGATAGAGTTTTCTTATCTTTGTCAATGGCAATTTCAATTTCTGGTTCGCCGATATCTCCAGCATAATCGCCGGCGCGGGATACCATTTTCAGCTTTTGGATGGCGTCTACAGCGTTGGATACCAGTTCCCGCAAGAAGATTTGGTGATCTGAATAAAGCGACTTCTTGATGATCGGGAAAATATTCTCAGTATGAATACTGATAGTGCCTTGTTCTAGCATAATTGGTAGTTTTCGATGTTAGTATCTGAAATGATGATAGTAGGTAATACAACCTAGCCATCTGTTTTCCAGGATAAACCCGGAGAACACAGAAGGACATGATACCAATTAGGATTTTAAAAGCATAACTTAGGCGATCGCACCTTTTTTGAGCATTGTTTGCCCCCATTTTCTGATTCGGATTTCCCTACTCCCGACTTTCGATTTTCAACGTAGGTATATTAATTTAGTTGAGACTGCCGTCTAAATACAACATTTCATTAAATAGTAACGAATAAATTGAGTAAACCTCTGTGTCCCTCTGCGTTTAAAAATTGAATTAAACCCCCCAATTTATCGGGGGGTTGGGGTACTAACACCAAAGGGTATTAGGTTAACGAGTCAGATTCTACGCGCTAAAGTATTTTGCTAACGGGTGGTAAGCAATAATCGCAGTGGTAGACTGTTCTGGATAAAGTTGTTCGCTTTCATCCATATACAAGTTAATCCTGTCAGTCTGCAATAACTCCAGTTGCTTGTACTGATCCTGAATATTCGGGCAAGCTGGATACCCAAAACTATACCGTGATCCACGATAGCGTTGTGCTAGTATATCCCGAATATTGTCGGGTTCATCAGCAGCAAAACCTAACTCCCGGCGAATTCTGGCGTGTGTCCATTCAGCTACAGCTTCCGCCACCTGCACCGCCATACCGTGGAAATACAGATAATCTGTGTATTGATTAGCTGCAAACAGCTTTTGGGCAAACTCTGTGGCAATCTCCCCTACAGTCACCGCCTGCATTGGGAAGACATCAATAATTCCCGACTCCTTCGGTGCAAAGAAATCTGCTATACACAGCCGCCTTAAAGACTTCTGTCTGGGAAACTCGAAAGTTGTAACCTGTTGTGATTGATTCTCTGAGTCATATATATGTAGAGAATTCCCCTCAGCTTGACAAGGAAAATATCCATAAATCACCTGGGGATGTAACAAATTCTCCTCAATAATCCGCTGTTTCCAAGTTTCTAAAACTGGGTAAACTTTCTCAGCCAAGAAAGCCTGATATTCTTCCTTAGATTGTTCCTTTGGTTTGCGGAATTGCCACTGTCCAGCAACTAAAGCTTGTAAATCCAAGTGCCAGAATATTTCCTCGATGGGAATATCACTAGGCTGCAATAACTTCGTTCCCCAGAAAGGCGGTGTGGGACGTTCAATATCTATCGCCACCGCATCAGAACGTCTCGTATCTACTACTTTTGGTTCAGTAGATGTTTCTTCGGTAGTTGTAGCTTTTGGTTCTTTGTTACCATTCGTCGAAACTTCAGCCGTTTCGACTTCGTTCAAAAATCCTTGCAAATCTTGCCAGTTATTAGTTGCCTTTGCTGGCATTAATTTATCCATGAAGTGCAAGTCAGAAAAGGCATCTTTGCCATAAACGACTTTACCTTTATAGGTATTTTGGCAATCTTCATACACAAATTTGGGAGTCAGCGCCGCACCACCTAAAATTACAGGGACACTAATTCCCTTTTCGTTAAATACCTCCAAGTTCTCTTTCATGAAGGCGGTGGATTTTACCAGCAAACCACTCATGGCAATACAATCAGGTTTGTACTGTTCGTAAGCGTTGATGATGTTTTCTACTGGCTGTTTAATTCCCAGGTTAATCACCTTGTAACCGTTGTTGGACAAGATGATATCGACTAAGTTTTTACCAATGTCGTGAACATCGCCTTTGACTGTGGCAATGATAAAGGTTCCCTTGGCATTGTTACCTGATTCTGATTTTTCCATGAACGGTTCTAAAAACGCCACCGCCGCTTTCATGGTTTCCGCAGATTGCAGAACGAAGGGTAGCTGCATTTGTCCAGAACCGAATAATTCCCCGACAACTTTCATGCCATCTAGCAGGAAGGTGTTGATAATTTCCAAGGGTGGATGTTCTTCTAAGGCTTTTTTGAGATGTTCTTCTAAGCCAATGCGTTCACCGTCGATGATGTGGCGTTTGAGACGTTCTGGGATGGGGAGACTTTCATCTAAGGAGCGATCGCGCTTAGTTGTCACCCCAGCAAACGCTGTGGTAAGCTCTCCCAAGGGATCGTAAACGCAAACATTACCCTCAAACTTCCGCTCATCATAAATCAACTGGCGACAAATTTCTTGATGGCGTGCGTCAATCTTGGAGAGCGGTAAAATCTTGTTAGCGCTGACAATGGCTGCATCCATTCCCGCCGTTGTTGCCTCGTGCAAAAACACTGAGTTCAGCACCATCCGCGAGGCTGGATTCAAACCAAAGGAAATATTGGAAACACCCAAAATCACATGACATCCAGGCAATCCTTCACGAATCCGCCGGATGGATTCAATGGTGGCTTTACCATTTTCTCGGTCTTCTTCAATCCCGGTGGAAATTGGTAACGCTAGGGTATCAAAGAATATTTCTGTGGGTGGTATGCCATATTCTACAGCTTGACGGTATGCACGCTCTGCGATCGCAAACTTTTTGTCTGCTGTCCGCGCCATCCCATCTTCATCGATAGTACCAATGACTACACCCGCACCGTATTTTTTCGCTAACTCCAACACTTTCAAAAAGCGCGGTTCCCCATCTTCGTAGTTGGTGGAGTTCAGCAAACACTTACCACCGGCAACCTTTAAACCTGCCTCCATTTTTTCCCATTCGGTGGAGTCAAGCATTAAAGGCAGTGTGACATTATTAACAATGCGCGAAACTAATTCGTGCATATCACGCACGCCGTCACGTCCCACATAATCGACGTTGACATCAAGGATGTGTGCGCCTTCTTTGACTTGCGCCCTCGCCATTGAAACGAGTCCGTCCCAATCTTCGGCATTTAGCAAATCGCGGCACTTCTTGGAACCACTGGCGTTGAGACGTTCGCCAACAATCAAGAAGGAATTATCTTGGTCATAAGGCTGAGTGGTGTAAATTGATGCTGCTGCTGGTTCTAAGCTAGGTTGTCTAACTTTTGGCTTCAGGTCTTTAGCAACTTCTGCCAATTGTTGAATGTGTTCTGGACGCGTCCCACAGCAACCCCCGATCACTTGGACACCCAAATCTTCAACAAAATGCATCAATGACATCCGCAATTCTAACGGTGTCAGGCGGTAGTGTGCTTGACCGCCGACGTTCTCAGGTAAACCCGCGTTGGGAATACAGGAAACGATGAAAGGCGAATGTTCTGCCAGATACTTGATATGTGGTTTCATCAAGTCTGGGCCTGTGGCGCAGTTTAAACCAAGAATGTCGATTGGGTAAGGTTCCAAAATTGTCAGCACAGCGCTGATTTCGGAACCAACCAACATTGTGCCCATGCTTTCCATTGTCACAGATACCATCAACGGTCTGCGATCGCCCTTCTTCGCAAATACCTCTTCAATAGCATTCAGTGCCGCCTTAATTTGCAGCACATCTTGACAAGTTTCCACCAGAAATAAATCGACACCACCATCCCATAGCGCTTCTGCTTGTTCAGCAAAAGTAGCTTTCATGGTGTCAAAGTCAATATGTCCCAAGGTAGGGAGTTTAGTTGTCGGGCCGATAGAACCAGCCACAAACCGGGGTTTTTCTGGCGTGGAAAATTCCGCAGCCACACGCTTGGCCAATTCTGCGGCTGTCTTGCTGAGGTAATAGGCTTGGTCTGCTAAGTCATATTCTGCCAGCACCAGGGATGTACTGCCAAAGGTATCGGTTTCAATTACGTCTGCACCAGCAGCGAGAAAGTCACGGTGAACCTTAGCAACAGCTTCAGGTTTAGTGTGGACTAGGTATTCGTTACAACCTTCATACTGTGGGCCGCCGAAGTCTTCAGCAGTCAGGTTTTGGGTTTGTAAGTTAGTTCCCATCGCCCCGTCGAAGACGAGAACTGGGCTATCTGGACTACGCAGGCGTTCAAGGAAAGGATGAGTCATATTTTCCTAGAAGAATTTGGGTTAGTCGTATAATATTCGACTTACTTTATTATTTTCCCAAATTTTGAGAGTTTCGGCAGTATATGATGGAAAATTTTGATACCATACTGAAAGTAATAATGTGTCTATAATATCACTTAGCTAGCTAGTTCATATAGAGGTTGTTGTATGGAAAGAAGGAAAATTTTAATTGCAACTAAAACATACCCTTCAATTAGCACCAAATATCAAGAAACAGTCTGTACAGCAGGAGTTTTGTTAGACGATGATGAAAACCAGTTCAGTGGATTCGCATTTATCCCATTCGGTTTCGTCAATTACAATTAGATTTTGATAAACGTTATCCAAGATGGTCAATTATAAGTGCTAAAATAGAAAGAAATGACAAAGATTATAGGGAAGAAAGTTTTCGTATAGATGATTCTTCGATAGAAGTAATACGAAAAATTGATACTCGCAAAAATTGGGAAGAGCGAAAAACTTTGGTTTTGCCACTAGAATTTAAATCTATTCGGGAGATTAAAGAGCAAGGTAAGTCTCTCGGTATTTTATTATTAAACCACAAACTATAAAAAAATACTTCTGTAACGAGACAGAACGAGAATGGAACCCAAAACAGCAAGGAATCTTGGATCAACTAGACTTATTTGAGCCTTCAGTGCAGTTAGATAAAATCCCTTACAATTTTGGTTACGAGTTTATTTCTCAAGATGGAGATAAGCATCGTTGTACAATAAGCGATTGGGAGATTCAGCAACTTTATAGAAATTGTAGAGATAGATCAAATGAAACAAGTCTGGAGAGTAAAGAAAAGGAGGCTTTAGAAAAAGTCCGCCAAAAACTAGAAGACGAGTTTTTAAACAAAAAAGATTTATACTTTATCATGGGAAACCTAAAAAATCACAAAAATAGCTTTATGATTATTGGAATATTTTACCCACCATTAATAAAAATATAATATTGAAACTTGATTGTTCCAGGAATTAAAAATGAAAGTTAAAGATATTGCTAAAACAAGATGTATACTTACTTTTGGATATGGCAATCGCAAAGACTACGATGCCTTCTTGGAATACCTACAAAAATTTGATGTTGAATGTGTTGTTGATGTCAGAATGGTTCCTCGTGCTTGGAGTCGTAAATGGTACGGCGACAAAATTAAAATATTCTGTGAATTAAATAATATTGAGTATATTTCTAAAACCGCTTTAGGCAACACATCTGGTAAAGAAAATTGGATTCCAGTAAATCAAGAAGAAGCAGATATAGCTCTACATGAAATTGCACAAATTGCTCAAACGGGTAATGTTTTACTATTGTGTGCTGAAATGAACCCAAATCGCTGTCATCGGAAAGAAGTTGCTCATTGTTTGGGAAACTTGGTATCAATGCCTGTTAAGCATTTAGAGTAGTAAACTACAATTTCTTTAATATTTAGGGAAGAGTGTTTAATAAACCCATCTCACAATAAGCGAAGCGATCGCACTCGTAGTTGCGTGGCAAGGCTAAAATGTTGCAAAAAAATTGTAGCTTGGGGAGCCACTGCGTTGCGCGGGTTCCCCTCGTTGTAGCAAGTGGCGTTGGAGGCTTTGCCAAAGCCAACATAATATATCAGGATGTTGGGTTGCGCTCCACTCCACCCAACCTACGTCTAATGCAGTATTTTTTTGCTTGCCACGCCAGTAGAGTATGCTACTTAGTGTTCTTGTCCCGTTGGTCGGATGAGAATTTCATTGACATTAACGCGCGGTGGTTGCGTAAGGGCATAAACGATCGCAGCTGCAATATCTTCGCTTTGCAGAGGTTGAATTGACTTGCGTCGTTCTTCAATCCGTTGTTTGGCAACGGGATCGGTAATTTGGTTGTCAATTTCCGTATCCACCAAACCAGGTTCGATAATGGTGACGCGGATGTTGTCTTTGTGGACTTCCTGACGCAATGCTTCAGACAGGGCATTAACACCCCATTTGGTAGCATTGTAAACACCAATGCCCGCCCGCGCTGTCCGCCCAGCCACTGAGGAAATATTAACTATATGCCCCGATTTTTGCGCCTTCAACAAAGGCAAAACCGCATGAGTAGCATATAGCAAACCTAATACGTTCAGGTCAAAGGATCGCCGCCAGTCTGAGCTATTTCCAGCTTCAATCGTGCCGAGTAAGGCAATCCCTGCATTGTTAACAAGGATATCAACCCTTCCCAATTCGGCATTTGCCTTGGCCACCAAGTTATTTACCTGGGTTTCATCAGTCACATCTGTGACAATGGGTAACGCCTTGCCACCACTAGCTTCGATCCGTTCTGCTAACGCCTGAATGCGATCGCCACGTCTAGCAGCGAGTACTACTGTTGCTCCAACTGAAGCCAATGCGATCGCCGTTGCTTCTCCAATTCCTGCTGATGCACCAGTGATAATTGCTACTTTTCCTTCTAATTTACCTGTCATTTATTTAACTCCTTAATAATTGATAATCGAGCATTGAGCATTGGGCATTAATTATTCTTTCCCTGCTCCTCTGCCCCCCTGCCCGATCCTCAAAACAGATGCAACTGCTGCCACACTCAGTATTATGGCTGCGAAGCGAAAAGTCCCTTGGAATCCCGCAACGATCGCATCAGGAGGGGCAACAGAGACATCTGCACCCGCAGACATGCTAGCGATCAAGGCTCCAAATACTGCCCCGATCAGAGAAACTCCTACGGTATTCCCTGAGGTACGTGACAAAGACAGCAACCCAGAAGCAATCCCTAGTCGTTCCCTTGGTACTGATCCCATAACAGTGCTGTTGTTAGGCGATTGGAAGAAACCCAGTCCAATGCCGTAAATAAAATAGCGCGATACATAGCCTAGCTCAGTAATTTGAGCATCAAAGGTGCTGATCCCCAGACAGCCGCCAATCATCAGCCCCAGCCCAATTGAACTGATCAATCTAGCACCAAAGCGGTCTGAAAGTGTTCCAGCTAAGGGGGCAATTAATCCACTAAGGACAGGTGATACGGCTAGTAGTAGCCCCACTTTTACCGTCGGATATTGCTTGACTCCCTCTAGAAAGAAAGGGACGATGAGTAGTGAACCACCAATGACAGTAAAGGCTAGCCAGCCACTCAGCAAACCCATACTCAACTGAAGATTGCGAAATAAGTGCAGTTCTAGTAGTGGCTGCTCTACGATCGCTTCAACTACTAAAAAAGTTATGAAACTTAGAGTTGCGATCGCTAATAATACCAAGGCATTAGTACTGCTAAAACCCTGGCTTTGCCCTTGCGTCATACCCAACCCAAAACTACCGAGGGTCAATAAAGCCAATATGGCTCCAAAAAAGTCAAATTTCTGTTTGCCTTCAACGCGTCCAGAAGGTGGCACCACGCGAGCTATTAAGAAACTAGCAATAATTCCCAGCGGTATATTGATAAAGAATATACTATGCCAGCCTGACAAGCTCAGGAGCAGTCCACCAGCAGAAGGGCCAAAAGCAATTCCCAGTGACACTACACTACCGATGACGCCAACAGCCCGACCTCGTTCGGAAGAGGGAAAAACTTCTGTGATGATTGCCAAACCAAGCCCAGATATAAACACAGCACCTAGTCCTTGAAGTGCCCGAAAGCCAATCAGCCACTCAATACTAGGTGCAAAACCACACAACAGCGAACTGAAAGTGAACAGAACAAGTCCCCCTTGGTATAGGGATTTCTTGCCCCACATATCCCCCAAACGCGTTGCTCCCAAAACTAAACCGGAACTGACCAACTGGTAACTCAATACAGCCCATTGGGTCGTAGGGAAACTCGTACCAAAGGCTTGTACCAACGTGGGTAAAGCAACATTGATGATGCCCACATCTAGGGTAGACATGAACACCCCAAGTCCGACACCGAGCAAGACCCAATTTTTTTGAGCGCCTGATAAAACCAGAGGTTCTGCTTGGAATTGTGCCAACGTTTAGCCTCCGCCTTTGATTTTACGTTTATGAATAGTTTGCATACGTATATTCATTTGAGCTTAATTGTACTGGTAGAACATCCAGAAATTACTGCTGGTGGTTTTAATTAACTCTGCGGGTGGCTTAAGTCATCGTTCCCACGAATTGAACCCGCCGCTACGGATGGTGATGGCAGCTTTTAATCGGTTTGTGCGATCGCCAATTACAGGTAAATTTGTCCATAACCGTATCCGCCAAAAAGCCCAAATTCGTCGTATCCTCTACCAAGTTTACCGCGATCGCCAAGCCGTCACTGATGAATTAGTTGATTTACTTTATACTCCATCTTGTGACCCAGGAGCGCAACAAGTCTCCACCTCCATTCTCACAGCCCCGCCTGGCCCAAGTCCAGAGGAACTTTTGCCCAAAATAGAACGTCCCTCACTAGTAATTTGGGGTGCTGACGATCCCTGGACACCAATTACCGGGGCAAAGATTTACGAAAAGGCACGTGAGAATGGCAAAGAAATTAAAATTGTTCCCATTCCCAATGCCGGTCATTGTCCCCATGATGAGGTTCCAGATGTTGTCAATGCTCAGATTGTTGATTGGCTGGCGCAAAGGTGATAATTTCGCCTTTCTGCCAATGTGCCTTAGCCCAAACAGGAGAAAAATGGGGCTAACAATCTGGGTGAACTGATCTAAGTTTTTTAATTACACCTTGACAAAATCAAACTCATGTGTTTCGTATAATGGAGCTTGGTGTGCAAAATGGACATAAAAGGGTAATTCCCTTAAATCACCATCCAGATTTTTCTAAACAAGGCTATCAAGTCATCACCGAACTAGGACGCAATAGTGAAGGGGGACGCATTACTTACCTAGCTAATGTCCTCAAATCTAACCAACAGGTGGTGATTAAAGAGTTTTGTTTTACTCGTGCGAGTGCTGATTTGTCAGGAGTGAAAGCATATCAGCGCGAAATTGAAATCTTGCAACAACTGAATCATTCCCGCATCCCTCGCTATCTAGATTCCTTTGAAATACCAGGGGTTTTTTATCTGGTACAGGAATATAAAAATGCCCCATCTCTGGGTTTAAAACGCAGCTTTCATCCTGAAGAAATTAAGCAAATTGCTCTGTCAATCTTAGAAATTTTAGTTTATTTACAAAAGCAAGTTCCTCCAATTATTCATCGGGATATTAAGCCAGAGAATATTTTGGTTGATGAACAACTAAATGCTTACCTAGTTGATTTTGGTTTAGCGAGAATGCAGGGTGCAAAAATAGCCTTGAGCAGCTTTGTAGCTGGAACCCCAGGTTTTATGCCACCGGAGGAACAGTTTGGTCATTCCCTGACTGAGGCATCAGATTTATATAGTTTAGGAGTAACCCTGATTTGCTTACTTACCAATACCCGTTCTGTTGACATTGGGAAATTAATTGATGATAACTATCGCTTTAATTTCCAAAAATTAGTTCCTCAAATCAGTCCACATTTCCGGTCGTGGTTAATGAGAATGGTAGAACGCAACCGAAAACGTCGCTATGCCAATGCCTCTGTTGCTTTAAAAACACTTCAGACAATTGAAGTTGTTGATACTGCCACTAAGATAGATACTTTAGTCAGTACAATCAAACCGAAAAAACAAAAGGCTGTGCTGGGACTAGCTACTGTTGTTATACTGGCTGTGGTGGGTTCAACTTTAGTGAGTTGTCAGCCTGGTGGCGCAGTTAGGCAATTCCTGAAAGCTACAGAATGTCAAGGCTTTAATTTAAGCTCAAGTTGCCAAGAAAAAACCGGACATGAAGATTAGTTAAATCCTTTTCAGCTAAGAGGCTGTTTTAATAATCTCTTTGCCATTTTTATGGGATGTTTGGTTTCACCCTCTTTTAATTCGCCCTAGTACAAAAAGGCAGAAGTAAAAAGAAAGAATGCTTATCTTGTAAGCGCTCTGGCTATTTTAAATGAGTGGTTTATTTACGCCATGTTGTACTAGCTCTAAATTATCATTTTTTCAACAGATATTTGTGCAAACAAAGTGAATTACATCTACAAGTCCAGACTGAGTTTTCAAATTAGTAAAAATAAAAGGTTTATCACCGCGCATTTTTTTAGCATCCCGTTCCATCACATTTAAATCTGCACCAACATAAGGCGCAAGGTCAGTTTTATTAATCACCAATAAGTCAGATTTAGTAATGCCGGGGCCACCTTTACGGGGAATTTTATCACCTGCTGCAACATCAATGACGTAAATCGTCAAATCCACTAATTCAGGACTAAAAGTAGCAGCCAAATTATCACCGCCACTTTCCAAAAACACCAAATCTAAATTGAGAAAACGTTCCTCTAACTGTTCAATTGCCGCCAAATTCATCGAAGCATCTTCGCGGATAGCAGTGTGAGGACAACCACCAGTTTCTACACCCAAAATGCGATCGCTTGCCAACGCCTGAGAACGCACCAAAAACTGAGCATCCTCCTGAGTATAAATATCATTGGTCACCACCGCAATCTGATACTGCTCACGCAATCCCTTACACAAACCATCAACTAAAGCCGTCTTCCCCGAACCCACGGGGCCAGCAACTCCCACTCGAAATGCATTCATTTTCATTTGTCCTTTGTAATAATTACGAATTACGAATTACGAATTACGAATTATTTTGACTAACTCCTAAACAACCTTGTATACTGTGTTTCATGTTGCATACTCGCTAGCGATAAACCCCAACTACAACAGGCGAGTTGATCGTCCTTTAACCTTAGAATTTCCAATGCCGCAGCACTGAGTAATGGTTGCAAATCTAGCAATAACCGTTGTCCTGCTGTTTGTCCAAGGGGAATAAGTTTCACACCAGCAGTAATCAAATTACTTGCCCAACTATGCAGATATGCGAGTAATGCAGCTTGGATATTAATTTCCCAATGGGCAACGGCAATACCAAAAGCGATCGCATAATTGCAAGGATTACCGACAGTATTGGCAATAGGTACAATCTGCGGTTCTAGTTTACCAAGTAATTGGATCAGCGATCGCCCCATCTGCCAACTAGAGGCGCGTAATTCTTCTGTTTCTCTAGCGGCGGATAACCACAGATTCCAACGGCATAGGGACTCAACATCAGGAATTTTGGTGGCTTGCTGCGATCGTACCATCACCGCCGCCTCTAACCGAATTGCCCCATAGAGCAACTCTGCTTTTAACCAATCTTTGAGATGTGTGTGGTTAGCGATCGTACCATTCTCCACAAGCATTTCCAAGCCTTCAGAATAACTATATGCTCCCACAGGTAAAGTGGGGCTAGCCAACTGTAAAATACTCAAAAGATGACTATCAGTGAGCATGATGGTGTTGTCCATAAGCTCCTAATTCTGGCTGAAATGGTAAAATTTCTTCTTTAACTTTTAACCCAAGTTGTTCCAACATCGAGCGTAAAACTGAATCTGAAGACAAGCGTAAATAAGTCGGAGTAATTTCTACAGGTACATGGCGATTTCCCAGATGGTATGCTGCCCGTAATAATAAAAGTGGTGTTTGGGCAAAGGCAGTCAAAACTAGTTCTGGTTTAGCAGTAATTCTGATTAAATTGCTATGGGTTTCTTCTTGCAGAATATCACCATCGTGTAAGACAGTTCCTCTGGGTAAATGTAAAAACACAACCTTACCATCTGCCGTTTCAAAGCGATGACGACTGCGGGTGCGTTCTTCTGCTGTCAGCGCCAGAGTAAAAGTAACCGCAGTATCGCTATTAGGTGGTTTAAGTTGGGTAAATGTCAGCATACAGAGTTTCGCTTGAACTTTTGTTTTTCATTATGGTTCTAATTTAAATACCATAACTGCCTTGTCCAAAGGAAAGATAAAATTAAACAAAGAAGACAGCAAGCCAAACGGGGACAATTATGAACCAAGTCATTGAGGCAGTACGCTGGACAATTCACGATTTAATTGAAAATTTGAAAATATTTCTGGAAACCTAACCGTTAAAGATTAGGATACCACAGCAAGAATAAAGCCAATATTGCGGGTATTGATTGGATTAAAAATGCTGTTGGGCGTTTCAAGGTAATGCTACCAAAAATACCTGCGATCGCTACACAAATTAAAAAGAAAATCACAATCGATGAAGGCTCAATTTGTGGAACCTTTTGTGAGATAAATAATCCCCAGATTAAGCCAGCAGCAAGAAAACCATTATATAAACCTTGATTTTGAGCAAGAATTGCAGAAATTTCTTCTGGTGTGAAATTTCCGACTATTCTTTTTTGAACAAACTCTGTATTCCAGAAAAATATCTGCACTATGAGAAAAAGTATATGTATGAATGCAATAATGCCTACAAGTATATTGACAACTTTTTCCACCATTACTGCACTCCTCAATATTAATGACCGGATACCTTTGCCTTGTCTACCTTATAGATGTAAGCTGTCTTTGTGTCAGAATCTAAATCTACCCAATACGTTAGTATTTCTTGCAATATATGGAATACATCATAAGCCCTTTGAGCCAATTTTCTGCTATAAACTTCGTTTTCATCCCCATACTTAAAGCTGAACTCGACTGCTACTGGTTTCTTTGGATCATCATTGCTATCATACCAAATAATCAAAGCACACTTTGAGTCTAGTCTGGGTTGATTTTTAATCTGGAATTTCGCTCCTTTAATTACTATTTCACGGATAATTAATCCTATTGTTCTGATATTTTCGTCTGCTCTTAAAAGACTTACTTTATCTGGCAAATCTGGATATAATTGTGTAGCATCTTGTATTTGTTTCAGTTTATTATCTTGAGAGATTATTTGCGTATCTGAGAAGCTATACAATATTTCAAAAGGAGTCTTAATATCTTCCTCAAATTTTGCTTCTCCTCTATTCATATTGCGATCTTGAGCAATATACCGATCTCGATTGCGAAATTTTAGAGTAACTTCCCTCTCATTATTATTAACATCAAGCCTCTCACGAAGAATGTAATTGTTTTTGTAGATAATATAATCATCAGTATCATAGAATCTGATAATTCGCTGGTCTGCAATCTGCTTTAAATCGCCATTGACCTCAATTACAAGATTATTAATAGCTTGTGAAAAGGCATGCCAAAAGTTTTTGGCGGATTCTAAAAGTTCTTGCTCACTACCAATAAACAATTCCTTTTTGAGCAGAACCTTATATTCTCTAGAAGTAACTTTTTCGCTCATTATTCCTCCAATCTTTAAATAGTTTGCAAAAGTCTCTATTTTTGATCTACCTGTATTCTCTACATATCGAGTGGTTGAATTTCAATTGAATTAGCTTGTAGTAAGTAGCTAAAGCATACGATTAATCTCAGTTTCAACTATGTCAATCCCTGTGCGGACTCGCTGAACTCGCTCAGATTTACTCACAGATTGCCATTCACATCACACTGAGTCAGGGAAATGCTCTAAATCTAAAGCAGGGGGTAAATCCTCTGGCTGGATTGGCTCAACGCTGGCAACATACTTAAGAAAGTTATGATCTTACATCGCTACCAGTAGTCGCCAAGTAGTAGTTTTCACAAATCAGATTAGACTGCTGTCTGTAAAGTTTTACATATTCCAGGTTTCGTGCCAGAGGTGTTTGATTTTTTTTATCGTCTTTCCTGTTGTTATTGCAGTCCAGCCCTCTTTAATAGCTTTTTTCTCTTTATCAGTCAACCTCCAGGATAAAGGTGGTCGATACTGACCAGTTTTGTAAAATTCAGGCGCATCAGATGCAGAGGGGAAGAAGATGGGAAAGTATTGGATATCTACCTTGTCCTGCCATTTTTGGGCTAAAAGTTCAGCTTCCTTTGCATTTCGAGATGCCAAAACTGAATCGCGTACCTTAAAGGTTGCTAGTAATGGGCCTATAGTCGCCATAAACCAGCCTCCATCTCCCTGCACTTTTTCGGTTGAAGGAGATTCGGGAAAAGCATTTATTTGCAATATCAGGACTCGTTTGATATTTAAACTATTTTCAGGTAGCCATTCATTTAGCTGTTCATCCAGCCATTCTGCTGCTGTTACAAAGCCAGAGTTATCGAAATAACCCCCATCAGCAACGTGATAGTTCCTATCTGGGATATTGATACTGTTGCGGCAGATAGGAGAAACATAGGGAAAAGTTGCTGATAGTCTTGCAGCCGTGACAACATTCATATCATAAGCTGCATAAAGGCTATTAAAGTCTAAATATTTCTTATTAGGAAGTTTACAAAATGTCATTGGAGTCATCAAAAACCGCCAGCCGTTTTCGACTAAAGTGGCATTGAATACAGGAATAGGAATTTCACCATCAAAAATCTGTTTTCGCCAGGTTGCTAAGGTTTTGCTCTTTTTCGGTTCCTTCATTTCTGCCTGCCAGTCTATCTCAACTGCTGTACCGCGATCAAACTTTGGGCGAATGAGGAAAGGAAGCCCTATAAATCGCCATACATCCAAATAAGCCATACCCCAACCAACAGCATCTAAGCTATCTCTAGTAGCAGCACTAAAACTATCTCTGGTAGTTCCCTCAAAGCTTTTTTGTTGGTTCTCTTCTAAAAAACCATCTTTATTAAAGCGATCTAAATAATACATTGTTCCTACGGAACCACCGGAAACAGAACTGATCAAACCAATTGCTTTAGTAAATGACTTTCCTAATAGTTCTTGAAAACCAGTCAATACCTCTACTGTCCATCCTGCTGCTTGAATTCCACCACCACTGGCACAAACAATTACTAAAGTTCTTTCTCCCTGTTGATGTTTGAGACGTTTATCTAGCACTTGTTTAAAATCACCAGAATCACTATCAACTCTCTTTTTATCTTTACTTTCATTAAGTGTATTGAGTTGAAAAAAGTGATTAACATCAAATGCCAAATAACTTAAACCAGAGAAAGCAATAAATAGAACTAATATAGGAACACGGAAATAATCAAGATAGAATGTTGCCCCTCCATAAATAATTACTGTTGTGGAAACTAGCATTAGCACATATAACAGAGCAGGTGCTTCGGGCCGATTGGGTTCTGGTTTGGGATTAAAAACTAAACCAACTGTCAGGTAAATAGTTAATCCAATTATCAAATAAGCAATTGCTGTCAAATGCCCCGCAGCCAATTCACCAGTTTGAGGATTGATATAGCCAGCTAGATGATTTTTGCTGATGAAAGAAAAGATATCAACGACTATTTTGTTTAAAAAAGTATTTGAGCTTAACCATTGTTTGAGTAAACCAAGAATAAACAAAAGTCCAATGCTCAATACCGTACCAACAGATGCTCCCCACCAGATTTCATTTTTGTTTAGCTTCTCTTGAGATAAATCAATTGCAACGATGCAAATATATAAGCTTAAGGCAATAGCTATGCCATATTGCCAAAATTCAGGAATTTTTATTGTTGCTGGTACAGAAAAGCGAGCTGGTGAATTATCTAAAATGATGGATGTAACTAAAATTACTGAAGTTCCTGCTCCAATTGCGCTCACAATTATAGTTGCCAATTGCCACTTGTCACGAAGTATAAATAGACTTTTTAACATGGCTGGCAGCCAATCTTTCGCAAGTTTAGGGAGCAATAGAAGGAACAAACCCATTAAGATAGGCAGGCGTAAGAAGAAAAGATATTTCCATATAGCATCAGAACTTGGTAGCCATGTTGCTAAGACTACTAGTACTAGCGCAAACCAGGTAATTTTTTTCATTTTACAACTGTAATTTTGTTGTTTTATTATTTAATACCCCAAGTGCGATCGCTCTGTCGGTGAGAAAAGGTAAGTAAAAGTAAGTAGCTAATGTAAATTTACGTAAACTAGCTTATGTAAAGAGTTGTAAATTTCGCCATAAATTTTTCAGGAAGAACAGACAAGTTTAAATACTTAAACGATACCTGGGTCTTGTTGTAGCCATGACAGGAGAAGAGGCACTCAAAATAGTCGATGCTGTTTTACGCTCTACTATGTTGGATCAAGGACTAAATGATGTTCACTCTGTAGTCTTTCTCGAAAGTTGGCTCGGACGCACTTATGGGGAAATTGCGGATAAGATAGGTTATGATTACGACTATGTGAAACAGGTCGGTTCGCAATTGTGGCGATCGCTTTCCCAAGTTATCGGCGAAGAAGTCTCTAAAAAAAATATCCAAGCTATTCTGCATCGCTATCAGCAATCCCAAAGCAGTATCCAAGATTGGGGAGAAGCCATCGATGTTTCCCGATTTTACGGACGACAAGCAGAACTGCAAACTTTAGCAACATGGATTGGCAATGAGAATTGTCGTTTTGTCGGGATTTTTGGACTCGGTGGGATTGGCAAAACTACTCTCTCGGTGAAACTTGCAGAGCAAATCCAGTCTCAGTTTCAATATGTGATTTGGCGTAGTTTACAGCAAGCACTACCGTTCAATACTTTACTGGGCGAGATTTTGCCGATTTTAATGGGTTCAGAGGCAACAATTGATAGTTCAATTAATCTTTTGATGAAACAATTGCAACAAAAGCGTTGTTTATTAGTTCTTGATAACGTCGAGTCAATTTTACAAAGTGGCAACCGGGGAGGACAATACCAACAAGGATTTGAAGCATATCAACAGCTATTTGAGCGAATCTGCGATGAACTCCATCAAAGTTGTCTGATAGTCACCGGACGAGAAAAACCGGCTAAAATAGCGGTGCGATCAGGTGAAAATTTACCAGTGCGATCGCTCTGTTTGTCAGGACTTTCAGCAATAGAGGGTCAGCAAATACTGACCGCCAAAGGGTTAGATACGACACCTCAACATCAAACCCTGGTCAATTATTTTGGTGGTAATCCACTCGCCCTAAAAATTGCCGCAACCGCTATTCAAGATATCTTTTGTGGTGACACACAAGCATTCTTGGCACAAGGTAATACCCTTTTTAGCGTCTCAAAGTCTGGGATTTGCAGACTGGTAAATGTCATCAGACTTGGAGAGCGCCTCGTCCCTACGAAGGTATGAAAATTGAAGAAATTCAAGGGTTAACAGAAGCTCAATTAGCAACTTTGCAGGCATTAGGTGCTGCTTCTTAGGAACTTCCAAATAAAAAACATTCCAAATTTTCTTGTGGGGTGGGCAACATGAGCGCCCTAAATCTGGGACGGGTGGCAATACTTGTCGGGTTTTGGGGAAAAGGGGAAAGGGGAAAGAAAAAACCTTTACCCTTTAACCTTTACCCCAAACCCAATTCCGAGTTAAAAATTTTTAACCGAGCAGTATTGGGACAGGTGGGGACACCCATCCCACAAGATGGATTGTCTCGTTCCCAGTCTCGGGCTGGAAACGAGGTTTTAAGTTTTCACGAATGATTTAAGACTGCTATATTTGCATTAATACAAATAATACTTTTTATACACAAATAGCAGCAATTGTACTGTCACCTTCGGTAAAACTTACATCTATTAACAAATAATTAAGGATGAATTATAAAGTGACAAAATGTGCATCCTAATATTCAGTTTTTGTCAAAGCTTTTACTGCACACGATGAATTAGAATAAATCTGAATATATTCAAAATATTAAGAAAAGCCAGATAGAAGTTTTGTTTTTATAACAAAAATAATGCAGTTAAATCGAAGTAATTTCCTCAAGTTTCTGATTCAGTCAGAGCCAGAAAAACCAGCAATATCCAATGGATTACGAGCTGCGTTAGGGTTGGGGATTCCCATGCTAATCGGGCAACTGATCAACCAAAGGGAAAGTGGATTATTGGTTGGTTTAATGGCTTACTTTGTTAACTTAGCAAATGTTGGTGGTCCTTACCAAATCAAAGCTAAGGCGATGGCACAGGCGACTGTGGGAATAGCTGTTTCAGTATTTGTGGGTACTCTAGTCGCTAAAGTTCCAGTACTCGCTGTGGTGCTGACGTTTATTTGGGGACTTGCTTCGGGTTTTGCGTCGCTGTATGGTAATGCTGGTGCAAATGTCGGTCTGGTGGTAGGGACATCATTTATTACCGCGATCGCACAACCAGGAGACTTAGAAACTGCACTGATGCGATCGCTATTATGTCTAATTGCAGGTGGATGGGCGATGCTACTTTCTTTAGTAATGTGGCCCTTTAGACCTTACGATCCCCTACGAGTAGCTTTAGCTGATTGCTTAAATGCGATTGCTAACTACATTCAAAAATTTGTAGATAAAGTAGCAACACCTGAAAGTATTCTCGAAATTAGAAAGGCATTAGAGACAGCACGCACTACTTTAGGTACATTACGGATTGGACAGCCGGCTCGGTGTTGGATAAATGAGCAGTTTTTGGTGCTAATTCAAGATGGCGATCGCTTGCTTGGTTCAGTGATTGCCTTAACAGAGTTACTAGAAACTCACTTTAAACAACAGCAATATCACGCAGTCCAGCAATTAGTAGACGATGCACTCGCAGAAATATCAGTTATTCTTCAAGCCATAGCGAAAGTTATATCTCGCAAGTCTGCTAGCATCGATCTCGGAAATCTTCAGCGCATCTATGAGGCGCTGAAGGAACAAGAAAGTCTGCAAAGAAAAGCAATTGCGGGGAGTGAGACAGACTACACAACTCTCGTTGCTCTCACTAACCTGGTACTAACGATCGAAAAGCTGATCAAGCAATTGCAATACACGGCTCAGACAGCTAAATCTCTGGAAGATCGTAGTAAAATTAGTCGCAGAGATGTAGATAGACTTATTTTAGTTGAAGAGGAACAGCGATCGCTCTTAAGCTTACTCAAAGAAAACCTCACCTTAGACTCAGCAATCTTTCGTCATGCTCTCCGCATCGCTGTGAGTCTGGCTGTAGGCGTAATATTATACAGCGTTACGAATTTACCAATGGGGTATTGGGTAACACTGACAATCATGCTAGTCCTCAAACCGAACTTGGGTGCAACTTTCCAGAGGTTTTTTCAGCGAGTTGGCGGGACTATCTTGGGAGCTATCTTAGCTGCTGTCCTACTTGCAACTATCACCAGTAAGGTTGTATTAGACATAATCATTTTGCTGACAGTATTTTTTGGCATTTCCCTGATCCGTTACAACTATGGGTATTCAGTAGTTTTCTTGTCAATATTTGTCTTACTGATTATCGATATTGGTCATCCCATTGGTTGGCAATTTGCAGGCTTTCGGGTATTAAATACATTCATTGGCGCGGGACTGGCTTTTGCAAGTCATTATTTTATCTGGCCAAACTGGGAACGCGATCGCTTACCCAGTCAACTCGCCACAGCGCTACGAGAATGTCACAAATACTTTAGCGATGTGATGGCTGTTTACCAGGGCACAAAGGAACGAGACTCTACTATTATCAGTCAACGGCGACAAACTGGACTGGCAATTGGCAATGCCCAAGCCTCCTTTCAAGGATTGCTGCGCGAACCGAAAATGCACAAAGAATTAGTAGAACCAGTGATGACACTGTTGCTGTACATGGGACGTTTTACTAACGCTGTCACAGTTTTGGCAGTACATCTCGAACATTTTCGAGGAACAGTCCCACTCCCGGAATTAGAAACTTTTGTTCGCCAAGTTTCGATAATGTTAGAGCAGTTAGCTGATTGCATACAGCAGGAAATTCCCCCACCGCCCTTACCTGACTTGGAAGAAACGCTGCAAAAAATCCAACCGCACCTGCAAGCACTGCGTACAGCCCGGATAGAAGAGTTAGCCGTCAATCAAGGACATACACCGATTCGTCAGGCAGTAATTGATTACAGCATATTAGATTTGGAGATCGATCAGATTGTGCGGCGGTTGACTGCGATGCACTCAGCAATGGTACGGTTGATATCAAGTAAATAAAGCACACGTCAGAATGAAGCATCCGAGTGCGATCGCACTATTTCGGCGATCGGTTTCAACATACTGCTAATTTGTTGACCGTGGTACAGACTTGTCGCCGTCAAGCTAGGTCTGTCATTGATTTTTTTGCACAGGCTTTAATTGCTAATTCTAGTAACTCCCTGTCTCGCCCTTCTTTACTTCCTCAATATTAGACCTGAATCCTTACGATTTCGTTTATTATCATCTCAATTTGAGTATTCTTTGAGACGCGGTAATAAGCCCAAGAAACTCAGAAGCACAACTGTACTTGCTGCGATCGCTGTTTTAATCTCAAAACCATCTATATTGCTGAAACCTTGGTGAATTGAGCGATCAAAGACTGCTTGGTTGATATCAAATGTCTTTTGATTAGCTGTTTTGAACTCTTCAAGCAGCCAGTTGGACTGTCCAGATTTATTTCCGACGCACAGAGCGATCGCCTCTTGATGCTTGCCACTGCGCTCTAACTGGCGAATTTGTTGGTCAATAGCAAGGTATTTACCCAAACTCACGAGACTGGCGAGGGTGGCTTCTTTTTCACCTGGGAAGGTGATATTATTCAGTTCGTCAGCAATGTAACCTTTAAAACCATCTATCTTTTTACCCTGAGAATTATAGGCAGATGCTATGGTTTCAGCAGTTTGGCCTTGAGGAATTTGGGCAATTTGAGCTATTTTACTGAAAAAAGCTTGTTCGTAGTTGGTAGCAAAAGCTGGGTCAAGTAAATAGCGGCTTTCAGCAGCATTAGCGATGTAGGCATTAGCACGAGCTTCTCGCAGAGCGTGCATAGAATTGAATGCATCTTCTTTAGCCGTCCTCAGATTTTCCGCAGAGGCCAGCAACGTGACTGTGGTATAAGTTAATAAACCCAAGGCGATCGCTGTGGCAACCAACAGCATAGGATTGAGAGTGCGGCGCATCCTTTGACTCAGAAATATCTGAATCCCTACTAGCACAATTATCAGTGCTGTCCCAGAAACAAAAATTAAGATCAAAGAACTATTAGCAGCAACCTTTTGTTCGGTATAAGTTTCTTCTAAAGCTTGTATGTTTACTTTATCTAACTCGTCGGCTGCTGGCAGTAAGGTTTTATCCATAAGTTCCGCAGATGCACGGTAAGCAATCAGCATCGCGTTAGTATCACCGCGTGCGTGAAAATCCCGTGCCTGCTGAATTTGGGCTATATAGTTACCTAAGCCGAGTTGCATCGTCTGAATGGGTTTTCGCTCTTTATCTGCATAGGTGATATTCTCAGCAGCAGCAACTAATCTTTCAGCAGCTTTTTGGTATCTCTCTTCGTAACCTTTGACTGCATCTTGGTTTTGTCCTGCTGGTACTAAAAGTTCATTAGCGACATTAGCATCCATACCGGCAAATGCGTCCTTGAGGCGTTGAGCAGTGACGATGCTGGGTGTGGAATCTTCACCAACGGTTTTGATTGCGTGTCTTTGCCCTTGAACTGCGCTAATAATCGCAATTAGTAATAGTAAACTGGTTGCTCCGGTTAAGTATAATCCTATCTGGAGTCGTTCTGGAGTCGTGAATTTATAATTTTTCTGACTTAAAAAAGCGATGATTTTACTCATATATTTTATTTGCAGGTTTATCCTAATTTCCGAACAGCTTTCACCGCGATCCGAGTCCAATGTCCAAGGGTAAATTCGTCTCCATCCTGAAGTTTTACGTCTACCATTGGCTTCAATTCCACAGCTTTTAATTGTGTACCATTCGCAGAACCAATATCACGCAGAGTTAATGTATTGTCTGTCTCTAGCGTCAGCAAAGCGTGGCGGTGTGAGACAGCATCATCAAAATCTAAAGCAATTTCTGGGTGAATTGCTCTAACTTCGCTATTGCGACCAATTAAGTTAATTGCCTGATCGAGATGAAATGTAATCGGTGGTTGATTTATAGGTGGTTCTGGACTTTCTGGATGGCGTAAAGATGGGTCAATATAGACAACTACATCCCAACCAATAACTAACAATTGAGAATCTATTAATCCAGATCCATAACTATTGGTATTCGTCTGTCGCATTGTTCCCATTTCTTCTTCTTGGATGCCTTTGGCAATGGGTACTTCACCATGCGCCCCTGTGACGAAGTTATAACCACAAATTTCACAAAAATTGCCACTGTTAGGTTCGTGGGCAGTGCTACAATCTGGGCAATTTTCTGTGGTTTTGGTTGGCGTTAATGTTGAGTCAATTGTTTTTTGGACGAATGGAAGTTCCGGTACACCGAGAATTTTGGTACCGCATTCTGAACAAAAATCTAATTCAGTTGATTCATGTCCTTTAGGACATTTATAGATTGACATATTGATTCGTAGCGAATTGAGATTGAATTTTAAACGCAGAGGAGCGCAGAGGTAAACGCAAAGATACGCGGAGAATTCGCTACTCACTAATTCGGAGATTTAGCAATTCGAGTCGTTTTTGTAGAACGTGTTTCTAATGCCATTGCATCTTCTTTAGCGACTTCTCGCTTCAACCGCACTGTCCCTGTTGGTGCATCCTCTATCTCAACTACGGTTTTTAGCAGTTTGGCTGTGGCTTCATTCCCTGATTCATGGGCTAGTTTTACTGCCTTGCCTAATTTGGCAGTAGCAAGCTCAATATCATTCCTAGCACGAGCTTCCAATCCTTCTTGAATTGACTGAGCCAGTTCTGCTTGTCCAGTATAGTGGGCAACTCGCCGATCGATTTTGGTCGATTTGGCTTCATCATCAGTCCAGGTTGCCAAAATGCGGGCTTCTGCAACTTTAGTTTCTGTGCCGTTAAGGGTGTATACTAAACTCGCTCGACCTGCTAACATTTCATCACCGATATTTCCTGGATTAACTTCAATACAGAAGTGGTAATCACGAGACTCGTTACTTCCCCAAGCTCCAGTGGGGTAATCAACCATCTGAGGCTTGACAGGTTTATGGCGGTGGGTAAGGTCAACAATATCGGGACTAACTTGTTTACAAAACAAGACTTTGGCTCCTTGTGGTGTCCATAAACGTAAAGCAACATCGCTAACATTTTTACTCATGGCTTTTTCCAAAATGGCACGAAAGTCACTTTCAATCATTGCGGCGCTAGGAATAATATCGGTTGTCCCTAAAAGTTTGCTGGCAATTTCTTGAAGTTGAGCAACTCGCCAATCAGTTCCGACACCACGACAGTCGCACTGAAAGACACCTTCACATTCAAGTAAAACTTTCTTCAAGGATTTCTCATCAGAGTCATCATTTTGCCCATCGGTGAGTAGTAGTGCTTGACGAACTGCGCTAGGCATCTTTTTGAATTGTGTTAAGGCTTGAGCCAACCAAGTAGACATGAGAGTACCACCATTAGCAAGAGTACTCTTAATAGCTGCGATCGCTTCTTGCTTTTTTTCTGTCGTGGCTGGAGAAACAGGAAAAACTACATTAGCTTTACCAGCACCCGTGACGATGAAGAAATGGGCATCCTCTGGTAACAAATTCACAATTTTGATCATTGCATCTTTGGCTGCATGGATCTTGTCACCTCCCATTGAACCGGATGTGTCGCAGATGATGCCAAAAAGTCTGCCATTGTGTCCAGTTGCGACTCCACTATCGCCTTTTTCGACGGTAATGGTCATAATGGCATCAACTTCTCTGGCTCCTTGGGGTAGATATTGGTTTTGAAAAACTTCGGCTTTAAATTGATGAGACATAGTGTTTTGTTAGTTTGAGTAATTCATAAACAGAGAACAGCAACAGTAATGTTGTCATGTCCACCACAATTACGGGCAAATTCTACAAGAGTGCGAGATATGCCGATCGCATCTCGATCGGGCGATCGCTGGACTAAGTTGGCTAAATGTGCTGCATCTAAGGTATAATTCCACAATCCATCACTACACAAAATCAGATATCCAGAATCAGGAATAGTAAACTTCACAATTGAGGGAACAGCATCCTCAACGGCATCTGCTCCCAGCCAGCGCGTAATTGCATGAGCTTTGGGAGATAGTCTAGCTTCTGCTTCGCTGATTTTTCCGGCTGCGACTACTTCAGTTAACCAGGAATCATCTTGAGTCAATTGTTGGTGACTGTGAGCAGAAATCCAGTAAGCGCGACTATCACCTAACCAGCCAATAGTAGCGATACCTTCTTGAACAATTGCAGCCACAATAGTTGTAGATGGTGGTTCTAAATCTCCACTATTTCTATAAGAAATATTACATACATTGGCTAAAGCAGTAGCAAAAGCTGATTTAATTGCCGAAGCGGAATTTTCCCCTATTTCCCACGCATTTGCTAGAGCGAGACAAGTCGTTTCAGCAGCAGTTTTAGCTGCTAAGTCAGGTTTTTCGGAACTAGAAACTCCATCACAAACTACGAGAATATTTGGCTGACTGTCATTGAGTTGTTGTAAAGCCAGGAAATCTTCATTGCGGCTGTGTTTGAGTCCGCGATCGCTAACTCCGGCTAGCTGTGAATTAATTATTACTTCTAACCAATCATGCACTGGTGGTTCTTGGCGAAATCCACATTGACAACAGTAGCCTTCAGAATCGATTCCTGCACCACATTTTTCACATTTATCGATCGCAGTTGGCGGTTTGCTAGCCGTTAAGGGTGTACCGCATTCTTCACAAAATTTGTCATCAGCTAAGATGGATGCACCACATATACACTGCATAATTTACCCTCATTAGTGGTCTGTCAAATACAGATGAATAAAGGAACGAACCGCATTCGCGCAGCGTCTCGTCAGACAAGGACGCAAAGAGCGCGAAGGAAAAAGGAAAGAAGAAAAATTTAATTACGAATTACGAATTACGAATTATTTAAATTAGGCTTCTAGGACGTACCCGATTGGCTTCATCAACTAAAGAGATTTTTTCGTCTTTAGTTGCGAGGTGTGCCATGTCGCGTAGGGCTTTTTCCAATCCCTTTCTCAGATGCACTTCTTGTAATGGCTGCCCCAAAATTGTTAAATCAGCAGCAGCTTGGAGTTGGCGGGAGGTGATTAAATTGAGAGCAGTTTCTAATACTTGTTTAGTCAGGCGATAGCGATCGCTACCAACTAAAGTCAGTGCTTCAATAGCCACAGAAGCGGCTTTGAGTTCTTGAGTACCTGGAGCCGAGCGATCGCCGTTGATTAAAGTTCGGGCAATCTCTACTCGCGCTCGTGTATATAAATTAGAAGTTTGCGGTATATTTTCCAAAGCTGCTACAGCACCGTTGCGATTTCCAGTGGCACAAAAGCAACGTGCTAACCCAAAAGCTGCTGATACATAACTCGGATCGGTGCGGGACACCAAACTATACATCTTAATTGCTAATTGGTAATTTTCGGCAAGTTCGGCGGCTAACCCCAGCGCCAGTTTCGGAGCTAATTCTCCTGGTAAATCAAAATAAACTTGGTCAAATGCTTTCTGCGCCTCTGCGGGTTTATTTTGCGCCATCAGCGATCGCCCACGATACCAAAAGATCCGCCAGTCCCAAGGATCTTTGGCTACAACTTGGGCTATAGCTTGTTCTGCTTCTTCGTAATCACTGGTATCAATTAAGGCATTTGCCAAGCGCAACAAGGCTTCACTTGATTTCGGGAATTGCTTGACAACAACATCTAAACCGATGGCTCGCTGGACTGGATCGGCGATCGCGCTGGCATTTAGGACTGCATTAAAGCCCGGATCGCTAGCATCTAATATTGGTATCGGTAATTGCTGATATTCTGGTTTAATTGGTTCAAAACTGCCACTGTGGGTAATAGCTAACATATCGCCGCTAAACAGGTTACTGGTGGCGGGACGGGGAATATTGGTAGAAATGGCGACAACTTCCCGCAGTACACCCAATAACTGATCTGCCATTTCATCGGCTGACTGAAATCGGTCATCAGGATTTTCGGCGGTGGCTTTAATCAGAAAGCGATACAGTGATTCTTGTTGGGCAAATAAAGGTTCTTCTTGGGGGCTGGGAAGTGTGTATAAATGTTCCTTACTAAAACCTTTAATCTCAGTAAGCAACACCGCTAAAGTTCTGCCAATGGTAAATAAATCGGAAACAATTGTTGGGCCTTCGCCAGCTTCGGGAGCGCTATAGCCCACTGTACCGTAAATATCACCATTGAGATCGTCAACGCGACGGACACCACCCAAGTCGATTAATTTCACGTCGTTGTCTTCGATCATGATATTATCTGGCTTGAAGTCGCAGTATACCAACCCCAAAGAATGTAGATAGGCAAAAGCTCCCAAGATGCGGTGAATATATGCGATCGCTTCTGCTACAGGTAAAGCGCCGCGAGTTTTGCGGATTTCTTTGAGGGTTTTACCGCCCACATACTCCATGATGATAAAACCTTCGTTACCGTGGTTGACGAAATTATAAATCCCCACGATATTAGAATGTTTTACGACTGCTAGGAATTGTCTTTCTGCCACGGCGACGGCTGCACTGGATGCGTCTTCGCTGTTGAGCAATCCTTTCAGTACCACATAGCGAGATAAAGTTTTATCGAAGCCTAAATAAATCCATCCTAAACCACCATAGGCGATTGCTCCTTTGACTTCGTATTGCCCGATAACTAGATCACCAGGCTTCAGAGTCGGAATAAAAGAATACTTCTGCCCACACTTACTGCAAAATCCGTTTTCTCGTCGCAAAGAATGATTGCAATTACTACAAAAGCGTTTATTCTCCGGCACCATTGGGTTAGGAATAATCGCGTTTTCTGGCTCTGTTGAAGGTAGTTCTGGTACAGAAGTTAATCCCGCTCCTAGTTGTCTGCGGCTACTACGGGCAGAAGTGCTACTAGTACGCCGCGAACCCTTGGAACGATTGGTTAATGGAGAGGAACCTGTGGCTGTGGTAATTGGTGAACTTCTGAGTGTAAGTGAGGCATTTTGCTTCTGGCTGACATCCAGAGATTTTAATGCTGCTAACCCACAGACATTACAGTAGTCATCTTCAATAGTGCCAGTACATCCATTCCGCAGACAGCGAAGACTGTTCATTGAAGTCTCCTAAATCTATATTCATAAATCATTGTTGATTATTCTCCCGATCTTTTTCACCAAATATCTGCTTTATCAAAAAAGTGAAGGTTGAAAACCGGACTTACGTCCCGCTACGCTAACGCCCACAAGGGGCGTAAGGTAGGTAAAAACCCCACGCATATTGTGGGTGGCTTAGTTTAATTGCGAATTGCGAATTGCGAATTGCTTTTATTGTTCCCCTAAAATTGGCTGTTTAAACGTTTTTCATATTGGGAAACTAATTCCGATGCTTTGTCTAATGGAGTTGGGCGCACATAAAGGAGTTGTGTTGCTTTTTGGGCTAAATCAACCAAGGTAATATCTTCAATCAATCCCCGCGCTAAGGCTTTGGCTTTGAGGCCATCCAGTCGTCCCCGTAACTCCCGACGAGTTTGTAATAAAGTACTATTAGCTGTGTATGTCTGTTGCTCTACAGTTATGTATTCTTTGGCTTTGGCTATCCAATTATCTAAACCGAGCATAACTGGACTAACTAAACCCTCCTCTAGCTTGTTTTGTAAGCGTGTGAGCCATTGGCTAAGGGCATCTATCTGCTCTTGGGGTAATGGAGTGTGCTGTGTTAGATACAAAACTTTTGCTTGGCTTTCCGTAAAAGCGGCAATAGATTGTGAGTGAAGTCTAATTAATTGTGCTAATAAATTCTGAGCGATCGCTACTTTCTCTTGTATCTGAGCCTGTTGTTTCTGGGCTTGCTCTAAGACTAATTTAACTTGTGCCAATAAAGGTTTGAGTTGCCGATCTATCTCTGCACTCACTCCTAAAGGATCTTGCTCAATCTTTTCTCGTAGAGAAGCGATCGCCTCATGAGCTTGTACCAGTTCACTCCTAGAGGCTTGATTGAGTGATGCGGCTAAGTTTTGCCCTAAGATAATTTGCGATTCGGCATCTTGGAGTATAAATTCTAGATTTGTCCAAGCGGTATCAACCGCTAGAACTGCATCTCTGGCCACAGAAAAAGCCTGAGTCATTACTTCCAATAATTGTGCAGGAGCGATCGCATTTGCTTGTTGAGTCACAGTCAGTAATTCTCTCTGTGCTAATGGCGTTTGCACAACAGACAGATGAATCGAAGTGCCTGTTAATAGTTGTTTAATTTCATCAATTTTTTCCTCTGTTGCCAAAAATCGTGGTAATTGCTGCCGCAATCTACTGGCTCGATCTATTGTTTGCACCAATAGGTCAAAATACTGAAATAAATCGTTCATTGCCTCCAACGCTGGAGTCACTTTTTGAGCAGTAATACCTGTCAAATGAACTTTAGCAAAACCAGGACTCCCACAAAGGCGTTGATATACTGGGAGTTCTTGTAGATCAAACAGGTTTTGGCTAACTACTTGAATTTTATTTTTCCAGTCAGCTAAGAGTTGATCGACAATTTTGGTTGTCATAACAAGTAATGAAACTACCAGGCGGTTATGAAATTGTGAATGCTGAAAGAGTTGGTGTTGTAGATTATATCTTGATTATTTTTTCACAAATAGATTGGTCATTGGTTTAACTCCTTTAGTCGTGTCATTAGCAAAGTTTAAGTATTCATAGATGCCAAAAGCATCTTCAGTAGTTCGTAGCAATGAGTAGTGATTATAGGGTGTGTTATCTACAACGCCCCGTGAGGCGTGATTAGTAATCACAATCGTCGCAATATGACCGCCGCCAAAGTTAGCTTTGCTATCAGGGTCGAAGCCACAACAACCTTGAATTTGAGCTTTGTCATGAGGATTACTATCTTCATCCCAGGTAATAATAATTGCATTATTGCCAGACTCAGCCCACAACTTAGAAGTAGTAATTTGATTAACAACTTTTCCAATCATCGTGTCGCCGATTTGAATCAATTTTTGCAATTGGGGACACTCTGCTAAACCGTGCATTTCATGACATTGGTTGAAGATGATGTGGCTGTAGTTGGGAACTTTATCACTTTTCAGGTCGGTAGTAAGTTGTTCAATCCCGACTATTTTACTGGGTAAGTTCGGGTCATCTTGCACGTTTTTGAAGTTCATAAAACCATTATGTTTGACCGCATATAATGCACGATTGAGACTGGGAGCAACAACGGACTTAGAGCCTGGAGAAGGAATATCTTCAAAATACCCTTTCCAAGTCAGCCCCTTTTGTGACAATTGGTCGATTAAGCTTTTAGAGGTAATGGTATGGTTGGCATAGTCAGGTTGACGAGAGTTGTGGCAAAATTGCTGATTACTATTAGCAAAGCAATAGAAAGCATCATCATCATGAATACCAAAAGTACTACCGCTTAAAATGGCAACATAGTTAGCTTCGCTGGGATGTACTTCGCCATAGAAGTTGCTAGCCAAACCATAGGTTTTTGCCAGTTGATTGATGATGGGTGCATTAGGATTGCCAATAATTTGGTCGTAGGATTTGTTTTCTTCAACAATCACGAAGATATGATCATATTTAGGAATGGCTTTGTCGTCTGGTGTAGGAGTTGAAACTACTGCTGCTGTATTTTTAACTACTTGCGGTGGGTTAGTAGCTGATTGACTAGATTTTGGTGAGTTGGATAAGCAACTATTGAGTGTGAGGGTCAAGCTCAATAAGCAAATATGATGAAAAATTGTTTGAAGTCTAGGGTGTAATGACATAGATACTGAGTATAAATGTTAAGTATATGTCGAATGTTTTGTCAGATCAATAGAAAAAGAATGGGTCAAGTACCGAAACTGCCCCATATATCCGTGGCAAAACGGTTCGCATAAAAGCAACAGCAATTGTCTCGCCAGTACGGCGCGATCTCTCAAACCTCAATTTTCTCATGCCATCCATTCAGTCCACTGTGGTGTATCTGAAACCAATTGAGCAAATTTGTCATCTTCAGATTCTCAAACTCCAGCATCACGCCGCGACGCTTACCACTCTTGCCTAAAGGAATAATTGTATCGCTCATCTCTTCTTTTGAGCGATCGCCAGTCTTTTTACGCTGGTACAGACTGTTGATTACTGGAAGTCCTTAATTTTTATATTTTTTTGCGGCGTTAGGACGAATTGGCAAAGCTGATGCCCAAACACCTGCAATGTTTGTACTGCGGGATTTGCATCCATTTGTGAAAAATCCGACTACGGAGAAGAATGCCCCGATTGTGCGGGAGTTGCGAAACTTGATGGGGGAGTTAAAGCGATCGCCTAATATTATCATCACCACTAGCCATACTTTAGAACTTCCTGACGAGTTACTCCAAGAAGTGACAGTAGTGGATTTTCCCTTACCTAGCGTTAGCGAAATCGATAATTTAATTCAACAGTTAGTAGTACCAGATAAGTTAAATGTTTCTGGTTTAGCGCGGGAACAGTTAGTTAAAGCCTGTCAAGGTTTAAGTCGCACCCGGATTTCGAGAGTTTTGGCAAAAGCTTTAGCCGCTAAACAGCAAGTAAATAGAAGAATGGTTATGATTTAGGTTTTCGCCGCAGTGGTGAAAATTACGAAATAGTTGCCGACTTTTGGGGAGCAAAAATTAATCAACAGCAGTTTGTTAACTCAATCAGCCAAAAATATGCTCATAAAACCTTGATGGCAACGGTGCAAGAACAAGGCTTTAATGTGGAAGAAGAAGAAGTTTTAGAAGATGGAACTGTGCGAGTAGTTGTAGGACGTTGGGTGTAATTATATCGTGATCAATAAGATACCCGACTTCTTCAAGAAGCCTGGCAATAATTCTTTTGGTTAATTCCTGAAAGAGGTTTGGATTACAAAAATCATCAAGAATTAAGTTTTGTGTCGTAGTTAATCAACTAATTCACAAAATCAAACAACACCAAATCATAGTACAGGAGCAGAATGTTTCATCTGAACCATTCAAGTGATTCTCTCTTACATTTGATTCAAACTATCCGGTAATTTATATCCACTAATTAGCGACATTATATACCAGGAAAAGATGGCTATTGGTTAATACGGCAAGTCATAACACTTATGTCTCCAAAAGAAAGAGAAATTCTAGCGATCGCTTTTACTGGCAATACTGAAGGCTCTTGCGTCTGTATATCCAAAAGCCTTTGGTGAAACACTTAGTAACAGAAACAACAAAACTGCTTAAACATTCTGGTAAAAGATCATGAAAACGGCAAGAAATAACCCACTAGATATACGCCACATTAGTCTTAAAGTAACAGAGTTAATTAAGCAATACGCTGTTGTAAATAACTGTACGCAGGGTGAAATGCTAGAGCGTATTGTTTTGGAGTGGAACACCCAACAAAGCGAGAGCGAACGACCATCAGGAGACGAAGATGAATAGCTTTTTTGTACAAGCCCTTTGCTTAATTCGTAATACTCGCCAGAGGCGAGAAGCAAGCTACGCCCCGCTACGCTAACGTAATTAGCATTGCGTAAGGGTTTTAGACATTTTAAATGGTGAGATAGCGCGGTCTTCTCCCTTGGCGCTAGACTCTCCCTTTGGGAGAAGGGGAGACGCTAAGAGCGAACGAGCGTCAGGGATGGCTTATTTCCGCCGACCTGTACTATAGTATGCTTTTCCATCAACTGAGAGATTAAAATTTTACGTAGCTGTAAAACACTCGCTTGACATTCTCCGCCGCAGTCACGTAGAACAACACGATCGCTCCCAGAACCAACACAAAATTCAACGGCAACGGTTGAAATCCGAGTAAAGTTGCCAACGGTGTCCAGGGAATGATTATTGTCACTCCAATAGTCGCCAGTGTTGCCGCCAACAAGTATTTTCCCGGCTTACTGTTGAGAATAGATTGGCGGGTACGAACGACTAGCACAACCAGCGACGCAGAGATGACAGACTCCAAAAACCAGCCTGTTCTAAACTGTTGTGGTTGAGCGTGCAGCAGCAACAGCAGCGCCCCAAAGGTGAGATAATCAAATATTGAACTCAACAAACCAAACACAATCATGAAGTTGCGGATAAATTTGATATCCATCCGGCGAGGTTTATTGACTAATTCCTTATCTACCCGATCTGTTGCGATCGTCAATTCCGGGAAATCGGTAAGTAGGTTTGTCAGCAAAATCTGACTGGGTAGCAATGGCAAAAAGGGTAAAAACAGAGAAATTCCTGCCATACTAAACATATTGCCAAAATTGGCGCTAGTTGCCATAAATACATACTTTAAAGTGTTGGCAAATGTCACCCGTCCTTCCTTTACGCCTTCGATGAGGACATTTAAATCTTTTGCCATCAACACAATATCAGCAGCTTCCTTAGCGACATCGACTGCGCTCTCAACGGAGATGCCAACATCGGCAGCATGAAGCGCAGAGGCATCGTTAATGCCGTCTCCCAGATATCCAACTACATTCCCCGCTTTTTTGAGGGCGATAATGATGCGCTCTTTTTGGTTTGGCTCTACCTCGGCAAAGACATTTGTATCTTGTACTCGATGCATCAAGGCTTCATCACTGAGCTTTTCTAGTTCGGAGCCTGTCAACGCTTTTGGTTCAGGCAATCCTACCTGCTGAATGATACTCATCGCCACCGCCTTGCTATCTCCGGTAATCATCTTCGGGGTGATTCCTAGCAGTTGCAACTCTTTGAGGGTGTCAGCGATACCAGCTTTTGGCGGATCGAAGAGAGCCAGGTAGCCGAGAAATGTCATGTTCGTTTCATCGTCTTTGCTGAAAGAATCTTGATTAAAATCGCGATAAGCCACACCCAAGGCTCTAAATCCCTTACTGCCCAAGTCTTCAGCCTGTTGGTGAAGTTTTTGTCGCTGATCTGCAATAGCGATCGCTTTCCCCTCACCAATCTCAACGGTTGAGCAAACATCCAAAATATTTTTTAGTGCGCCTTTAGTAATAATCAGATGCGTACTTTCTTGCTTGAATAAGATGCTTAGACGTTTGCGGTTAAAGTCATAAGGCACTTCATCTAGCTTTTGATAGCCAGAAATATCGAATGTTTTGTATTCACGAATCGCTGCATCGATGGGATTGACATAACCTGACTCAGATGCGGCATTCAAATAAGCGTAAAGTAGAACGCGATCGCTTTCTTTCCCTTCCACATCAACCGCAGAGTGAATTTTCACCTCTCCTTCCGTCAGCGTACCGGTTTTATCGGTGCAAAACACGTTCATGCTGCCAAAGTTTTCGATCGCAGGTAAGCGCTTCACAATTACCTGCTTTTTCGCCATTTTCTTGGCACCACGAGCCAGATTAACGCTAACGATCGCAGGTAGTAGTTGGGGAGTCAAACCGACTGCTAGCGCCAGAGAAAATAGAAAGGATTCCAGTACTGGGCGATGGAGGTAGACGTTAGCGACAAAAATTAGCACTACCAAAATTAGCGTTACTTCCATCAGAAAGTAACCAAACTTGCTCAGTCCCCTTTCAAATTCGGTTTCGCTTGGTCTGAGTTTCAGGCGTTCCGATACTTTGCCGAATTCAGTTTCTTTTCCGGTATGAACGACTACTGCTTTCGCCGTTCCACTAATCACATTAGTTCCCAGATACAGGGAATTGGTGCGTTGGCTCAGTCCAGTTTCAGACGGCAATACGCCACTTAGCTTGTCAACCGGATAGGTTTCTCCTGTCAGTGCTGCTTCATTCACCGATAGGTCTTTTGACTCTAAAACTAGACAATCACCCGGAATATTTTTACCTGCACTCAGCAATACAATGTCACCCCTGACCACTTCCTCATTAGGGATTTCTTGAGATTGGCCATCCCTTAAAACAGTTGCTTTAACTTGCACCAATGCCAATAATTTTTCGACGGCGTTTGAGGCTCCTCGCTCTTGCCAAAATCCTAATAGCCCACTGATGAAGACAATCGTCAAAATGATTATGGCATCTGCCGCATCTTTCAGAAAAATCGATAGCACCGCCGCAAAAATCAGAATCAAGATAATCGGACTCTTGAACTGATTAAGCAACAGCATCCATGCGCTCGATTTGTGTTTTTGTTTGAGGCTGTTTGCGCCGAACTCACTCAGGCGTTGTTTAGCATCTTGACGGCTTAACCCGGAGGTTGTGGAGTGCATCTGCTGAAGCACTTGATCCGTTGGTAAGCTCCAAAACGTGGAGAGTTGGGGATTCATTGGTTTGATTTGCGGTAAATCGGCTGCTTAACGCGACTCGGCAAATTGCTGTCGAATCTTCGCCGCGATTTGATGATCCGTAATCTTGTCAACTGTTTCAATACCTACGATGTGTCTACCGAGGTTATTTTCTTCAAGACGTTTTTTTAGTTCATCCTTTGCCTCACCCGGTCCAAATATCAGAATAGACTCTGCATCAATAATATATGCAATGACCGCATCATAGTAAATATTGAGTTCTCCTGTAAAAGTTCTCTGGAGGCTATCATCTGCGGGTACTTGATGTGATTCGTAAGCACCTTTAAGAGGTGAATCACCAGAACGCCGAGGCTGTTTTTCTACTTCCGATTTGATCTCTTTTATATCTTCCCCTTTCTCCGTAACAGTCACGACAATAGCTTTCCTATGGTCAATCCACAGCCCTACTTTTGTTTTCATTGATATCTCCTTTGTTCACTAGTTCCACATTGAATTTTAGAACTGCTCACCAGAGTCAAATTAACAACTTTGGCTTAATAATATTACTGTGATAGACGGTTGTTTTATTTCCTGAATGAATTGATTGAATACGATACAAAACTTAATTACGAATTACGTTAGCGCAGCGTTAGCGACGCAGGAGCGTCATTACGAATTACGAATTATTTAAATCTCGTCGTGCTAAGGCTTGAATCTCGGTTCGCAGTGCGGTAATTTCTGCTTGCAAGGCTTTAATTGATTTCACACCCGCCAGTTCTGCTTCATTATTCTCGGCATCCTGACCAACAAAGAATGTTGCCAGGGTTGCCGTCACATAACCACTGATCGCAAAGGCGTACAGTGCCAGGAAAAAACATAGCACCCGCCCTTCTGCCGTTTTCGGAAAGTAATCAGACCCGATCGTAGTCATTACCATTGCCGTCCACCATAGCGCAGTACCATAATCGGTAATAGTGCCATCAGGAAGTTCGCGCTCAAACGTATAAATTCCAGCCGCTCCAATTAGAGTGACAATTATAGTTAATCCCACCACATAACCAAACCCTCGCCGCCCAATACTGGCTCCCAGGACTCGCATTCCTTTGTTGGTTCGTGTCATCACTCGCAACAACTGTAACCCTCGAACCGCATGAACTGATTGCAAAGACTGCATGACTCGCACAATCCGAAAGATTCGCAGCGCTGGAATAAACAGTGAAAAAGCGGTCAACCAATTATGTTGAAGGTAGGAAATTCTGTGAGGAGCGAGGAGAAATTTGATCCCAAAATCTACGATAAAGGCGATCCAAATGATAGCAGCGATCGCTTCTAATAGAGGATTCAGTCCCCAAACTAGCTCAACAATAAAAAGTCCTAACCAAGCAAAGCCCAACACCAGCATCGGCGTTTCTAGCCAATCTTCCAACTGTTGCAACACCTCACTGCGCTCTCGATCTAATGCGGGCTTTGACCGTTGGTTCAGATAGCTCATAATGAGTTCGATGAATGAGACTGATACATTTTTAGCTGTGCCCGTAATTGAGCGATTTCACTTGTCATATCTAACACCATTGCCGCTCCGACTAAGTTCAGCCCCAAATCTCGACGCAAGCGTTGAATCTGAGCAATTCGCGCAATTTCGCGGGAATGCAGCATAGAGCCAATGGGTTCGATTACGCCTAACTCAACGTAAAACTTCACCAGCGTAATCGAAGTCTTAGTGATTAATGCAGCATATTCAAAGCTGTAGAGTTGCTCACCTTCGAGTGAAACCACGGTTTTTGAAAGGCTGAAGGTCATAATTTTATCTCCTCTAATTGGGTACGTGGGTTAAAGCTAGTGTTTGCCTGGATTTTTTCGTAGTATTCTTGTTCGATCGCACTCAGGTCTTGCGGGGTGACAATCTGAAGTTTGGCAAATAAATCACCTCGTCCCCCTTTTGGCAATGTCCAGCCTTTGCCGCGCAGTCTCAGCGATTGCCCCGATCGCACGCCTTTGGGAACTTTCATTGTCACGCTGCCATCGGGGGTTGGTACGCTAATTTCTGCCCCTAAAACCGCTTCATCGGGGCGAATTGGAATGTCACAAACGAGGTTATCGCCCTCAAATCGATAGAAGGGATGGGTTAACACTTCGATAGTTAGATATAAATCGCCACGCTGTTGAGAGAACGGACTAGGACGACCTTTACCCTTGAGGCGAATTCGACTACCTGGTTTTGCACCTGCGGGAATGCGGACGTTGATCGTTTCCTCGTCGAGTTGCAAACGCTTCTGGACACCGTGAAACGCTTCAGAAAATGTGAGTGCGATCGCAGCTTCAGTATCCGGTGCGGGTGCTTGAGAATGAAATCCCCCACCAAAATCATCAAAGCCTCCAGTGGAGGTTTTACGTCTCGTTCGACCCAGCAGATCGTTGATAAACGAATCAAAATCGCCGTACTGATCGAAGTCGCTCGTCGCAACATTAGTTCCGCTAGGTGTCGGCGTTTCAGTGTAACCAGGATTATTCCAGTGCTGACCAAAGCGATCGTACTTTTGCCGCTTCTCTGGATCGGAGAGTACTTCATTCGCTTCGTTTAGTTCTTTAAACTTTGTTTCTGCGTCATTGTCTCCAGGATTGAGGTCAGGATGATATTTGCGGGCAAGCTTGCGGTAAGTCCGTTTGATTTCTTCAGGGGTTGCAGTTTTGCTTACTCCCAAAATGGCATAGTAGTCTTTAAAATCTGTTGTAGTTGGCATCAGTTACCTCTTGTTCACGTAGCGGCAATTTAGGATAATTGCAGGTTTTTTCGGTGGGTATATTTTCAGTTAGAGATAAGTTCCAATTTAATCATGCTAACAATAACTCTCACGAAGTCTAGCGAAGCTTCACACTTTTTCTTTCAAGGCGATGACTGTGTTTCCAATAAGCAAAGCCACTAGCAATAATCATCATAAAGGCAGGAGCCGCAAGCCATAACCAGAAACCAGGAAGTAACTTGATTAATAGAAGCTGACTATCAGGATTACTACCATTAGGTAACGCAAACCAATATGTTGAGATTGTGCCTGTAAAACCTACAATAATTGAACTAAAAGCAGAAACTATTGAGAACTTGTATTTCTTCTGGACAAAAAATTTACAGGAATACCAATAAAGTGGATTAGCCAACCAGCCAATAGCCGGCGCTTGAAGAAATAACAATCCAAGTATTCCCCCAATCGTAACTTCAACCCCCTTCATGATATAAATAGAACCAGTGTGTATTGTCTTGTGTTCGACTATCTCAAAAGTTAGTGCTGGCAAGCTAAGTGCCATTATATAAATAAATAAAGATATTCCTAATAAAAACAAGGGTTGTGTTAAGGAAGATGGTTTTTTCATCAGGTGGATTCTATACAGAGTTACTCGGCTATTCAAGATAAGATGAGAACAACATTGAAAGTGCAAAACTCCCGATAAACGTCAACGTAGATAAGTTTGTATCTTGAGTTTGATGCGCTTCGGGAAGAATTTCTTCAACGATCGCCACCATTAAAGTGCCTGTTGTAAATGCAAGTACAATTAACTTGGGCAGATCAGTTTGTCCGCGCAATCCCCAATAGCCCAGCGTCGCGCCCAGCCAAACAGGGATAAGAAACGCCGCAAGTAACCAAAATCGCTGTGTTCGCGGCATATTTTGACTCTTAAACTCTGCGTTGGTGACAAATCCTTCGGGAATGTGAGCCACAACTCTCCCCGATGTCAGCATCACCCCTAGATGAGGTGCGATCGTCAAACTGGTGCCAATCATTAAGCCATCGCCAAATAAGTCAATAGCAATGCTCAGAAAAATCACCCAACTAACACTATTATGATCGACCCCACGCAGTCGATTTTTGCTTAATTTGAGAAGCTGATTAATCCACACAAAAAAAGCTCCACCTAAAAACAACGCTAGAATAGCTGCCCAAACAGGTTTAGCGATAAGGACTCTCGGTATCAGTTCGGTAGATGCGATCGCTAGCAGTACGCCAGCAGTAGCGTGCAGTGCAAGCCCTAATGTTTGTTTTGATGACGGTAAAGCTTCAGCAATCATTGCTCCCATGAAGTTGCTGGCAACGGGCAAAGCTGATAGTGTCAGAGCAAATAGAAATTCCTGCATAGGTCATGCTCCGCTAGTCGTAACAGACTTTTTGATGTTTGTTTCGATTGCAGTCCATCAAGACGCAAACTCATAGTGAATCTCTGTAGTTCTTCCTTTAAAATAGAGCCGAGTGCCTTCTGGATACTCCCATCCCACCTCGCCTTCTAAGGGAATAAGCATCCCATTACAAACTGAATATTCCCAGAATCGACCGACCCAAGGCATAGCAGTCAGCTTGTCACGATAACGAGCCTCAGCCCGACAAGTAGCGATCGTCCCTTCAGCATTAAACTGAAACACTAGGGAAACAGTGGTTGCACCATCCGTCAAAGTAGCGCGAGCAGAGGTATCATTAATTGCTTCCCAGCGCACACCCTGACTGGGTAATAGGGCAGTGGGATACCAAATAGTTTCTGCAAAGTACCGCAACAATTCACCTTGATTGTTTTCAGGCGCACCGTGCATTTTTGCAACGGTGAAAAGACCGAGTAATGATGCGTGTAAGCTGCCTTCCCCTAACAGATATGTATCATGAACAAAGGCATTAACTCCTGGAGCCATCTGGATGCGTGCATCCCAATCAAAACCTGGACATTGAGTGACGACAAGCTGAGTGGCGGTAAACGGATTCCATTTGGCTTCCGTTTCATTCAGATTGAACTGTCCTTGTTGAGAGAGCTTGACCACAGCCACGATCGCTTGTCCATCCTTGAGTACTGTCCGAAAAAATCGCTGTACGGGATCTGGTAAGCCTTCAATTTCTTTTTGCTCATAGATTTGGGGCTTAATTGTTCGCCGTCCATTTATTAATTTGGCTCGTAAGTTATCAGTGTTTGACTGCCAGCGATAGCTACCATAGATCGCGGCAAGTCCGAGGCAGACTATGATTAAAACACCAATCATTGCAATCCATTTCATCCACATGATACTTACCTATATTTGTTAATTCAGAAATTGATAAATTGTGATGATTGAAATAATTACTACAATAGATGTATAGATCAGCATTGTGTACTGGGATAACCAATTGGGAAGATAAATTGCAAAATTGTCTTTTGTAGAGTTTGAATATTTACGAGCCATCAAAGTTAATGGGCATTTAAGTTTGAAAGTTAACAGAGTTAACCCCTCTATAAATACAAATCCATAACCAATCCAGAGCCAGGAATCGAGTTTATTTGCGATGGCGGCATAAAGCATATAGAAAATCACAAAGTTGAAGAATATCCATATCAACGTGTGAATAATTTTAATCAGCGTTAATTTGGTTTCACTTTCCATATTGTCTCAGTCTAATTTCTCCATTTTCGGCGTTTCTACAAGCACAGAGATCACGAGCAAACTTAGCCCAATAATTTTGATAAAGGCGTTGACTGCGTGTGCATACTCCCATTGATCCCTATACCGCGTCCAATGTGCTGGAAAATGAATTGATTGAATACGATATGAAACGTAACGGTCGATGTACGAGTGAAACTTTATGGTTTTTGACAAAAACTACCGTTTTTTGACTGATCCCACCCCTTTCACGGATTCCCGAACTTGGGGAGAACCAATATACTCTACTGACCCCACGCCAGATACCGTTGCATCTAACTGATCGCTCACATTGACCACCGCACTCCCCACGCCGCTATGGCGAACCGTAGCCTGTTTAGTCTTAAACTCCTCGCCCTTAAAGCTTCCGACCCCAGAAAGGCTAAGGTCTAGTACATCAGCGCTTCCTGCGATCGTCATACTACCCACGCCATCAAGAGAAACTGATAACTGTTTGCCTTGAATACCCTTAGCTTCAATACTGCCGACTCCATCTATGTTCAAGCTTTCCAGACTCTTGACCTCCAAAACAAACTCAATCGGCTTGGTCGGGTCGAAAGAGGAATCATTTGCAATGCCCAGATACAAGATGCGATCTTTCACGCGACTCTCTAAAAGCGGAAGGATGTTGTCTTCAGCGCTAATAGTCAGGGATTCTTTTCCCGTCTGCTGCACCCTGACCCTACCCACGGATTTAAAGGAAATGGATGAAAATCCAGCCACTTCTCTAGATTCGGTTTTGACGATTCCAGATCCTCTGAGCTTACCCAAGTTAAAAGAGCAGCCTGCAAACATACTCAAAGCTGCCAAACACGCAGCTAAACCGTATAGCTTTGATCTCATTGTTTCCCTATTCATACAATCATTTCCGTATAAACCAATCAACGGGGCGGCGTAGTGAAACTGGCGACGGATAATTTTTTACATAACCCGACCGCAAGATAAATTGAATATTTTCGCTAATCCCAATTGATTGATTTAGAGTTTCTCTCGTTGAGGCTTCTTCTAATATCTGAGTCATCGGATGAATCGCAATACTCTTTTCCCGCACTTTCAGGAAAAGTCTTTGCATTCGTCTGCCAGTTTCCAGCAATGTCGCCACCGAATTGTCTTTACTGGTAATGAGAATCCAACCTGCCGATTTCGACACTTCCTGTTTAACTTTATCAAGCCCTGTCTCTCGGAAATCCTTTTTCATTACATTATCTTTACTATAAAAGTTCCGCACCACCCAGCCAGAAAATCCTTCTATTTCCATGCTTGCAGTTGTCAGCCCGTCACGATATTTCTCAGCATCCTTACTAGAGAATCTGATCCAGTCGGCTAATTCTTGCTGCGCTGGGTCGCGATCGGATTGAAGGCGGTTGGCAACGATAGTTTGTTCGTTGATAAATTGACTTTCTTTACTGGTAACAGGCAGATAATGAATAAATTCCGATTCTGAATTGACAAGATATTTGATATCTTCTGGTTTCAGCACATTACTTAAAAAATTAGAACGAACAGTGCGACGATTTTTTATTTTTGCGATATCAAAAGCATTTATCAACTCTTTTTTGATCAGGTTTACTTCCATCACCTGTTCGTCTTGATTGGTCTTAGCTAGCAAATTCCACTGACAGTCATAGCCAAAAGAACTAGCGGCATATTCCAGATTTTGAATAAAAGTACCGATTGATAAAATCGTTTCTCTCTGAGTCGGGTCAACGGCAAGTAGCCATTTACTTTTATCGTTGCCGATAATCCAGTGATAAGGTTCGAGATATTGAACAAACCACGGCTGCGTGTTGTGTCCACTCGGCGCAAGTGAGGCGAGAAACAGAATGTCTTTTTCATCCGGTTTAAGAGTTTCTTTGTTATTGTTTGCTGGTTTTATATCCGTCCTTAAAAGATTCCTTTTATCACTCAACAAATAAGATGTTGTCACAGTTGCAATTATTGTCCCTCCTGCAATACTGATAAAATTTTTCCTATTCATAACGCTCGTAATTGAGGGTAAAGAGCAACTAATTTTAATTATGAAAAATTTAAGAAGAATTCAGAAGTCAGAATTCAGGAGTCAGAATCAAGACGCGACGCTCGTTCGCTCTTAGCGTCTCCCCTTGGGAGATGACTCGCTAACGCTTTCAGATCCGCCAGTCGCACAAAATTCATTCTGTTAGCGGATAGCTAAGGTTTAGCCCATTCTGGCTCCTGACTCCTGAATTCTGTTTCGATAAATCCCGCACTGTGGTTTTTAACCTATTTCAAAGTTCAGTCAAAATCAAGTCTTCTAGTTTGAATATGCTCGTGGTGTTGCGGCACTGACAGCATGGCTTCAATGTGAGGATTTGCCCATTCTGCGGCTATTTTCAGAAAATCAGGATCGTCATTGATACAATCAAGCCGTGTGTAAGTCACCGTTGGATATTGACGCTGCAAAGATTGAATAGCATCTTCGACATCGAGAATGGTTTCATAATTATCTGTCACCCAGCCAAGGGGTTTAAATAAAATAGTTTGGGCCCCTGCTGTAATCAAACTTTTGGCGGCTTGTTTCAGATCGGGCTGTGACCAATTAATGAAAGGTGTGTCATGATTCACCCAACCGATGGAGACGAGCGGATATTGATGCTGCAACTGTGCTTCCACGCCATCATAAAGGGCTTGTCCATCAATTACCCCAGTTAACAGTCCTTGCGCTTTTTCTGGGCCACCGTGAACCGTTAATATAATGCCAATCTGAGACTCAAAAAAGCGGCCAACAAATAGCTGATTCAGAGTTTCCTTAATTCGACGCGCCATCAAATCAATGTACGCAGGTTCAGTTGCAAAGGCTGGAATATATCGAATTGCCTTGAATAGCGAATGTTCAGGCTGATTTATAGATGCAGTTGCAGCAATAACTTCATTGACTTGCTCGACAGCTATTTTGCCCGTGAATGCAGAATCGACCACAAGCATTGGATAAATTAGCAAATTCTGAAAGCCTTGCTCAATGATATCTGTTACAACTTCTTGCACAAAGGGTTTACAGAAATAAAATCCTTTGAACACTTGCACCCGATTTCCCCATTGGTGTTGTAACTGTTCCTCAATACCAAGACGTTGTTTTTCAAAAATTTCATTTTCGGGCGATATGAAATGATTGTGCTTGACTCCAAAATTGTACAAATCTTGAAGTGCGAGAAACCAACCAGCAAGAGGATATAGCCATTCTGGAATCGGCACAAACTGAGATGCAATATACTTTGTTGCAGCTTGGTTGTAAACACTCAGAGCGCGGTAAGATTGCACTTCACCATACCCTGCGAGCAAAACTGCAACGCGATCGCTATTTTGGGTTCCGACGGGTTGCGTCGCTTGAGATTGATGACTAATAATCATTGTTTTAAGCCTGAGTAGGTTGTTTTTTAGAAGTACGTCGTAGATGAAGCCACATAGAAATTCCCGTAAAAATTAATATCAGCAAGCCGAGAGCATTCAGGAAGGGGTAAATTACTTCTAGATTAAGTGCCCCAAAATGTCCCTTGTGCAAATTTAATAACCAGTCAAATGCATCTCCTTTGCCTGCCAAATCAACGATCTGATAAACCGATCCTGTAATAGCTGTCAGCAATAAAGGCAACAACATAATGGGAGCAAGTATGCGATGAAAACGGCGAATATCTTGAAAATATTTGCTGTTCTTTTTGGAGGTTGTCATAAAATAATTCCTTATTTGTTGCTTCAAAGCTTTAGACAGATATCGACAGAATAATTTTGTCTAAGTAGAGCGGCGTAAATAATTCAAGGTTTGTAGGACTTTAGTCCTCTGCTTTTCTACTGTAAAGCGCGGCGCTGTCCTGAATGCAGAGTTAGCATCCAAACTCCATCGAATAAAAGATTGATGCCAATGAAAGTGCCAATCAGCCAAACTGCGTTAGATGGAAAGTTAGACCAAATGAAAATACCGAAAATAATGCCGATGATTCCGCTTACAAGCATTAATCCCCAGTTAGATGAAATCCGACGCATTTGAAATGCGATCGCCACTTGAATCACGCCTTGCACAAAAATAGTAATACCCAACACTAATGTCAGGGCAAGCACCCCTTCAAATGGATTTACCACTACTAAAATTCCAGATAGGAGATACAAAAGACCTAGAATCAGCTTCCCGATAACTTTACCTGCACCTCTTGATTGAAAGGCATAAGCAACTTGAGTAATTCCAGCAAAGATGAATATCCAGCCAAATATTAAGGTTGAAGCAACGCTAGCAAAGAAAGGAAATGCAATTGCAATGATGCCCAACACGATCATGAGAATAGCGATGCCTACGGCTACCAAGGGTATCGCATTTGTCCATCCAGAATTAACAACTTGCTCATCAGTTTCAGGCTCAATAACTCTCATGTTCATCTCCTTTTAAATTTATCTAAAAAATTTGATGGATCAATGTTGTACAAATTGTGGTATTGATTTAGGATTTGTGATATCAATCGAGCCTTGGCTTAACCCAACCAGTTGAGCAACTCGAAAGGCAGAAGTTATAGCTCCTTCATGCAAGCCATCACCAAGGTAGGCTCCTGCATGGTAAGTGTTGTTCTCGCCATTAGTGGCAACTACTTCATCTCGATATTGAAAAGATTCAGTGGTATATAACGGGGTGTGATGTTTTTCAATGTGAATAATGCGTTCTGCTTGCAGCAGCGCTTCGCTATCGCGTGCAATCAACTCCTCTAGTTGGAACGAGAGAAAATAATTTGGTGGGGATGAGATGTTACAAATTTGATTTAGGCAACTGTTATAACCCCATCGGCTTTTTGCCTGAAAGAAATCAAATTCTGAGGGTTGTTTAATGCCATAACGGTTGTATATGGAACTATCTGTATGCAGTAAGGTAGTCGCATAATTGGCTTTCCAAGCAGAAAACCGTTTGATTTCGGCATCCGTTGGATCTGCTAACAACGCCATCACTTGGTCGGGTGGCGTAGCAAACACGACTTTATCAAACTCCTGAATTTCACCAGTCGATCGCACAATTTTCACAGTATCCGAGGTTCTGAAAATCCGGTCAATCTCTACATTCAGCAAAACCTCACCCTGGAATCGCGCCAGAATTTTTTCAATGTAAGAATACACACCGCCTTTAACCCTGAGCCAGTGGACTGCGACATCCTTGCGTAAGACAGGCATTGCCAATTCTGCCGGAAAATCATCAATCAGTTCCAACGGCATTGAATAGCTATACATAATTAGCAATTTTAGCCAAGTATTACGAATACAGGGCTGTTTCAAGTATTGCGACAAAGGCTGATTATAAAAATCTTGCAGGTGAGCAAATTTT
This sequence comes from Nostoc sp. C052, assembly GCF_013393905.1. Classification (GTDB taxonomy): domain Bacteria; phylum Cyanobacteriota; class Cyanobacteriia; order Cyanobacteriales; family Nostocaceae; genus Nostoc. Next base: position 5,406,374 of record NZ_CP040272.1, read on the forward strand.
ATTCTTAGCCATAATCCAGCAGAACGGGCATAGAGGGTATCGAGGCGTAAATATTCAATCAGGCGGCGAATACCTGTGAAGTTCTTCTGGATTGCGACTCTTGATAGAAAGTGGCTGCCATTTTTGAAAAACATCGCTGAACCCATATTCAGGGGTTCTAGTTCCACCCCTAACTCTTCCATGAGGGCGATGAAGTTGTAAAACACAGTCGGAAATTCCAGCACTCCATTTTCCAAAATTTCATTACAATCGGATTGGTTCGGCTGAACGTTCTTGTTCAGTGTCCGAATATGTCCACCTAAAGTAGGTTGTCGTTCAAACACAGTGACATGATGCCCTTGTTTATCGAGCAGGTAAGCTGTCACCATGCCACTGGCTCCTCCCCCAACGATCGCGATTCTCATGATTTACCTCTCAATTAAAATAATTCGTAATTCGTAATTCGTAATTAAGTTTTGTAGCGGGTTCTAAATCCCCGTTGCAAAACTTTCTGCTTGTTAGTTGCTATGAAACTTAACCCCTCAGAGTTGGTCAACATAATTCGTAATTGATAATGACGCTCGTTCCTCTCTACAAGATGCTGCGCGTAGCTTGCTTCCACGGAGTGGTACGCTACCGCAACGCTTTCGTAATTCGTAGTTACAATCAGTGTTGGCTCAAACCCTCTTTAATTACGAATTACGAATTACGAATTAGTAATTATTTGGTCGCCTGATAATCGTTGATACAGCAGTGCGCCTGTCCAAAATGTGGCAGCAAAGCCAGGATAGCCAGATGAGGCATTGCAGAAATAGAAATGATTGAGTGAGGTTTCGTGATTCAGTCGTCCCATACCCATATTGCGCGGTGTCATACTGGAGCCGTAGGAATTCCCATTTGGACACCAGCAAAAACGCTCATTGGTAGTAGGACTACCTGTAATATGGAAGACCATGTATTTTCTAAAGTTCGGTACATGGTGTTCTTCCACAACATCGAGGATGGAATCTAAGATTTCTTGCTTTTTCTGGTTGTAAGCTTTGCGGTCATTATCTCGTAATTCCTGGAAGTATTTATAATTGGCAACGGTAAGAAATTCGACAATTTGGCAGTCTTCTGGGCAATCTCGACTTGCTGTAGTCAATAAAGTCGGCGTTGTGATGGCAAAGCTAGGATTAGAAAAGTCATTGCGATCGTACATCTGCGTGAAGGCTTCATTTAAATCGTGATGCCCTGTATGAAAAAGATTCCACTTGCCAAATCCATATTCTCGGAGATCGATATCTTTGACGACGCAATAAGCCATGTAGTTAGATGGCGAATATTCATAGTTGAGTTTTCGACGCACGCTTTTAGAAAACTGCGATTCCCCAATCATCTTGGCGGCTTTTTTGGGGTCAATATTGCAAATTACGGTGTCGCCTGCAAATTCATGGGTTTGATGGGTGGTGAGATCCATCGCTTGAACTCCCGTAACCGTTCTGTCTGTGACTCTAAAATTCGTAACTTCATGGTTGAGCAATACCTGTCCCCCCAATGATTCGATGACATTGACCAACGAATTAATCACATGTTCAAAATGCTGGGTTGGGTAAAATGCGCCCGCTTGATAACCTCGGAATAATATAACCCAAGCATAGAACGAGAGTTGATTTGGAGGCAGCAAAAAATCAGGCCATTGTAGGGCTAATAGGGTTTGAGCATCTTGGGGTAGCTGGAATTTGTCAAAGACATCCTGAAGTGTGCTGTTGAGGTACTGGACGGCAGAAAATACCTCATTTGAATGTTTGAGCAGTTCAATTGGCTTGAGCGGTGGAGAGAGTTTTTTCAAACCTTCACCAGTCTTTTCCACTTCGTTGACAAATTGGCAAATGCGATCGCCATGAGCAGGAAACAAATTAGACAATCGCTGGATCAGTTCCTCTGGCTCCGAGGGAATATCCAAACTATGCTCTGGCATTCGCATGTGATCAAAGCCTTCCGAGTCATAACGTTCAAAGGTTACTTCCCGATCTAACCCTAGTTTTTTGAGTACCCGATTGACAGTTTGCCCTTCACCGCAGTCCCAGACGTAGTGAAATTGAGCGTTAAACGTATATTTTTTAGCCATTGTAAACGTATGCCCAAAACCTCCGGGATGCTCATGGGCTTCGAGAATTTGCACAGTCTTGCCAGAGTTTGCCATTAAAGCGCCAAAGACTAATGCTGATAAACCACTACCGACAATCAGGTAATCCGGTTTCATGAGAGAGTTCCTCGAACAATAAAAATCTGAGTTCTGTCCCGTTGAAACGCCCGTTAGTGAAGGCAAAACTTACCTAAACGCTTTGACTAAAGCCTTAAACTCGACTTGCAGTGACTTGTCATGAGGCGAGATAGGTGGAATCTGACGATCGATACTAAGGAATTCGTAGACTGCCATCTGAGCAGCTCGCACCGAATATTCAACTGTGAAGACGACATCATCAGCAATTTCCACAAACTGGCTGATGAAAGCGAGGTTTTTCGAGCTACGAGGGATCGGCAATGGTCGATCACTACGTAAACGAGGCATAAACATACTTGTGATGTACGGCATTCTGCAAGGAATACAGTTTGCCGATTCCACAGTGTCCAAATCGAATCGTAAATGACCGCAAAGTTCTCGCAGAATTTCTTCACCGTTGCAGTCGCTCATTGGCTTGGGAACGAAGTTACCGATGCGATCGCCAAAAAGGGCATATCCCCAGAAGACTTGTACATCAGCAGGCTGATTTATAAAGTGGGGTTGATAGGCGAGTACAATGGACATCAGCCAATTTGAGTCTTTAAACGTGATCAGCCCACCAGTCCCCGCTTGATTGCCGCTAAACTTGGCGATTTTATCGAAGAATGCAGGGTTTTTTAGTGTCACCGTAAAAGACTCCCAGAGAGACTCGGCAATGCTGCTATTGAAAGCAGCAGGATTACCAAAATCTGGGCTTTCTGCTGCCAGCTTTTCCCACAAAGTCCAACTAGTGCAGTCCTGTTTAGTCAACTTCTTGGGCGCACTTGTCATCGACCCCAAACTTGAGGCATCGGTCATTGAGCCATTTTGCAGAAAAACCAAGTCGCTATCTTTAACTGCAATGGTTTTGCTTTCACCACTCTGCTGATAATGAATGCCTGTCACTACTAACTTTCCCTCTGCTGTGGTGCTATCCAGATCCGTCACCTTGCAATCGACGAGGAAATGGACATTTTGGGCAGCAAGCCAACTCTGTAAGGGAAGAATCAATGAATCATACTGATTGTAGATGGTGCGCTTAACCCCAGCTAGGGTTTCAATTCGAGAGAATTCCAACATGAAGCGATGCAAATAACGCTTGAATTCAACAGCACTATGCCACGGCTGGAAGGCGAACGTAGTAACCCACATATACCAAAATTCAGTCTCGAAGAATTCAGGGGAAAGCCAATCTGTGATACAACTAGCACCCAACTCAGCTTCATCAGCTTGGGTAAGTTTCAGTAACTCTTGACGATTTTGCATGGAAAAGCCCATCGAACTCACAGAGACTTTCGCCCGTCGGCTGTCAACGAGACGCGCCATAGAATTTGATTTATGCTGCTCATTGAACTCCATCGTTTCGTCAAATACCGTTTTACCGGGCGAACTCAGGGAGGGAATCGACTTGAAAAGATCCCAAGTACATTCGTAATTGTCGGTCGTTAACATCCTTCCCCCGCGCAGAGAATAGCCATCTGTAGGGTTCCCTGCTCCATCCATACTTCCGCCCAGCAAGGGTTTTGCTTCTAGGATAAAAATATTTCCGCCAGGGAGTCCGCCGTCACGAATCATGAAGGCGGCGGCTGCCAAAGAGCCGATACCACCACCTAACAAATAGGCATTAGATTCCTTAACCATGTCAACTCAATCCCTGCAAAGCTTGGTTTAATAGTGTTTTACGTCTTTTGTGAACCTAAATCTAAAGTTCTTGACGTTTTAGACGGGTAATGATTTTATTCACATTAATTAGCTTGTAACTGGATCAACGTTTTTGTCCCGGTAGCGTCACTAATCCGAACCGCTATCATCACACCGTTTGAGTTCTGTCCCGTTAAAACTTCAGTCGGTGAATCGATTGTGTGAGCGTAAGTCACTTCATCCCTACCCACTTCAATTACCAAATCATCTCCTTTTCCGGGGCGATCGTAAACCATTGCCATCAAAGGTGCGTTTTGAATCAGTTCTGCATTATCGAGTTCTGAATCGATGATTTCGATTGAAATATAGCGACCACGATTACCACTTGAGAACAGATCAAAAAATTCACCCCATCGCTCACGCGGCACAGATTTGCTGATATCAATTTTACTTACCATGATGATTCCTTTAAATATCTCCAGAAATTAAATATGCGTTATCCAGAATCCTTGTTTTGACGTAGTACTACTACGTCAAAACAATTCTTTTTCACTGGATATCTAATGTTGATAGATTAATAGTTCAAAGCGTTAGACAGGAATCGAAATGCTCATTCCATGACTAATTCTGTCTAGCATCTGCCTCGCCTGACTGACATCCTCGTTGCTGCCTGTTACAAGGATTATGAACTCGCCTCCTTGAATTTGAGTCTCGTACTTCACTATCTCGTGCTTGGGGATTCCTAACCCTCCTAAAGCACCTGCCAGTCCTCCAACAGCAGCAGCACCAGCAGCACCAACAAGTGTTCCTTCCAACCAACCCGCCAAGACTCCCGCAATGGGGCCAGCAATGATGATCGGAGCTACTCCGGGAATAAACAGCACTCCAGCCCCTGCTAAAATGCCAAATAAACCGCCGACGAAGCTACCCCAATAACCACCCCCTGCGGCTCCAGCTTTAGCTGTATCTTTCCAAGTGAGAAATCCCCGCACATGTTCAGTGGTTTGGTAGTCTTTACCAATAATCGAGAGCTTTTGCATATCGAAGCCTGATTTTTGCAGCTCCAATACAACCTTTTCTGCTTCTGCATGGGAGGGGAAATTAGCAACAACCGTATGTGTATATGTCATGAGTCTTTCTCCTGTATATATTTCAAGCGAGTTACGAATTAGTTCTTTGTAGCTACTGCTGCGGCTTCGGCATCTAGTCTGGCGGCGATCGCTTCTAAGGTTGCTTTCTCAGCCTCTTCAATGGTGGCGATCGCTAGGAAGGTCGCCGTAGCTGCATGGTTTTCAGCTTTATCTGCCCGATGTTCGAGTTTCTTTACTTTGCGACCCGTTTTCCATTCCTCGACATGGGACTTCACTTCAGATTCTTTTTCCTCAAATTGAGTTTTGAGCTTTGCCCGATAATCATCGAATTCTTTTTTCTTAGCATCCAGCTTTATCTTCGCTTCATCAATTTGAGATTCAATCTCAGTTTGAGTTTTTTTCGGCGCAGATTGAATACTTTCTCTCAGCGATTTTACCCGTTCTTCAACCGCTTCTAAATTGTCATGAAGATTTTTGGTGAAGTTATCAATTGCAGTACTCATGATAATTAGCTCTAGTATGTTGAATTTCTGAAATTTAGCTTTACTATCGTTAGTTGAAGATTGAATTTCAGCTTGAGTTTGTTTCGCCGCACATTTAATATTTACAGATTTTGCCCAATATAACCTCTACCTTTTGAATGTTTTAGTAGAAGTTATACAATTCATACACTATTTAAAGCTTTTTAAAACATAATTACTCTTATAAAAATTTGCCTTTGCTTCTTTTTACAAGACTTTAGACGCTAAATATTGCTTTCAATTTTTTGAAGTTTTCTATAGCGATCGCTTGATTACTCTGAATACCTAAAAGTAAAAGTGAGATTTTTTTAAATCAATCAAATAACCCTAGAAATCAAACATACCTTTGTCATACTGAAATAGTAATCCATTACACAAAGCTATTATTACTAATAAAAATAGAGCGAATATTGATGAAGAATTGTGAATTGTGAATTCACAATCAAACATAATTAAATTCTGTTAGCGCACCGAGGGGTAGCTCATCTGGCTCCTAACAACTGAATTATTTCTGATAATTTTCTAAAATCTTCAAATCCTATAGACAGTTTTTATACACCCCAATCACTTGTTGCATTCTGAAATTAGAGGTATCACCTATGACCATTGCCTTAAAACCGAAGGAACTAAAGCCTAAAGAACTAAAGCCGAATGGACTGAGTAAGCTAAAAGCAAATAAATGGCTACTTGGTTTACTGATATTGATTTCCATGATTGGCGTTGGCTATCTCACTTATTACCAACTGGTTGTAGTGCCTCAACAGCAAGCAAAGCTGAAGATTCAAACGGCTTTAGTTAAGCGGGGTAATCTCACGATCGCGGTTTCTGCAAATGGAACTGTTGAACCCGAACGTTCAGTTAATGTGAGTCCAAAAACGTCAGGGATTTTGAAGCAACTGCTGGTTAAAGAAGGCGATTCTGTCCAACTTGGGCAGGTGCTTGCTTACATGGATGCCTCGAATCTTCAGGGACAATTACGGCAAGCTCAGGGGAATCTGGCTGCGGCTGAAGCAAATGTGCAAAAATTACTCAATGGGAATCGAACTCAAGATATCGCCACAGCAAAGGCACAGCTGGCTGAACAAGACGCAAATCTCCAAAAATTACTTAATGGAAATCGACTCCAGGAAGTTGCCCAAGCCGAAGCCCAGTTGAGGGATGCTCAATATGCCCTACGTCAAGCTAACGATGATCTTAAAAGAAATCAAGAACTCTATAACTCAGGTGCGATCGCTCTCCAAAGTCTGAATACCTTCCGTACTAGCCGCGATCGCGCCCAGACTCAAGTCAAGCAAACACAAGCAGCTGCTTCATTGATGCGATCGGGAACTCGGCCAGAAGAGATTATTCAAGCCGAGGCACTCCTCAAACAGAAACAGGAGGCTCTATCACTCTCTCAAGCAGGATCACGACCGGAGGACATTCAGCAAGCCCGCGCCCAAGTAGCGGCGGCTGAGGGAGCAGTGCAAATTATCCAGACAGATATCAATGATATGGTGATCCGCGCCCCCTTTAGTGGGATTGTCGCCCGGAAATTTGCCGATCCTGGCTCATTTGTAACGCCTACTACGGCGGGTAGTTCGGTTTCTTCTGCTTCATCATCTTCCATCTTGGCTCTCGCATCCACGAACCAGATTGTTGCCCAGGTTGCAGAAGCGAACATTGCCCAAATTCGCATGGGTCTAGTTGCGACAATTCAGGCAGATGCCTATCCGGGGAAAACTTTTACTGGACAAGTAACGCAAATTGCCACTCAGTCGGATGTTGTACAAAACGTGACTAGCTTTGAGGTGAAGACATCAGTGCCAGATCCCCAACATCTGCTGCGATCAGGGATGAATGTAACTGTGGACTTTAAAGCTGGAGAGTTGAAAAATGTGCTGGTGGTACCGACTGGGGCGATCGTTCAACAAAATAATTCTCAGGGCGTATTTGTGGCCAAGGACAAAGGCGATTCAGTCTTCGTGCCGATTGTAGTCGGGACAACGGTGAATGACAAAACCGAGGTAAAGTCTGGCTTAACCGGAAACGAACACGTTTTACTCAGCTTTCCACCTGGAACTCGTAAGGTTTCTACAGCTAATGGCAGACGTTCATGAAAAAACGTATTGATTCGCAGACAACGAATCGTCCGCGCCGTCAACGAAAGGGCAAAATCTCTTTCGGTGAAGTTCTGATCATGTCAGTCGAAACGCTTTTGGGCAACAAACTGCGGACAGGTTTGACTATGTTGGGCGTGATTATTGGCATCTCCTCAGTAATTACGATTACCGCCGTGGGACAAGGTGTGCAGAAGTCAACAGAGTTACAAATCCAAGCTTTGGGAACAAACGTGATGGTAGTCACGGCGGGGGCAGCCAGAACAGGCGGCATCAGTCTAGGAGCGGGTTCAGCCAGTACACTGACGTGGGAAGATGCTAAGGCGATCGCTAAACAAGTCCCAGCCGCTAAATCGGTTTCGGCATTCTTACAACGCGGTTCAATTCAGATCGTCAGAGGCAATAACAACATCGCCACCACCCTTGTAGGAACGGATTTAAACTACCCAACTATCAAAAACATTCATCCCCAAACGGGACTCTTTTTTAGTCAAGGGGATTTGGATGCTGTCCGCCCTGTGGCGTTTCTCGGTTCCACAGTGCTAGATGAATTATTTAACACAAATGAATCCGTGATTGGGGCTGATTTACGGATTCGGGGTAAGCGCTACACCGTGGTAGGGGTGGCGGAATCGAAGGGAACGGCGGGTGGACAGGATCTCGACGATGTGATTTATATTCCCCTAACCAATATGTCTGCCCAAATTGTGGGCAATAACGCCTTAACGGGTGTAGCAATTAATGGATTTTGGTTAGAAGCGATCGATGGCGATCAACTGAACTCGGCTCAATTTCAGGTGACAAATATTCTGCGTCTACGGCATGGCATTCATACCTCAGCCGTCGATGATTTTCGGATTGTCAATTTAGTTGATATTATCAGCACTTTCAGCAGTGTGATGGGTTCATTTACCTTGATGATAGGTGCGATCGCAGGTATTTCCCTGGTCGTCGGCGGCATTGGCATTGCCAACATCATGCTAGTTTCGGTGATGGAACGAACGCGAGAAATTGGCATCCGCAAAGCCGTAGGTGCAACTGGCACAGATATTTTAAGGCAGTTTTTGACTGAAGCAATCGTTATCTCCACAGTTGGCGGTGTAATTGGCGTGGGATTGGGCATTGGGTTCGCATTTGCTGCCGCAACTGTGTTCAAATTTCCGTTTATTGTACCGTTATGGTCGATTGGGGCAGGTTTTAGCCTTTCCTTTCTTGTTGGCATTCTGGCAGGCGGCATCCCAGCGCGTAATGCTGCCAAATTAGATCCGATTTCAGCACTACACAATGAGTAATCACTATGGCAAACATGATTTTAATGGAGGGCATCACGAAAACCTATCACTTGGGTGAATTGGATGTGCCCGTTCTGAAGGAAATTGATTTATCGATTGAAGATGGGGAATATGTGGCGATTATGGGGGCTTCGGGTTCAGGGAAATCAACACTGATGAACATCATCGGCTGTCTGGATCGTCCGACGAGTGGACAATATATCTTAGACGGTAGAGATTTGACAACCCTGGATGATGATGAACTTGCAGATATCCGCAATCAATATATTGGTTTTGTATTTCAACAATTCAATTTGTTGCCTCGGTTGACGGCACTAGAAAATGTCATGCTACCGATGATTTATGCAGATGTGCCGCGATCGCAACGACTGGAATCTGCGATCGCCGCCTTAGAAAAGATTGGATTAGGCGATCGCTTAACAAACCGCCCTAGCCAACTTTCGGGAGGACAACAACAGCGAGTGGCGATCGCGCGGGCGCTGGTGAATCATCCTGCCTTAGTGTTGGCAGATGAACCAACGGGGGCTTTAGATTCTAAAACTTCTCACGAAATTATGAATTTGCTGACGGAATTAAATCAACAAGGAACTACGATCGCAATTGTCACCCATGATGCAACGGTAGCAGCTCAGACAAAGCGGGTGATTCAGATGCAGGATGGGGTGATTGTTGAGAGGGCGATGGCTACGCCGACTAAAAGTATGCAGCTTTGAGTTCAAGCTTTTGCACATTCATAATTTATTTGATAAATAACGTCAGCATAGTCTGCCGAAAGTTGTGTAGTTTTTACATAGCGAAGGATTATATAGTGTTAAATCAAAGGATTTTGTTAAGTTGCGATCGCCCAAATATCACAGAGTGCGATCGCTGTGTTCTGAATCTACTGCGTCTCCAAGTGATTGAGACAGATGAGAATAACCATACATTCAGCCAATATCAGCAAATACTGACGCAATTCAGCCAGATTTCAGATCATATAGGGGCAATCATTTTGGCGATCGATGGGCAAGTGCAGCTCATAACTCAACGGGCAGAACAACTCTTGAGCCAGTATTCTTTAGCTCTCACTCCACCCTTATTGCCAGACCCCTTATACCATTGGTTCAAGCATCAGATTACACAACCTACATTCAGTGAAAATATACTATCCCCGTGTTTACCCTTGCACATAGAGCAAGCAGAACAACAATTAGTTATCCGTCTCATTCCCGATCCAATTAGGGAGCAATACCTCTTGCGGTTGGAGGAAGAAGAATTGCAATCCTTTTCAATTTCTTCCCTGGAATTACTAGGACTTACTCAACGTGAAGCGGAGGTATTGTTTTGGGTTGCTAAGGATAAAAGCAATGCCGGAATTGCGAAAGTGCTGGGTTGCTGTGAAGGAACAGTGCGAAAACATCTGGAACATCTTTACCAGAAATTGGCTGTGCAAAGCCGGACAGGTGCGGTGATGTTTGCTTTAGAAAAGTTGGGGTTATTCAAAAAATAGTTTGTTACAAGGTTGTTATCATTCTAGTACGCGGATTGTCGTATTGTTTCCAAAGTTTATTTTAAGGACAATTAAATCAAAGGCTAGTGCAGCAAAGCTGAATTAAAAAACCGAGCGTACCAGCCAATAGCAAAAATAAATCTCAAGCAATAAAACAATGAACAACACAAATCTTTTTAGCCAGACTTACGATCAAATCATTAAGGGCATATTAGGAGGAGGAAAACCGTATTTCCAAATGCTTGGTACTCCTAAAAGTTTCTACTGGGATGTAGCTCCTATAGGACAAATCGACCCACAAGCGTATCAGATCATGAGTGGGATGCCAGAATGGTCTCCTGTTAGTGATTTTGCTTATGCAGATGCTAATTTTTTTCAGACCTATCGAGACATTCTTTCCCACGTCACATTTAAACTCACTCCCGATGAGGAACAAGACTTTAAAGAGTTGCAAAATCAACTAACAATAGCGGGAAATGCTGTCACTAAAGCAAATAGTGACATGAATCAGGCTTATTTAGGTGCAAAACAAAATGGAGGTGTTGTATTTGCAGCAAAGTATCCAACAATAAATGATTGGATAGCCTCAGATCAGGGAACAGCCTGGCAACATGGAGTTGATAATGCTGTAGCTAACAAGAACCGAGTGCAAGATTTAATTCTGGAACTTCAACAAGCAAGTATGCCAGCAACTTTACAAGATGCAATTAAAGCTACTAAGCTTCCAGATGGAGAGCCAGGATTGGTACCCGCCCCTCGGGGATGGACTAAAGTTCCTGATGGTGCCGGTATTCTCCGATGGCAACCAGATTGGAAAATCGAGACAAGTGGTCGTGATTGGCGAGCACAATTAACACGAGGCAGTCAAGGTAGCTTTACCGTAAACCTTAATGCTTCAGATAGTACTAGCAGTCTTCAGAACTCATGGGCTGGTGGCACTGCTGGTTACAACACCTTTTTCTGGGGGGTAAGTGGTTCAGGTGGCTGGTCAAACATGGATCTTTCAGAATCAGATAAAAACGTAAAAGCTACGATTTCTGTGAAGTCCTCTACCACTGTCGAGATTACACCTGGTGATTGGTATGATGGTGGCTTTATGAGAGACCTAGCAAAAGGTGGTGGGCAGGGCTATACAATAGCGGCTCCTTTTCATCCAACGGGCGGAGATCATGCACTTTTCGGAAAAGGAGGTATTCTTTCAACCAGAATTGCCTCTTTGGTAATTGCTTACCAGCCTAGTTATTCCATCACCATGAGTAACTCCACCTATGATAAAAACGTTCAAAAGTTTAATGGAAGTGCCGGCTTACGAATCGGTCCCTTCCAGTTTGGTGGCAGTGGTGGACATGAAACTGAATATACGCACAGCACAAGCGGTGGCACTACATTTACTGGTGCTTCGACTTCTGATTATCCAGTCATTATTGGTGCTCTCATTGCCTTTCCTGGAGTCGATGTTGATGAGGAGAAACGCGAAAAAGTGAGATCAAAGTCTCATTCTCATTCACATAGCTAGATAACCAATAAAAACAGGTATTTCAATACTGTTATACCACTAATTTTTAGCACCTCACAAAATCGCGTTGCTCCCTGTCGATGAGTCGATGCTCCTTAATTAAGAAGGCAAAATAATCAAGATCGCCTCAGTTTTAACTGGCTAGATTTAGCAGGGGAGTTTCACTTTACTGCTAAATTAGTTTTATAAGGTATTTCCAATAAAAAATTACCGAAAAAACGAACCACTCCATACACAGAGAACACAGAAAAATTGAGAAGAAAGAGTTCTTGATCAGGTTTTTTTTGAAGTACCTAAGTAACCAAACTAAGATGAACATAAGATGAACAAATCACAAACCTTAAGAAAAATTCAAGAAGCAACATTCAATGCAGTTAAGCAAATCTGTGGTTCTCCCATAACTGATTTTGAAGAACAGTCTACCAATCCTAATTTTCAACTGTTAATTCCGATGAGGGATTGGAACTGGGAAATCACACAGAATATAGGCGTTACGCCAAGGGAACAATACGAGTTCTGTGACCATATGCCGCAGTCGTGTAAACCTGGTGTTCAGTTTTCTTCGAGTTCAAAAAGCTTTAGTGACAACTATAAAGCTTTTGTAGAAACACTTGATCCGAGTTTTCGACCAGAGCAAATTCTTAAAGAGACAAATTCAAAACTTACACTTGAACCAACTACTAAGCCTGCTGATACTTCAGATGTACCTGATGGTTGGGCTAAGGTTATAGATGGTTCTGGTATTCTCAGATGGCGACGAGACTGGAGTACAGAAAATCCAAATGACTGGATCTCAAGAATTCAAACAAATGGTGGATATAGTGGAACGATTTCATTCACGACTTTAGTTTCAGGCGAGGACAAGACTAATAGTAACGAACAGTTATTAAGATATCGAAGTGATAATGGTAACTGGCATTCTATCTTGATCCAACCTGGCGAAGTTCAGAATATCAAAATTTACGCAGAGGCTTGGGATAGAATTACGATTCAACCAGGTGCTTGGTACAACAGCGCAATATTAGGAATTGGAAGTGATGGTCCATTTATAAGCGGTTATCAACCAAGCACATTCTTTAGTGATAGCGGTTTGCTTGGGTGTAGAATATCGGAGTTTGTTGTAGCTTATAAACCAAAGTTGACGATGGATACTAGCAATAACTTTGTAGATAACTATAACAAGCAGCTATTAAGTGCTACTGAGTTACAAGTGGCTGGTTTTATTTTTAAGAAATCAGATAGCAATCTTGTCGGTGGGCTTATCAAATCCGAGAAAATGAATGGTGGCAATAGGTATTCAACAAGTTTGACTTCTATTGTTCCTAAAATAATTGGAGTTTTTATTGAATGTTTCTATTCTTGCAAAAAATTGGGGTTAATCAAACAATAGTTTGTTACAAGGTCGTCATCATTATATACGCAGATCACTGTATTGTCTCCAAAGTTTATTTTGAGGAAAATTAGACAAACGCCTTCATCCAACTTGGCAGCATAGCTTGAAAAAAATGGCTTAAAACCAATCTATTAATAATCTATAATATTGGAGATGGTATTTTTTCTAACGAAACCAAGCCATTGTCCTCAAAATCTATCTCAAGATGATAACCTTCCATCATCGCAGTTCCCAGCAAAGGCTTATAACCAGAAGCTAAAATAGGGACTACCTTTTGTACATCATCCCAAACAACAGTTGCTAAATGTATAGCTAATAAAGCCTCACTACCGTCAGCAAATCTTGCAGGTATACTTGAATATAAAGGAAGATTCATCGCATTGATTGCTTGAACTGGTAAGGTAAGATAGTCGTTAAATCCAGTATCGATGACAAAATCAAGAGAAAAATCTGGTTGTTGTGGTAAACGAAAAATTACCGGAACTACTGCTTTGCGGTCAATCAATCTTCCGTAAATCATTCAACTGTACGCTCCATAGAAGCACCACCAAAGGTGACAGCAACATCATAGCCAATTCGCATAGTAAATAATCTAGCGTTGGGATTCTTCTGCTTTAACCTTAATGCTGATTCAACACCACTTTTATCAATTCCATATTCGCCTGTTTCAGCATCAATTACAATCATCTTGCCAATATTATCACCATGTTCAACCTCTGAGCGAATCCCCTGATTGTAAAATTGTTTGGCTCTTTGAGCAACTTCTTCTACACTCCAAAAAATAGCCTGCATAATTACACCTATTTTTAGTCTAGTTTTTTTCTATATTCTCATTATAAGGGTGAATAATTGAGCGATCGCACTTGATTTTTCTAGTAATTAAATCGGTTTTCCTAATTTAGATTGAATAACTTTTTAGGGTCGATTGAGTAACTTTAATAGTTCAAACCAAAGTAGAGCGATCGCCCCACCGCCTAAACAAATTGCCAAATCGATTGGGTGTAAGAAGGAGAAACTAAACAATTGACGCAAGAACGGGACATACAAGACGAGCGCTAGAAAAGCCAGTCCCCCACCAATCACCCACCAAAGCGCAGCATTAGGAGATTTCAGGATTTTTAAGCTGAGGCGAGATGAAGAACTTTCGCTCAAAATTAGTCCTAAATTTGCCAAAATCAACGTCGTAAACGTTAAGGCACGGGCATCAAGTTCGCCTTGTCTGCGATATAGTGCAACTATAAAGATGACGAGAACAATTACCAAAATTCCCACCCCTTGCAGTACTGCCAAACCCAAAGTTTTCCTGCCAAATAATGGTTCTTTGGGGTTGCGGGGAGGACGCTGCATCACCGTTGCTTCTGCGGGTTCGGCTTCTAAAACGATGGAGCAAGCTGGATCGATAATCAAATGCAGAAAGGCAACGTGAACGGGAAGTAATACTAATGGCAACTTAAACAACACTGGAATCAAAGACATACCAGCGATCGGAATGTGAATCGCTAGCAGATATGCCATTGCTTTGCGGAGATTATCAAAAATTCGCCGTCCCAGTTTCACCGCTTGCACAATGGACGAAAAATCATCATCTAATAACACTAAGGCCGCCGACTCACGGGCAACATCTGTGCCTCGCTGTCCCATCGCAATCCCGATTTGGGCAGATTTGAGAGCCGGGGCATCATTCACACCATCCCCAGTCATGGCAACGACTTCACCCTTGGCTTTCAAAGCATTAACCAAGCGCAATTTTTGTTCGGGAACGGCTCGTGCAAAGATATTTGTACTTTGAATACGTTGTTCGAGTTCAGCCTCACTCATGAGATCCAATTCCGCTCCCGTCAGAATGGCTCCCATTTGCATCAATCCAATCTGACGGGCAATAGTTTGAGCCGTTCCGGGATAATCACCCGTAATCATGACTACTCGAATACCTGCGGTATAACATTCTTGAATTGCCGCCGCAACGTTTGGACGCACTGGATCGGACAGTCCAACTAATCCGATAAATTGAAAAGGAAAGTCATGTTGCTCGTCGGGTAAATGATTTGGATTGAGCGACGGATGAGGCGGGAAAAATGGCGGTGGCGCATCAACAAGAGAGGCTTTGGCAACGCCTAACACACGCAATCCTTGATTTGCCATTTCACTGATTTGGGCTGCCATAATTTTCTGCTGTTCGGGTGTGAAATGACAGAGATCAGCGATCGCTTCCGGCGCTCCTTTCGCTGCAATTTCATACTGCTTACCATCGGCTGACTGCCAAACGTGAGACATTGCCAATAGATGCGGTGAGAGCGGATATTCTCGCAACAGTATCCAATCGTCATGCAGATGTTCAGTATGTGCCAGATAGCGATCGCCTAATTCCTTAAAGGCTTTCTCCATTGGATCAAAGGGATCTCTCTGACTCGCCAGAATGGAAAACTCGACTAATTCATGAACCGTTTCGGGGAGAGACTCGCGTAAATGCAATTCCAAATTATATGGGTGAGGGTTTTCTGCATGGTTGTATGCAAATAGCTGTTGTACTGCCATCTGATTCAGCGTCAGCGTCCCGGTTTTATCGACACACAGAACGGTTGCGGAACCCAAGGTTTCCACAGCGGAAGCGCGACGAGCTAAAACGTGTTTCTGAGAAATTCGCCATGCTCCCAAGGCTAAGAAAATCGTCACGACAACCGGAAATTCATTCGGCAAAATTGCCATCGCTAGGGTGATACCTGCGAGAAATCCTTTGAGCCAATCTCCTCGCGTGATTCCATAAATAACAACGATCGCCACACACAATAATAAAGCGATGCCAAACAGACGGCTCACCAACCGAGTCATTTCTTGTTGTAGGGGGGTCGGTTCCGGCTTCACTTTTTGCAAGGCGTTGCCAATCTTGCCCATCTCTGTTTGAGCGCCCACCGCTTGGACTTGAGCAATTCCCTGTCCCTGAACTACCAAGGTTCCAGAATATACAAAGGGCAACTCATCTCCCCCTGGACGTGCCATTTCCACGGTACCGGCGGCGGCAACTTTGCGAACGGGTAGAGATTCCCCAGTGAGTAACGACTCATCGGTTGAAAGATTTGAGCAAGATAGTACCATTGCATCGGCAGGAACGCGATCGCCTTCTGCCAACACTAAGACATCTCCCCGAACGACTTCTCGCCCTGCAATTCGTTTTCGCTCTCCATCCCGAATCACCAAGGCGCGAGGACTGGAAAGGTCGCGCAAGGCTTCTAGGGCGTGTTCAGTCTTCCCTTCCTGGTAAAGGCTAATCCCGGTAATGAAGAAGACGAAACCCAGCAAAATCAGGGCTTCTTGTAGATCGCCTAAAATCCAATAGATGATACCACCACCGACTAGCAAGAGGAAGATCGGATCTTGAACGGTTTCCCAAGCGAACGATAAAATACTGCGCGATCGCGAGGAGGGGAGTTCATTGTAGCCATCCTGTTTGAGCCGAGCGATCGCCTCTTGCTCAGATAAGCCATCCACGGTATTGAGATCGACGGTGGAAACCATAATCCCGCTTTTTCCTATGAAACATAAAAACAGAGCTATTCAACTTGATATTAAAGACCAAACTTGAAGAACTCGTGAGGTAGTATAAACGTTTATTCTGATTCACTTCCAAACTGGCTTCTTCACCGAGACAGTTCTGAGTGCTGAGTAAAAAATTTTCACTGACTGCTAACTCCATCAGTGGTTCGTCCACTTATCTCACTCTCGTGGATGCGGTAGATTCATCGACAATTTGCACTGCGGGAATATTTAACTTGTCGCCCAAATTGCGGAACCAGTCAAGATATCGCTCAAATGCACCGACGGGAACTGTGAAAATAACGCTACTGGGTTGTAATTGCTGTTCAACCTGTTGCCAAATTTCCTTGAGAAACAGTTCCGAAACCACCTCAGCGCTGTAACTATTACCATCCAACTGTCGCGGAGGTGGGACAAAATCTGCTGCCAAATCGCGTTTAAAAGCTCTAAAACAGCGTTCCGGCTGGGCAAACCCCAAGCGTTTGGCGCGTACAGATTCACCAAAAGAAATGCGATCGCGCCCTTCCACAAATACTAAACTGGGTACAACGCTAACTTGTTCAGCCCCGATTTCAAAGCGGCGCGACATCAAATCAAATCTCAATGTCCGTGGTTTTTGGGTAATCAAATCAGTAGTACAAACAACAGTATTACTTGTACCAAAATCAATTATTACTGTAGTCATTTGTCATTTGTCATTGAGCAAGAAGGCAATATGCAATAACATTTCTTTAATTTTTAATTTTTAATTTTTAATTGTTTGTCCCCCTCCCGGTAAAGTGCGACTAACTTTTGCAGGGACAAGAATTCGTCCTTAATGCTGATAACCAATGAATCTAATGTAAACTAACTCATCTTCAGCAATATCAGCTGTGTCTGGTTGATGAATCTGCGGATTGTAAGCTACTTTTTCCCAAGGTTTCCCTATCTGTTCGTAACCCCATTTATTGAGGAGGTTATCTAAAGAGGTAAACATCGAAAGCAGATTTTTCGCAGGTAATTCTGGTTTAATCTGCACCATCTGGTAAATGCTTGGATAATTTGTCAGTAATGTCTGCAACTGCTCAAATGTCGCAGAGCGAAATTCCTCTGATAGTTCAACTCGTTGCTGCTGCAATTCTTCATGCAGTCGCAAGCCTTCCTGATGTAGCGCTGCTTTTTCAGCAAGGAACTGTTCTATTTTTTGCTGCTTTTCTAAGTAATTTTTCTGCGTTACTTTTAGTTCATTTTCTAGTAATTCAATTTGCGTAGACGCTAACCTGCTTGTCGCTAGACATCTCGCCAATTCTAATTTGTTAGTTTCTAATTCTGCTTGGCGAGCGATCGCATCACTAATTGCTGGAATAATCAACAACAGAGTGGAAATCCCTATTGCCATTGTCAAAAGGCTTAAAAGAGAAAATATTCCTATCTGCATCCCTCTTAGATTTGTTTGAGAGACTGATTTTGTGCCACTGTCTCGCCCTCACCGTCTTCGTAATACTCAGGCAATAATTCTTGATTTTCAACTTCTCCTAAAGCCTTTTCAATTCCCGATGTTGTACTTGTGCAACTCGAACCAGAAGCATTGATTACTGTTTCAGTAATTTTCCCATCTTTACCAATGCGATACTCAATTTTATGATACTCCGTCATAAGTATAATTTATTGATTTTTTCAGGGTTTTAAAAATGCCACAATCATCTCTATGTTGTACTAAATTTCCGTCAACGGCAATTATTTGCATTGATGTATGCGTAGCATTTTTGGGAATTCTAATAAAGAATCAAAAGGTAAAGCACCATGACAGACAACCAAAATCAACCCAGAGATTATGATGCAGTGTTGGGAGGACAATCTCCGCCTCCTGTTGATGGAGTTGTTTTAGGAGGAATTGAGGGGGTTAAACGTTCTTTATCAAATCCTGTGATTGAAGTGCGAATTGCTGCACTTAGCGAAGCCTTAAAATATGGTGATGCAGGGTTGGATATATTAATTCAAGCGTTGCAAGATAAATCGAGATTGGTGCAGCGTTTTGCTTATCGACTATTGAAGCAAAAAGTAGAACCACAAGTCAAACAAGCTTTGCAAGCATATAAATCTTGGAATTTGGAAGAGAGATTTAACCAGTATCAAGGTTATCAAGGTTGTTATGTTCCTCAATTTGCTAATCGGCAAGTTGTAGAATTCGATGCAAATGTAGGTATTTTTGAACCTGTTAATAATGCTTATGCTCTCAGGTTTGAGTATGATACTTATGAGAATTTACCCAGTAAACTTAGTAGACTTCTGCAAGAACCCAACGCCGAGAAATTAGAAGCTTTAGTGTTTGGTTTGTGGGCAGAAACATCACAGACTGATTCAAGTAGTATTGTCCAAGCTTTAGTTGATGCTAAACAACGTTTAACTAATCTCAAAGCTATTTTTATTGGCGATCTTACTTCTGAGGATTCAGAAATATCTTGGATTCAACAAAGCGATATAAGTCCCATTTTACAAGCTTATCCCAAACTCGAAATTTTGCAAATTCGTGGAGGGGATGGTTTACAATTTAGTCCGCCGATACGACACAATCACCTCAAAGCATTGATTGTTGAAACTGAGGGATTAAGTCGGGATACTGTTGCACAAATTTGTCAGATGAATCTGCCAGCCTTGGAACATTTAGAATTATGGTTTGGTAGTGAAGATTACGGCGGAGATTGTTGGGTTGAAGATTTAAATCAAATTATTTTTGCAGAAAAGTTTCCCAATTTGGTTTATTTAGGATTACGCAATAGCCAATTTACCGATGAACTAATTAATCCTATAGTAAGTTCCCCAATTATTAATTCTCTCAGCATACTTGATCTTTCAATGGGAACGCTGACTGATGTTGGTGCGGAAGAATTGCTGAATAGTCAAGCTATAAATAATCTTGACATTCTCAATATTTCAGAAAACTTCTTATCTCAGGAAATGATTGATAAATTCTCTGGTTTTGATGCGCGTATTTTGGCAAATAATCAGAAAGCAGAAGATGAAGATAGTTACATTGACGGTCGCTATTGTTCTGTTTCTGAGTGAAATTTATAGTAATGGGCGACTAGAAGTCGCGGCTACACGAGACTTTACCCGCCTGCACGGGTTAAAAAACTTTCTCTTAATTAGTTCACTTTTAGCTATGAACAACAATCCAAATCAACCAAGAGAATATGATGCAGTGCTTGGTGGAGAAGTACCACCACCAGTTAATAGTGTAGTTTTAGGAGGACTTGAGGGGGTAAGAAGCCGGTTAAGAAGTTCGGTGGTTGAGGTACAAGTTAATGCACTTTCCGAAGCGTTGAATTACGGCGATGTAGGTTTGGAGATAGTAATTCAAGCCCTACATAATCAGTCAGGACAGGTGAGATTATCAGCTTATAATATTTTGCGTAGGCGTAGCCCGTCGCAGACATCGCGCACTGAATCATTTGTCAAACAAGCACTGCAAGACTTTAATCCATATCAATTTTTTCAGTGTATTCATACATTAAAAGCGTATTACCAACAAGTTCACTCTGTAGCTATTAGTCCAGATGGTAAAACTTTGGTATGTGGTTCAGGTGATAGCCGCTATAACAGTATCAATTCGCCGAAAGTCTGGAATTTAGAGACAGGACAAGAAAAATTTGATCTGCGATTTAATCATCATCATACTTCTGATATTAATTGGGTAGCTATTAGTCCTGATGGACAGAAGATGATTAGTGCTGGGGCAGATAAAATCATTATGCTTTGGGATATAAAAGCAGGTAAATATCTCGGTAAATTAAGCAAGCATTCAACTACAATTTACGCTCTAGCTATACATCCTAATGGAGAAAGCTTTTTTAGTGCAGATGGGAATGGATGTATCAAAATTTGGCAGTGGAATTGGGGTGAAGAAGTTGCTATTTTAGAAGGGCATCGTCGCTCAATTTATGCTCTTTGTATATCTCCTGATGGCAAGCTTTTAATTAGTGGTGGTGAAGATAGAACTATCAAAATTTGGGATTTAAAGTCTAGACGTGAAATTTGGAGTCTTATAGGACATTGCCATTCAATACGGTCTTTAGCAATTAGCCCTAACGGGCGTATATTAGTAAGTGGTAGTGACCAGAGAATTAAAATTTGGGATATGCAAACTGGGGAAGAAATTTTTTCTTTTTACGGTCATGCTGGTTGGGTTCGTTCTATCGTATTCAGTCCCGATGGTAAAACTTTTCTGACTGCTGGAGACCAAAATATTAAAGTCTGGGATTTAGCTTCAGAGAAGAAAATTTTCTCATTTCAAGGTCATACAGGAGCTATTCGTTCATTAGCACTAAGTTCTAATGGGCAAACATTGGTGAGTGGTGGTGTAAATAACACAGTCAAAGTGTGGAGGTTTTAATGTCAGAAAGTATTAGTCAACTTTTTCTCAAGCTGGAAAACTGGAAATTCCAACAATTTAATCCTCAAGTTGGTATTAGCAACCATGAAAGTTATGCTTATACGATTCAAATTCAACCACAACATCGCAATAAAAACATAAATTTAGAGACTTTTTATAATCTTTTGCAAGACCCTCAATCTAGCAAAATTCAAGCTTTGATTTGTCAAATAGAATATGAAAATTATTGGAACGATAATAATATCTGTTTTGGGATAGTTTTAGAAGCACTTTGCGAAGCATCTGAAAAACTGCCTAATCTTCAAGCATTATTTATAGGAGATGCAGAACAACATGAATATCGCAAATCTAAGTTAGCAGTTTTTGATATTCGTCCAATTCTCGAAGCATTTCCTAATTTGCAATTGCTAAAAGTACGTGGTCAATTTTATGAATATCTCTTAGAATGCGAAACTTTAATCCATAAAAATCTCAAAACCCTAATTATAGAAACAGCAGATATCGACGAGAGAAATTTCTCTCAAATTTGTGCTTTAGAATTACCAAATCTAGAATGTCTAGAACTCTGGCTGGGTAGGCAACTAAGAAATGAGACATTTATTATTGATAATTTGATACCAATTTTATTTGGTGAATCATTCCCAAATTTGGCTTACTTAGGACTTCGTAGCAGCGAATTTTCTGACTTGCTTGCAGAGAATATAGTGCGATCGCCAATGATTGAACGTCTCTTAGTGCTTGATTTATCAATGGGTAATTTAAGCGATTATGGGGCAGAAGCTTTTTTAAATTGTCCAGCGATAAATCAACTTCATACCCTCAACATTTCTAACAATTGCGTATCAGAAAGTATGGTTCAACGATTGTTACAGCTTAATTGTCAGGTGATTGCAGACGATCAAGAGGATGAAATGGAAAGAGGATGTGGAGGATCGAGATACTCTGCTTTGCATGAGTAATGAAGAATCTGAATTTGCCAATCGCTATTCTGCCCTCCACGAATAAAGAATAATTAGATAATGCTAAATTTTATCCTCATCGCTAACCCCGAAAACCGCCGTGTCGGTTTCCTCCAAGAAGCACTAACCCATTTCAACCTACCACCAGCTACCGTAGTAGATTACGCCGACTTAATAGCAGGAAAACAAACTCTCGAACAATTCAACACACCCAACACTATTATCCGCTTTGACTCTCCAGAAAAAAACTTTGATGTTGATAAAGCCATCATTGCAGAAGGGAGTAGGGAGATTTTTTCTACTTCCAATCATCAACATATCAGTGCAGAAGCAGCGACAAAATTAGAATTTGACAAAGGACTGATCCTCTATCCGCGACAGTGGTATTTAGGCTGGCGGTATCTGTTGCAAAAATGGGAAACACAACTTACTCCCCTCCTCGCTTGCGGGGAAGGGTTGGGGGTGGGGTACTTCATGAACCATCCCCAAGATATCGCTGTGATGTTTGACAAACCAGCTTGTCACGAAAGATTCAGCCGTCATAATATCCCCGTTCCCCGTTCATTAGATAAAATCCACAACTACGATCATTTACGCGAACAAATGCAAATGCAGGGAATAGAACGAGTATTCGTCAAACTTTCCCACGGTTCCGCCGCTTCTGGAGTCGTTGCTTACCGCGCAAATTCGCGTTTTGAATCAGCCATTACCACTGTCGAACGAGTGCGAGAAAATGGGCAAACTCTGCTTTACAACTCCCGAAAAATTAGGCACTATACTCATCACGAAGAAATCGCCGATATCATCAATATCTTGACAGCAGAAGGCGTACAAGTTGAAGAATGGCTACCTAAAGCACATTTACAAGAATGTGGTTTTGATGTGCGTGTGGTGGTTATTAATGGCGAAGCACAGCATATCGTTGTTCGCCTTGGTAAAAGTCCCATGACAAATTTGCATTTGGGGAATGAACGGGGAAATACTGAGGAATTTTTAGCAAAAGTTGGTGCAGAAAATTGGGAGATAATGAAGCGAACTTGTGAACAAGCAGCAGGGTTATTTCCTAATAGTTTATATTGTGGAGTTGATTTACTGATTTTACCTGATTGGAAAACTCATGCGATTTTAGAGATTAATGCTTTCGGTGATTTATTACCGGGTATTTTGTGCAATGGAATTGATACTTATACGAGTGAAATTAAAGCGATTTTGGAACTAAACACAGAGACACAGAGAACACAGAGATTTTTATAAATTTCTCGTTAATATCTGCGACTCTGCGCCTCTGCGTGAACATAAAAAATATTTTTCTTCGCCATGTTAAACATGAATCAAATCGTCGGAAATCACAATATCTTATTTATCACTATAGACACACTGCGTTACGACGTAGCCAAAGATTTACTCGCACAAAAACGCACTCCAAACTTAGCAAAAGTACTCCCTAAAACAGGTTGGGAAGAACGACATTCACCCGGAAACTTCACTTATGCTTCTCATCATGCATTTTTCGCAGGCTTTTTACCCACACCTATAATGCCTGGAATTCACCCCCGCCTTTTTGCTTTGGGATTTGAAGAAAGTACCACTACGACTGATACAACTTGTGTATTAGATAGCTCAAATATTGTTAATGGATTAGCGGTTAAGGGATATCATACAGTTTGCATTGGTGGAGTTGGTTTTTTCAACAAACGCAACCCTTTAGGTAATGTAATTCCCTCAATGTTTGCCGAAAGTTATTGGAGTCCAGAATTAGGTGTTACTAACCCCAAATCTACAGAAAATCAGGTAAATCTTGCACGACAAATTTTAGAACAAACGCCAAAGAATCAACGCATATTTTTATTTATAAATATTTCTGCCTTGCATCAACCAAATTATTTCTATCTTCCCGATGCCAAAGATAAAATCGATACCATTGAATCTCACGCCGCAGCTTTGGAATATGTCGATCGCCAATTAGCCAAACTCTGGAATATTATACGACAAAGGCATTCTACTTTTTGCATTCTGTGTTCTGACCACGGGACAACTTATGGTGAAGATGGTTACACTGGACATCGACTTAGCCATCCTGTGGTTTGGACGGTTCCTTATGCTGAGTTTGTTTTATGAAAACTCACGCAGAGGCGCAGAGTTCTAAATTCTTTTAAATCTTATGCTGACAATTCAAAATCTTAAATCCAAAATTGCCCAGTCTCCTTATCAAGCATACGTTTATTCTTACCCGCACAAAACAGCTTACCGTCCCCTCACTCCACCTGTGTATCTCCCGGAACTTTGGGCGCAGCAAGATAGACAAGCGCTATTTCTCTACATACATATACCGTTTTGTGAAATGCGTTGTGGGTTCTGTAATCTGTTTACCGCAGTTAGCCACAATGAAGATTTTATGAGTCAATATGTCCGCACGTTACAGCGACAGGCGCAACGGATGAAAGCGGTGTTGGGTGATGCGTCATTTGCTAGGTTCGCTATTGGTGGCGGAACTCCCACCCAATTACCCATTCAGCACCTCGAAACTATTCTCAATATTGCTGAAAATACGATGGGTGCAAGGTTACGGGAAATTCCCATTTCTGTAGAAGTTTCGCCAGAAACCGCCACTGAGGATAAGTTAAAGTTGTTACGATCGCACGCCGTCGATCGTGTTAGCATTGGTGTCCAAAGCTTCATCGATTCGGAAGTTTTAGCCACCCAGCGCCGTCAATCTACTACCCAAGTAGAAACAACGCTGACAAGGATCAAAGAGATGGGATTTCCCACGCTTAATATTGATTTGATTTACGGTTTACCCGGACAAACAATAAATACTTGGTTGCAATCAATACAAGCTACCTTGCGTTTTCAACCAGAAGAAATTTATCTATATCCATTGTATGTGCGATCGCTCACAGGTTTGGGACGCACAGATCGAGAATGGGACGATATTCGTTTAGCTTGTTATCGAGAAGGGCGATCGCTATTATTGTCAGAAGGATATACGCAAGTTTCCATGCGGATGTTTCGACGAGTGGAAGAGGGACAAGGGGGACAAGGTAGACAAGGTAGCAATATTTCTCCCTTGTCTCCCTCGTCTCCCATCTACTGCTGTCAAGCCGACAGTATGGTTGGTTTAGGTTGTGGCGCACGTTCCTACACTAATACTTTGCACTACTCCAACGAATATGCTGTGGGAGCAAAGGGAATCAGCGAGATTTTACAAGCATATATTCAAACAGCAGATGAGTCATTTTACTACGCGCATTTTGGTTTTCAACTAAATGCTGAAGAACAACGTCGGCGATATATTTTATTATCTTTGCTTTCCGATGAAGGATTGAATTGTGCTAGTTATCGTCAGAAATTTAGTAGTGAAGTATACGCTGATTTTCCAGAGTTTTCAGAACTGCTTGTTTTGAATTTAGCGATAAAAGATGAGGATATTTTACAGTTAACTGAATTTGGAATTGAGCGTTCTGACACTATTGGCGCGTGGTTATTTTCTGAGAAAGTGCAGGAATTAATGCAGGATTATGAGTTGAAATAGTCGGGTTTCAAAAATATTTGTACAGAAACGATTAATCACGCTTCTACGAGTATTTACATTACATCTACCGTTGGAGAAAATATGACAAATAATCAAAATCAGCCCGGAGAATTTGATGCAGTACTCGGAGGAGAAGCACCGCCACCAGTACGAGGTGCTGTATTAGGTGGTATTGAAGGTGTTAGAAAACGTTTATCGAGTTCAAACATTGAAGCTGGAATTGCAGCGGTAAGTGAAGCATTAAACTATGGCGATGCAGGATTATATTTGCTAGTTGAAGATTTGAAAAATAAATCTAGGAAAGCTCAAAGAGCAGCATTGAAAATTTTAAAAGATATAGAATATCCTCAAGTAGAATTAGCTTTAAAAAATTATTGATATTACTGATAATTATTTAACTGATGAGATAATTAAAGAATTTAATCAATTTGACATTGAAGTTATTTCCGAGAGACAAAAAACACCAGATAAATATTATTCTGCCTGCGAATAATCAAATTTAACTAATATTCAATAATAACTATTACTATGCACCTTACTATCCTCTATCGCGGCCCTTTAATTAGTTGCAACTACGGTTGTGAATATTGCCCCTTTGCCAAACGCCAACAAACAGCCGCCGAATTAGCAATCGATAAACAATCTTTAGAACTGTTTGTAGATTGGATTTCCCAACATCCCCAACATCAATTTTCAATTCTCTTTACTCCTTGGGGAGAAGCCCTAATCCATTCTTCGTATCAGCAAGCACTGATAAAATTAACGCAACTCCCCAATGTTAACAAAGCAGCAATTCAAACTAATCTATCTTGTAATTTAGATTGGGTAGAAGAATGTAACAAAGATAAATTGGCGCTTTGGGCAACTTTTCATTCCGAATGGGTGTCACGCGATCGCTTCTTAGCCAAATGCCTCAATCTAGACAACAAAAATGTCAAATTTAGCGTTGGAGTTGTCGGTTTTTCCAAGTTTAAAGCAGAAATAGCAGCTTTACGTCAAGAGTTACCAAACCACGTTTATTTGTGGATTAATGCTGTGAAAGCTGAACTGACTAATTTATCACCAGAAAATCGAGAATTATTTCAATCTATCGATCCATTATATGAATTAAATACTCAACATTATCCTAGCTTTGGGCATTCTTGTCAGGCTGGAAAATCAGTGATTTCTGTTGATGGTGATGGGACAATGTATCGATGTCATTTTATTAAAGCAGCAATTGGTAATATTTATGATTCTGACTGGGAAGCAGCTTTGTTTGAACAACCTTGTACCAACCAAACTTGTCACTGTCATATTGGTTATGTTCATCTAGAATATTTAGAAATGAATAAGGTATTTGGTGCTGGTATTTTAGAAAGAATTCCTGATAATTGGGTTAATCAAAATTGTACTGTAATATAACCTGCATTCCGCTATATACCGATTTTAGCATCTGCCTGACATGCCAATTCTTGTCTAGATAGTTTACGCAGTGCGGGTAGAGTATCAATAATTCTCGGTTAAGGGGAAAAGGGAAAGAAAAAACCTTTAACCCAAACCCAGTACCCTTTACCCCAAACCCGATTTCGAGTTAAAAATGCAAAACCTGAGAAGTATTGGGTAGAGTATTCTGAATTCTGACTCCTTTTTATAGGAAAAAAGCCTGGAATAATTTCTAGACAATCATTTCAGGCTTGAGCCTCTTCAATTTTATAATTATTAAATCCGCTTTAATATCTGCGGAATGTGGGTTGTAAAAATGCTTGGACTGGAGTGCTAAATTTGTCACTTGTCGGGAACTTGCAATGGCAGCGACCATTATACTTTTTTATAGCGGTGATTTAGCGATCGCAGCCCAAACTCTATGATGAACTTCAAGAATTTCTGTAGGATATCTTGTTTCGAGTAATGTCGCCAATTCCTGGTCAAATACTTCTACCAATTCTTGTGTCAAGCTGGCTCCCACACCGGCACTAGCACGAATTCGTCCCCGCCAAGCCTCGTGTGTATAAGGTACAAATACATCGTAAGAAAATGTGCGGATTTCTCGAAATCCTCCTTCGCCAATATCTTGTAACCACAGGGGATGCAAGCCATTACCGCCGCCCATATTCCAGGCGGGATTATGAGCCTCGATCAGTCGTTCTGTGGCTTCAACGACATTACCTTTTAAAGGTATCCAATCAAAATGTGCGATCGCGATCGAGCCATTTCTTCTCAATATACGAGTAATTTCCTGGACGGCACGCGGACGATCAAACCAATGCCAACACTGTCCAGCTGTCACCACATCAGCACTGGCATCTGGTAACTCGGTATTCTCAGCAGTTGCGACTCGATAATCTACTTGGAGTTGGGCAGATTCGCTTAACTGTCTGGCTTGTTCTAAAAGTGACACTGATGGGTCGATGCCGATTACATAAGCACCTCTATCAGCAAAGCCCCGCGCTAGTGTTCCTGTTCCTGTACCAAGGTCAACAATATTCTGCCCTGGTAAACCTATACCATATTCAGACAGTCTATTAAATAATGAACTGGGAAAGCCAGCGCGGTGTTTTGCATAATCAGTAGCAGTTGCACCAAAATCAATTTTCATACCTATAAAACTATTCTTGTAACAATTGTCTAGGCTAGAAGTTCTCTACCCACGGACGTAGTTCTACTTCCCAAGTCCAAGCACTGCGCGGTTGGCGGAGAATGCTGAGATAAGTTTGAGCGATCGCATCCGGGTCAAGAGTACTATCAGGATTATCTACTGGATCTTGGCGAACTGCTGAACGGATTCCACCATCAATCACAAAATGCGCTACATGGATATTCTTTGGTGCTAATTCTCTAGCAATACTCTGAGCCAAACCGCGCAGTGCAAATTTCCCCATTGCAAAGGGCGCAGATAGCGGATAACCTTTAACACTGGCTGAGGCTCCAGTAAAAAATATAGCACCGCCGCCAAGTTGCAAAAACCTTTTGGTAGCAGCTTGGGCTACAAGAAAACCACCATAAGCAGTTATATCTAAGGTTTTTGCCACTTCACCAGGATCTAGATCGACAAGAGGCCCCCGCACCCGAAAACTGGGATTGTAAATAACAACATTCGGGGAACCGACTTTATTTTCGATATCAATAAATAACTGTTCTACTTCATCCGGCTTTGAGGCATCAGCGGCGAAACTAACTGCCCCAATTTCACTGCTCAATTGAGTGAGTTTTTCAATTTGGCGAGCTGCTAAAGCTACGGTAAATCCTTCTTTGGCAAATAGGCGAGCTAAAGAAGCGCTTAGTCCATTACCTGCACCGACAATTAAAGCTGTTGTTGCCATAAATTAATTATCCATCACTGAAGATAACTGTGAATTGCCCTTAGTGGGACTTTGACCAATTTGCAGTACACAAACTGCGGCAATCAGACAGAGAACGCCTGATAAAATAAACGCTTGTAAATAACTACCCGTCCAAGTTCTCAAGACTCCGGCTCCGAATGCTGCTGTGGCTGCACCAAGCTGGTGTCCGGCGACAATCCAACCGAACATCACGCCGACATTTTCTTTACCGAAGACGTTGGCAACCAGACGGACTGTTGGTGGTACGGTAGCAATCCAATCAAGTCCATAGAAGACGGCGAAAATGGAAAGCCCATAGAAGGAAAAGTTGAAACTGAAGGGCAAGAAAATCAAAGACAAACCCCGCAGTCCGTAGTACCAACACAATAAGTAGCGATTGTTCCAGCGGTCAGATAGCCAACCGGACATAGTAGTTCCGAAAAAATCGAATAATCCCATGATTGCCAAAAGACCCGCCGCCTTGACTTCCGGGATACCGTGGTCAATACAAGCGGGAATCAGATGAGTTCCAATTAACCCATTTGTGCTAGCACCACAGATAAAAAAGCTACCAAATAACAGCCAGAAGTCGCGGTTACGCATTCCCAGCCAGAGGGCGTTAAGAGTGGAGGCGATGGAATTGACTTTGGGCTGTAACACTTCTACAGTTTCGCTGGTGTCGCCAAAAGGTCGCAAACCAACATCCGCCGGGCGATCGCGCATAAAAGCTGCGATCGCTGGAATAATTAAAAGTGCTGCACCAGTCAGAGCTAGAGCCGCAATTCGCCAACCAAAGCGATCGGCGACTGAAGCCAGCATGGGTAAAAACACTAGTTGCCCCGTAGCTGTACTGGCAGTTAAGATGCCCAGAACTAGACCCCGCTTTGACAAAAACCAGCGATTGACGACAATAGCACCCAAAACCAGGGCGATAACTCCGCTACCAGAACCGACTACTACACCCCACAGCAAGACTAGTTGCCAAGACGCTGACATCAAAGTGGTTAAACCGACACCGAGAGCAATGATAGCAAGCGAAAATACCATCATCCGCCGAATGCCGATCCGCTCCATAACGGTGGCAGCAAAAGGGCCAATTAATCCGTAGAGTACCAAGTTAATGGAGATTGCTAAAGATATAGTTGCTCTACTCCAGCCAAACTCTTGTTCCAGAGGCACTATAAAAACTCCAGGAGCAGAGCGAATTCCGGCTGCCACTAGCAAGGCTAAGAATGTTAAACCTGCAACTATCCAGCCATAGTGGAACGAACGACGCGCGAGGAAGGAGGGTAAGGACATGGTTGAGGAGGGGGGAGTGAGATGAGGGAGTAGGGGAGGCAGGGGGAGCAGGTTTAAAGACTCGTTGGCGAGTATCAAAGACTCATTCACGAGTATCAAAGACTCGTTGGCGAGTATCAAAGACTCATTCACGAGTATCAAAGACTCGTCGGCGAGTATCAAAGACTCATTCACGAGTATCAAAGACTCGTCAGCGAGTATCAAAGCCTCATTCACGAGTATCAAAGACTCGTCGGCGAGTATCAAAGCCTCATTCACGAGTATCAAAGACTCGTCGGCGAGTATCAAAGCCTCATTCACGAGTATCAAAGACTCGTCGGCGAGTATCAAAGACTCATCCCCTATTCTCCATGCCCCATTCCGCATTTATAAAAAACTACCCTGCATAAGGGTTGCCAATTCTGTCTACAGAGACATTAGAGGAGAATGGCAAACGACCGGGATTTAAGCGTGGTTCGGCTGCATAGCCAACAGGGACTAAAACAGCGATCGCTAAATCTGGATTATCCCCAGCACCAATTACTTGCTTTACCTGATCCTCAATCCAACCGTTCATAAAACAAGTCGATAATCCCAGACTTTCTGCCGCTAACACCAAATGGGTAGCAGCGATAATCGCATCTTTGATGGCATACTCCCGTTGCTTGTCTCCTAGCCCCTGTTGAAATTGCGGAATAGCAGTTTTAAAATAATTTGCCGTACCTTCATTCCAGGCCCCAGTTGCAAGAGCCTGTTCAATGATCGGGTTCAAGTTTGTTTCAGATGCAGTTGCATCAGCAGCAAACACAAAGGTAACTGGTGCTTGGACAATTTGCTGTTGATTCCATGATGCTGCTGATAAGGCTGCTTTTTGCGCCTCATCTTGCACAAGAATAATTTGCCAGCTCTGGATATTATAGCTGCTGGGCGCTGCCACGGTTAACTCTACCAGTTGTTTGAGCAATTCTGGGGCGATGGGGTCTGTTTTAAAAGTTTTGATTGAACGACGTTTAGCGATCGCACTTGGTACATCTAAAGGTTGGGTTTGGATGACGGTACTCATGAGATTCTCCTGATAGTTGGATTATGACCAAACAATTCGTAATTAGCATACAAGCGAATGTATTTATTCATGAAACAAAAATAAAAATTATTCCTTGTTTCCGAATAAACAACTTTACAGTACGCTCAAGGGAAAATTACGAATTAAGCTGTTGGAAATTTAACCTGCATATTACCTGGAATTAAAACTCTTGTGGAATGGGCAACAATGAGCGCCCTAGTTATGCAAATTAAAAGTACATTAGCTTACGAATTACGAATTACACGTTAGCTACAGGTTCATTAGCAGTCGACCAAAATGGATAGTCTGTATATCCCTGTTCACCACCACCATAAAAGCTTGCTTGATTTGGTTGATTTAGTGGTGCATTCAAAGCCAAGCGTCGGGGTAAATCGGGATTTGATATAAATAATGTGCCAAAGGCAACTAAATCTGCGGCTTTGTTTGCCAGTACAGCATCACCTTTTTCACGGGTATAACCACCATTGACGATGAGAGTACCTGTAAAGCGATCGCGTATATGACTGGTGGGTACAATTATTCCGCCATGTCTGATGTCTGCCTCTGTTGCCTCATAAATATGTAGATATGCCAAATTAAACTTATTCAATGCTTGAGCCGCATAACCGAATGTCTCCAGAGGATTGGAGTCATGGATATCGTTAAAAGTCCCACTGGGAGAGAAACGTACCCCAACTCGGTTAGAATCCCACACACTAGTTACCGCTTCTGTTACTTCCAACAGGAATCGGGCCCGATTTTCAATGTCACCCCCATATTTATCTGTACGTTGATTAGTACCATCCCGAAGAAACTGATCTATTAAATAACCATTAGCTGAGTGAATTTCCACCCCATCAAACCCAGCCGCTAGAGCATTTGCCGCTCCCTGACGGTACTGTTCGACGATCTGCGGTATTTCCGATGTTTCTAAAGCACGGGGAGTAACAAAAGGTTTTGGCCCCTCATAAGTTGAAGCCTCACCTTTAGGAGCGATCGCAGAAGGTGCTACAGGTAAAACTCCATTTGGTTGTAAGTCTGGATGAGAAATTCTGCCGACATGCCATAGTTGCAAGAAAATTCTTCCTCCGTGCTGATGTACGGCATCGGTTACTAACTTCCATCCCTCCACCTGTTCTGGTGAATGAATTCCTGGTGTCGCGGGATAGCCTTGCCCTTCAGGAGTTACCTGTGTTGCTTCAGAAATAATCAGTCCGGCGGAAGCACGTTGAGCATAGTAAGTAGCATTAAGTTCGTATGGGACGTTTCCCTTAGCTGCCCTATTTCTGGTTAAGGGTGCCATCACTATCCGATTAGGTAATTCCAGATTCCCTAATTGATAAGGAGAGAATAAGTTGATATCAGCTGTCATTGGTTATATCTCCAAATTATTTTACATTGGGCATTGGGCATTGCCTCGTTCCCAGTCTCCGACTGGAAACGAGATTTGAAAAGGGTTTGGTCTATTGCTGTGCCCCTACAACAGATATACTTCAAATACTAAACAATCGATCGAATAACGCCACCATCTACCCGCAAAGCTGCACCATTAGTTGCTGAGGCTACGGGACTAGAAAGATAAACTACGATCGCTGCTACTTCTTCATTAGTTGCAAAGCGTTTAATCAAGGAAGTTGGACGCACATTTTGAAAAAATTCAGCCTCAACTTCTGTTGGACTGATACCACGTTCCTGTGCTAGTTGAGAAATAAACTCTTCAACGCCTTCTGAACGGGTTGGCCCTGGTAGGACTGAGTTTACTGTGACTCCAGTGCCAACAGTCATTTCTGCTAGACCTCGGGCAATGGCTAGTTGCGCTGTCTTAGTTGTGCCATAGTGAATCATTTCCACTGGGATCTGAATAGCAGATTCGCTGGAGATAAAAATTATCCGTCCCCAGTTTTGCTCTAGCTGCTTTTGCAGATATTGCCGACTCAAGCGGACTCCACTGAGAACGTTAACCTCAAATATGTTTAACCAATCTTGATCAGTAATATCAAAGAAGGTTTTTGGCTCATAAATACCTAAATTGTTGATGAGAATATCAACGTGAGGAACTTTTTCAAAAAGTTGTTCTACCCCTGATGCTGTGCCGGTGTCAGCAACAACACCAGAAACTTTCGCATCGGGTGTAAAATGCTTAATTTTAGCGATCGCTTGAGCTACTCTTGCTTCAGACCGACCATTGATAATTACTGATGCACCCTCTTGAGCTAACCCAAGAGCGATCGCCAAACCAATGCCTGCGGTTGAGCCACTCACCAATGCAGATTTACCATGCAGTTTCAAGTCCATTTCGCTCTTTCCCCGTTAGTTGAAACAGAATGATTTGGGACTGGGGACTAAGAAGTAGGGGGAGATTAGGGAGATGAGGGGGATAAACAAAACTCCTCACTCCTAACTCCTCACTCCTCACTCCTAACTCCTAACTCAGCACTCAAATTAAAGATGCTGTGCTAAGGTCTTATTCAAGGTAGTTTTTGGGACTGCCCCGACGACAGTATCAACCTGCCGACCGCCCTTAAAAACCATCAGCGTCGGAATGCTGCGAATTCCGTAATGGCTAGCGACAGTAGGATTTTGATCTGTGTTCAGCTTCACAAATTTCACCTGTCCTTCGTATTCAGCAGCAACTTCATCGACGACTGGGCCCACCATCCGGCAAGGGCCGCACCAAGGGGCCCAAAAGTCCACTAATACCGGAATTTCACTTTCCAAGACTTCTTGCTTGAATGTGGCTTCTGTGACATTTGTAATGGATGACATAAATTGCCTTCCTAATTAATTCTATTATTCGATAATATCGAATAATAAAAATATATGCCACCTGATGAGATAATGCAACTATGAGATTTCTTTATCATCCAGATAGAAAAAATATTTCTTTACCGGGCGTATTGTATGCATTGGGCGATCCGGTGCGGTTAGAGATTGTGCGGTTGCTGGCGACTGAGGGGGAACAATGCTGTGCGAGATTTGATTTTGCGATCGCTAAGTCTACGATGTCCAATCACTTCAAGATTTTGCGGGAGTCGGGGATAGTCTTGACACGCAAAGAAGGGACACACCATATTAACATACTACGGCGTGAAGATTTAGAGATGTTGTTTCCAGGGTTACTGGATGCAGTCTTGAAAGCTGCTCAACCATTGCCTGTTAGCCCTGTTAGTACTAAACAAATAGCTTCAAGAATTTAGGGGTATTGGTCATTGGGTATGAATTGTTTAAGAATCTTCTCGTTTTTCTTTCTGTATTTCTAAATCAGCAAAGATATCGTGTTGTTCTTGAAAAGTCCTTGGAGTGTGAGATAAACCTAAATCTGTAGAGAGTAAATCAATACCATCGATAATTTTGGGTATCTGAGCTTGATCGACTTGCAGACTCAGAAAGCATTTCTCCCTGTAATCTGGTCTTTCTTGAAAGCGTGCGATGTCTACGACGGGCTACGCCTACGCTCTTTTCAAAGGGCGCATAACCTGATATGCTCTTTCAGCCTTCTCAATTGATACTTGAGGTATTGGCGATCGCAGCCTGAGAACTGCTAGATCGATTAAATCTCTAGCCTCAACGCTGTCATCGGCGTAACGGTCAGAATTTGACAGCAGCTTAGAGGTAAAACAATCATTGAAGCTTAAGCAGAGAACAAGTGACTACTTTGGATATCTTGGTGGATCTAGTTGAAAACGAGTTTCGGCAATAATTTCAATTTTAATCGGCACATCATCCACAAAAACACTTTTATTTTAGATTAAAAACTGGTATTATCCGAGCTAGGATAAACTCTTCCTTTCCAAGCGCCGCCGCGCCCTTGCCAATGACGGAGTGCTGAGTCTAAAGTCATTAAAGTATAAAGAAAAGCGATCGCAGGTAAGCTCAACGCGAACCAGGGAGAACATTTATAAAAGCGGATCGTCGGGTAGTAAGCGACAGTCATCAACAGCCATCCGAATAAACCTGTAAATGCGATCGCCCAATTGCCCCAAACTGCACCTAGAATCATACATACAGGCGGAGCTAAATAAATCAGAGGCATTCCTACCAAAGTTCCCAATAGTAGTAATGGCGAATAATTCAGTTGGGTATAGGCAGTACGGGCAACCATATCCCAAATGGTCGCCAGGGAATCATAGGGACGCAAACTGCGAGTCAAGCTACTCAACCCCAGCCAGATACGACCTTGGCTGGGGATTAGGTATTGAGCATTGTAGGTATGGTTATTTTCTTTGTCTCCCCTGCTCCCCTGCTCCCCTGCTCCCCTGCTCTTCTTAACAGCCTGAGCCAAGGCGCAATCGTCAATTAAAGCTTGGCGAATCACTTGGATACCTCCAATTCGCTCTAAAGCTTCACGGGCGATCAGAATAGATCCCCCGGCGGCGGCGGCTGTGGGATTGTTGGGATTATTCACCCAGCGAAAAGGATAGAGTTTTTGGAAGAAAAAGACGAAGGCTGGAATTAAAAGTTTTTCCCAAAAGCTTTCACACCTGAGTCGTACCATTACCGAAACCAGGTCTAAATCTTCTTGGACAGCTTTAGCAACCAGTCGGCGGAGATTACCAGGATCGTGTTCGATATCTGCGTCAGTCAGCAAAAAATAATCAGGTGCAAGTTTATTCGCGCTCTTGATACCTTGCTCAACTGCCCAAAGTTTCCCTGACCAACCAGGAGGCAGTGATTCACCTGAGATAATATGCAGTTGTTGGGGTTTGCCGACAGCGTGTGCAACCCCTTCAGCAAAATTTGCTGTCCGGTCTGTGCTGCGATCGTCCACCAAAAATACAGTGAAAGAACCAGGATAATCTTGGAGTAGGAGCGATCGCAAACTAGTTGGTATTAACTCAGCTTCGTTACGCGCCGGAACGACGGCACAAACCACAGGTAACGATTTTAGAGACGTTGTATACAACGTCTCTACCTCTAATTGCTGGTCTGTCCGCCAAAATTGCCCCCAAAAACATAGTAACCCTAACCAAATTGTCAAGGATAAGAGCATCAATCCTAATACAATTACATCCATGACCGTCGCTTCGCTCCAATTCAAAATTCAAAAAAAAGAATGATCTATTGCAAATTTTTAGTGACTCAGACACAATACTATGTCTACTGATATAGGAAAATTTTTTTATCGGATTGCCGTATTCAAAAGTAGGGTTGGGTGTTGAGGTTAAATAGGATTTGATGCAAACACAAGACAGGGTAAAAGTCAATCAAGTCGCAGAAGCGATCGCAGCTAGCCAAGAATATCTGCTTT
Organism: Nostoc sp. C052; assembly: GCF_013393905.1. GTDB lineage: Bacteria > Cyanobacteriota > Cyanobacteriia > Cyanobacteriales > Nostocaceae > Nostoc. The sequence goes on from NZ_CP040272.1 coordinate 5,442,925, forward strand.
CAATTCAAAATCCGGCAGGTTACTGGTGGGCAGAGTTAGAATCTAATGTCACCATCACTGCTGAAGTCGTTCTCCTGCATAAAATTTGGGGAACAGACCAAACCAGAGCTTTACACAAAGTTGAAGCATATTTGCGTCAAGAGCAACGGCAGCACGGCGGCTGGGAACTTTACTACGGTGATGGTGGAGAACTCAGCACCTCGGTTGAAGCTTACATGGCGTTAAGACTTCTAGGTGTACCAGTAAGCGATCCGGCGATGCTTCGGGCGAAAACTTTTATTCTCCAACGAGGTGGGATCAGCAAAACTCGGATTTTTACCAAGTTACACTTAGCCTTGATTGGTTGCTACAACTGGCGCGGTATTCCCTCGCTACCAGCTTGGGTGATGCTGTTGCCGAAAGCTTTTCCAGTTAATATCTATGAGATGTCTAGCTGGGCACGTTCCAGTACAGTACCATTACTGATTGTATGCGATCGCAAACCTGTTTTTCTCACCGATTCAGCGATCAACCTAGATGAGCTATACGCCGAAGGTGTCGATCGAGTCCAGTGGGAATTACCCCAAAGTGGCGATTGGACAGATTTATTCCTCACCCTCGATCGGGGGTTTAAGTTGGCAGAAAGCCTTAATTTAGTACCCTTTCGCCAAGAAGGCATCAAAGCCGCCGAAAAATGGATTTTAGAGCGCCAAGAAGCTACAGGTGACTGGGGCGGCATTATTCCGGCGATGCTGAATTCAATGCTGGCTTTGCGGTGTCTGGATTATGACCGAAACGATCCCATTGTGGAACGAGGTTTGCAAGCAATTGATAACTTTGCCATTGAAACAGACAATAGCTATCGGGTACAGCCTTGTGTTTCACCCGTCTGGGATACAGCTTGGGTGATGCGTGCTTTAGTAGAATCTGGCTTTGCACCAAATCATCCGGCTGTAGTCAAGGCTGGAGAATGGTTGCTGCAAAAACAAATTTTAGATTACGGAGATTGGGCTGTCAAAAATCGCCAAGGAAAACCAGGGGCTTGGGCGTTTGAGTTTGAGAATCGCTTTTATCCCGATGTAGACGACTCGGCGGTGGTGGTGATGGCGCTACATTTAGCGAAACTCCCGAATGAGAAAATTAAGCAAGCTGCGATCGCTCGGGCCTTAAACTGGATTGCATCTATGCAATGTAAACCGGGTGGATGGGCTGCTTTTGATTTAGACAACGATCAAGATTGGCTCAACTCGATTCCTTATGGCGACTTAAAAGCCATGATCGATCCAAACACCGCAGATGTTACGGCTAGAGTGCTAGAAATGCTTGGTGCTTGTGATTTGTCAATTGATAGTGATAATTTAGAGCGATCGCTTACTTATCTTCTGCACGAACAAGAAACCGAAGGCTGTTGGTTTGGTCGTTGGGGTGTAAATTATATCTACGGTACTAGTGGCGTTTTATCAGCCTTGGCGTTAATCGATCCTCAAAGGCATAAACTCAGTATAGAACGGGGAGCTAGTTGGTTAGTTGGCTGTCAAAACCCAGATGGGGGTTGGGGTGAGACTTGCCGCAGCTACAACGATCCTAGTCTCAAAGGAAAAGGAAATAGTACTGCATCTCAAACTGCTTGGGCAATAATAGGGTTAATAGCAGCAGGTGAAGCCACTGGTAAATTAGCTCTTGAGGTGATTGAGCGGGGAATTAGCTATCTAGTAACAACTCAAAAACCCGATGGTACTTGGTTTGAGGCAGACTTTACGGGTACTGGCTTCCCTTGCCATTTTTATCTCAAGTATCATCTGTATCAACAATACTTTCCTTTAATTGCGCTAGGTCGTTATCAAGCAGTAATTCAAAAAGGTTAGTTAATTAGACATCTGGTGAAAAAGAATTGTTTTGACGTAGCAGTGCTACGTCTCTACAAGGGTTTTGAAATTATGCAAGATCATTTTCATACCTGAATTCAGCAACGCCAGTTTTTTGTTGTCAAACCAAGGAGAATAATTGTCCGCATATCGGCGGTTGTTGCTGCTAATTGGTCAAGTGTGATCGCATACCTCAAACAACTGCTACAAACCACCATGACCCGTTCCACTAATTGCGATCGCCTCTCAATGCAGTTTTAGGTTTTTCCTAATTAATGTTATGCACTCAAAATTTACCATCAGAACAATACGACAATACTGGTATTATTTATCATAGTCGAAATTATATTTTGATATTAATTAATAATATTTTTGATTTATCGAATGTTTAAATTACTCAGATACCTTAGTATTTTTCTGATTACCGCCTGTTTGCTATTTGCTTGTAATTCTTCAGCACCGACCAAATTAAAACGCCCTCCCTTGAAAATACCATCGGCATATTTTGTTGGGGAGTATCCAAGTATCATTGCTCAAGAAAAAGGATTTTTCAAAGCCCAAGGGGTAGATGTGGAACTAATTCATAAACGATACATCCAATTGGTACAAGGAAATTTAAGTGCGGGTAAATATGATGGTGCTATATCTTCTTTGGGAGGTTTTATAATCTTGAGTGCCACAAATCCAGATATACAAGGCGTGATGGTTGTAAATGAATCAACAGGAGCAGATGTGGTAGTCGCTCAATCACCAATTAAAACCGTTGCTGACTTGAAAGGTAAAAAGCTGGGTGCAAATCTAGGTGGTTTTAGCGAAGTTTTCGTGACTGAGATGTTGAAAACTGCCAACTTAAGCAGCGATGATGTAAACTTGGTTAAATTAGAGGCTTCAGAAATTCCTCAACGCTTAAAAAATAATGATATTCAAGCCGGACACACTTGGGAACCCTATCTCTCTGAAGCAAAAAAAAAATTAGGGGGACATATCTTATTTACCAGTAAACAAACCCCTGGCTTGATTTCAGATATGATGGTCTTTCGCGGTGAGACAATCCGCGATCGCCCGGAAGATATTCGTGCATTTATCCGAGGATGGCTGCAAGCCACGACCTACTGGAAAGCAAATGTTCAGGAAGGAAATGCTATCATCAGCAAAGCTTTAAAAATTCCCATAAATACAATCTCTTTGGAGGGAGTAAACCTAACTGATTTAGATGAAAATAAAAAATTATTTCAATCTAGTAACCCTCACTCCATTTACAAAACTGCCAAGATATATGCAGACTTTTTTATTCGCTCTGGAAACGTGACGCGCATTCCTGAGCTAAAAAGTCTGTTCAATCCTTCTTTCTTAAATTCTTCCTCTTAAGTTTAGAGGTTGTTTATAAAGCAATACGCTTGGATTAGGGCAAAATGTTGCAAAAAAATTGTAGGTTGCGCTCTGCTCCACCCAACCTACGTCTAATGCACTATCTTAAACTTACCACCCTACTACTTAAGATTTACTTTATAAATAAATAGCCTCTGAAAGCCATGCAGAATTTCCTTTTGGGCGGCATCCGTACAAAGCTGATTGCCTCATTTCTCGTTGTTGCTTTGATTCCGTTGCTGTTATTGGCATTTATCAACAAACAGACAACTGAAAAAGCACTAACTGACAACGCAAAACAAGCCCTATCTGCGGCAGCTAACGAAACCGCTAACAGAATAGATGCCTTTATTGATGCAAATCTCAATGCTGTGCGCGTAGAGGCGATTTTACCAGGTTTGGCACGCTACCTCAGCCTAACTCCAAAACAGCGAGATGACAGCCCCGAAATGCAATTGGCGATAGAAACATTAATCCGTCTTAGTCGCAAAGATATGGTCAATGTTATCTCTTATGCTTTGCTTGACTTAAACGGGAAAAATGTATTGGATACATATACATTGAACATTGGCAAAGATGAATCAGTTCAAGATTATTTTAAAAACCCATTGCAAACTGGGTTATCCTTTGTTTCTAGCATGAAGCGATCGCCGATAATTCCTGAGCTTGTTACTCTCTTTTTTAGTAGTCCGGTTCGCAATGCTAAGAAAGAGATATTGGGTATATTGCGTGTTTCATACAATGCTACTGTTGTTCAGCAGTTAGTGACTCGACAAACTGAACGGGCTGGGGCAAAATCTTTTGCTATTCTTTTAGATGAAAATAAAATTTATCTGGCACATAGTACTGCACCCGAATTGCTGTTTAAATCAATTGTGCCTCTGCCTGCCAATCTTCTAATGAAACTGCAAAAGGAAGAACGGCTGTCTAATTTTCCTGTCAAAGAATTGACGACTAATGACTTAGAACTTCAGAAAGCATTGGATAATAAACAGTCGTATTTAATTGCATCTTTGTCAGCCGCAGGTAATCAGGTTAATTTGATTGCGATCGCTAGTTTGAAATATAAACCTTGGTCTGTATTGTTTGCCCAGCCCCTTGCTGTGGCCCTAGCACCTGTAGAAAAGCAAATTCGTGACACAATGTTTCTATTTGCGTTTATCGCTGGGATAGTGACAATTATTGCTTGTGCTGTTGGGCAACTGCTAACAAGACCAATAATTCACCTTACCAATATAGTTTCCCAGTTTACCGCAGGTAACTTAGATATTCGCACCAAAAATAACTCAAAAGACGAAATAGGCCAACTAGCAAAATCATTTAACAACATGGCACTTCAGTTACAAACCTCTTTTGAAACTTTAGAACAACGGGTACAGGAGAGAACAGCAGAGTTAGCTATTGCAAAAGAAAAAGCTGAAGTGGCAAATCAAGCTAAAAGTTTATTTATTGCCAACATGAGCCATGAATTGCGATCGCCACTCAATGCAATTATGGGTTTTTCTCAATTAATGTTACGTGCTAAAAACTTACCACCAAAACAGTATGATAATGCCGTAATTATCTATCGTAGTGGAGATTATCTCCTAACATTGATTAACAATATTCTTGATTTATCGAAAATAGAAGCAGGTAAAACGACCCTCAAATCCAGCGATTTCGATCTTTATCGCTTGCTCTATGATTTAGAAGATATGCTGCATCTACAAGCAAGTAATAAAGGCTTAAAATTAACATTTCAATGTAGTGAAAATGTTCCACGTTATATTTACAGTGATGTCTTAAAACTCCGGCAGGTATTAATTAATTTAATTAGTAACAGCATTAAATTTACTGAAGAAGGAGAAATTACTGTAACGGTAAATAATAGCAGTGAAGAATTCACAGATATTTTAAATCTTGATTTTCAAGTCCATGATACAGGGGTTGGTATTTCCGCAGCAGAATTACCCAAAATATTTAATGCTTTTTCTCAAGCAAAAGCCGGGAAAGAATCTCATGAAGGTACGGGTCTGGGTTTAGCGATTAGTCGCAAGTTTGTGCAGTTGATGGGGGGAGATATTTTGGCAAAAAGTCAATTAGGAAAAGGGACAACTTTTAAATTTAATATTCAAGCTACATTAGGTCAGAAAATCAACGACCATACTTTAGGACTGTATTCCAAAGTATTGGGAATTGCACCAGGGCAACCCATATATAAAATATTAATAGTAGATGATAAATCTATTAATCGACAATTAATCATTCAACTTTTAGAACCTTTAGGTTTTGAGATCAAAGAAGCCAGTAACGGCAAAGAAGCAATAACTATTTGGGATGAATGGGAACCGCACTTGATTTGGATGGATATGCGGATGCCTGTGATGGATGGTTACGAAGCCACTAAATACATCAAATCAACTACCAAAGGCAATGCTACTGCGATAATTGCGCTCACAGCCAGCGTTTTAGAGGAGGAAAAAGCGATCGTGCTTTCAGCCGGTTGTGATGACTTTCTGCGTAAACCCTTTGCTGAACACACAATTTTTGATACACTCACCAAGCATCTTGGTGTAAGGTATATATTTGCTGAAAATAATCCTGTAAATTTGGAATATATAGAAAAAAATGATTTAACATCTGATAACCTAACTTGTATGTCTCAAGAATGGATTCATCAATTCTATGAAGCGGCTTTAGAAGCAAATACTAACCTGATAATTGAATTAATTAGAGAAATTCCTCAAACAGAAACTTTTCTAATTCAATCTTTAACAAAACTTGTCCGTAAATTTGAACTTGAACAATTAGTTAATTTAGTAGAACCTCTATTAATGTAGGGACAATTATTAAAAATTAAAAACATTTCAGACGGGGGTCTAAATCCCAAATGAAATGGATGCTACTACATATAGATGTAGTGGTCTTAAACCTTTTAATTTACGATAAATTGCCCCTACTCCTTTGAGCCAATTAATGACAAAGCTTACATGGTAATTTAAATTTGAGGAGTTGATTGATTTAGCAAAACCCATAATCAGCAATGAATTTTGATTCTTACAAAGAAAATAAAGGTAACATTCTCCTAGTAGACGACCTTCCTGAAAATTTACAGTTATTAAGCGATTCTCTGATCCAACTCGGCTACACTGTTCGCAGCGTCACTAGTGGGCGGATGGCACTGAAAACAGTAAAGGTGAAACAACCAGACATCATCCTTTTAGATATCAAGATGCCAGAAATGGATGGCTATCAAGTTTGTAAAACCCTCAAAGCGGATGAGGATTTACGCACTATTCCCGTCATTTTTGTGAGTGCTTTAGATGATGTGTTCGATAAAGTCACCGCCTTTGAGTTAGGGGGAATAGACTACATCACTAAACCTTTTCAGATGGAAGAAGTTGTAGCGCGCATAGAAAACCAGTTAACCATTCAACGCCAGCAACGGCTTTTAGAACAAGAAAATATTAAGCGCAGAGAAACTGAAGAGATTCTGTATCAGTCAAGAGCAATGCTGGCCAGCATTTTGAATAGTTCACTTGACGGTATTGCCGCTATGCAGGCTGTTCGTAATCCCGCAACCGGGGATATTGAAGATTTCCGTTGCTTAGTTGTCAACCCAGTCATTGCTAGAGCGTTCGGCCGTAACCGTGAAGAGATGATCGGCAAATTGACACTCAAAAAATTCTTAACCACTTTTAAGCCAGAACTCTTTAATCTCTTTGTTAATCTCGTTGAAACAGGGGAACCTATAAAACGGGATTTTTACCATCCATTAGGCAATTCTTGCTGGTATCACTTTGTCGCAGTAAAGCTAGGTGATGGGTTTGCTATTACCATACGCGACATTACAGGACGTAAACAAATTGAACTGGCTCTCAAAGATGCAAATCAGAAACTAGAACAACTGGTAAATGTAGATGGTTTGACTCAGGTGGCTAACCGTCGCTGCTTTAATGGACGACTGCAAGCAGAATGGAAACGCCTTGCACGAGAACAACAACCCCTGTCACTGATTTTATTCGACGTTGATAAATTCAAACTTTACAACGATTACTATGGTCATCTTGCAGGCGATGATTGTCTAATTAGGATAGCGCAAACAGTGCAACAGACAGTTCATCGTCCTACTGATCTTGTGGCGCGTTACGGCGGAGAAGAATTTTCGGTACTCCTCCCCAATACTGACTTAGCAGGAGCAATCAAAGTAGCACAAAGTATTCAGCAAGTAATTCACGCTCAAGCTATTCCCCATGTAAAGTCTGATGTCAAGAATATAGTCACACTTAGTTTAGGTATTACTTCTCTCATCCCCGTTTGGGATGTTAAACCAGATACACTTATCGCTTTAGCCGATAGAGCTATGTACAATGCCAAACAAGAGGGGCGCGATCGCTATTGTACTAATTAGACATCTGGCGAAAATTAAATAATGCATTCCCTGAAAATAAAACCTTTTTAGGGACAATTCATGTAGACGCATTTGCGGAGCATCTCCTAGAGAAGCGGCTTCCCGCAGGCAGGGTATTTTCCCTACACCAATTTTTTAGATATCTCTTGAAATATTTTTTACAGGCAAATTAATTTTTTCTGGGTGTTTATCCAGTACTCACAGATATGTAAACTTATTGCCTCTCACTTGATTAATTCTTTACACAATCTGTATTATGTGCATATACTACTTTTACTCTATCGAGTTACCGTAGTATATACGCGTTAAGTAAGCAAAGAGAACTTTTATGACACTGACTGCAACACAAATTCAGATTACGCCTACCAAAGCCCCTCTAGGAGCAGTTGTTACTGGGATTGATGCCAGCGTTGCGGCGCAACCAGAAGTAATCCTGCAACTCAAGCAGGCGTGGCGCGATTACCACGTTCTGATCTTCAAAAATCAACAATTGACTGACGACCAATTATTAGCGTTTGCGAATTACTTTGGCGACATTCTCCAGCAACCTGCCTATATCCGTAAAGGAGAAACCGAGCCGTACCTGCCGCCCCTTGTTCTTACCCTTGCAAATGCCGCCTCCGAAGAAAGTTCCGTCAATCTTGCACCTAACTATCGTGAACTTTTACCTCACATCGATCATGACTGGTTGCCTGCACCATCTAGTGGTTCCTTTTTATATGGTGTAGAACTGCCTGAAAATGGCCCCGATACCTATTGGGTGAATTTGATTCAGGCTTATGAAGAACTAGATGATGCTACTAAAGAGCAAATTGCTGGTTTGCAAGTACGTCATTTTAGTTCTTTTTCAAAGCTGTATAAGGATGAATACTCTGGGCCTATTTACGCAGCGGGACGACCTGCTGAACCTGGTGAACGTTTAGCTACCCATCCGCTAGTTCGTACTCACCCCGATACTGGAAAGAAAGTTCTCTTTCTAAATGCAGCTGGAGAAGTGGACATTGTTGATTACGACCCAGTGGAAGGGGCAAAGCTAATCGAGCGGTTACGGGAACACATTAAGCAACCCCACTATGTTTATCAACATCACTGGAGTAAAGGCGATTTGCTTTATTGGGATAATCAGGCAACAGCTCATTACCGCCCAGAATTTGATCCTAATGCAACCCGGATTTTGAAGCGGGTTAGCATTCGGGGAAGTCGTCCTTTCTAAAGTTCAACTAGCTAAAGGTTGTGAATTTTAGTCATTAGTCATTAGTCATTAGTCATTGGTGCTAATGACTGATGACTACGATTTCCCCCGCTTGAAGCCGGGGGATGAGTTCAGATCGTTCCCAGTCTGAAGACTGGGAATGTATTCCAAGGCTCTGCCTCTAGTCAGCCCACTGGAGGCGGAGCCTCCGAGAATGGGTTCCCAGCCTCCAGGCTGGGAACCAGTTAGGGCAAGGCTTATAGCTTTTATTAGTGCCATTCGACTAATGACTTCGATTTCCCCCCGGCTTCAAGCTGGGGGATGAGTTAACGTCAAGATGAGGAGGAGAATCATGGTCAGACCGCAAATTGGAAAGTACTCGATATCCAGACGTGATTTACTTTACGCTTTCTATGGGTTAGTGTCTTTTACTACCTTAGTCAGTTGCGGAAAAAACAACGGTAGTGCAAATAACAGCAGCACAACCTTGAGTACTAATGTCACTAACACTAATAGTAAAGCCGCTACCAAGCTGATTCGACTTGGCTACCAAGTTTCCGGGGATCTGACCCACGAAAAAGGTGCGATCGAAAAACGGTTGGCTCCTCAAGGAATAGGTGTTACTTGGTCTCAATTTGTTTCCGGGCCTCCACTCTTGGAAGCCTTAAATGTAGGTAGTATTGACCTGGGCCCGGCAGGTGAAACGCCACCGATTTTTGCTCAGGCCGCTGGTACCAATCTGATTTATGTAGTTAACACCCCGCCTGGTACTGGAGAAGGTTCAGCAATTATCGTACTAAAGGATTCTCCTTTTCAGACATTGGCAAGTCTAAAAGGTAAAAAAGTTGCTTATTCTAGAGGGACGGCTCAGACCTTTTTTGTAGTGAAAGCTTTGGAAGAGGTAGGGCTGAAAATCAGTGATGTTGAATCAGTGAATTTGCCTGTTGCAGATGGACGAGCAGCGTTTTTGAACAAGACAGTTGATGCTTTTGTCGAAGGCGATCCTAATCTGATCAAGCTGCAACGAGAAGGCAGTATCCGAGTGTTACGAAACGCACAAGGAATTAAGACGCCAGGAGGTTATTACTTAGCTTCACGGGATTTTGCAACTAAGAATGCTGAACTTTTGAAAGCAATTTTGTCAGAGTACTACGAGGTTGGGCAGTGGGCAAACAAAAACAGGCGGGCTGCTGCCGAAATTCTCGCACCGAAGGTTAAGACTGATGTGGATACTATGGAGTTAACACTGGCGAGAAGAAAATATGATATGAAACCAATTACTGAAGAAGTGATTAACGCTCAACAGAAGGTTGCCGATCTTCTATATCAACTGAAAGTAGTACCGAAATCGGTTGATGTTCGAGGGGCAACTCTAACTAGTCAAGAGTATGCAGCGATTACACCGGATGCTGTTAGAAATAAAGCGTGAACTTTGAGGGTAAAGCTTGCTACAAACCATTGCCAGCTTACTATCTGTTCTGCTCATCGACTTTAAGAATGTACAACTGGCTAATGTAGCAAGCTTATTCTCGTCGGTTTTGATAATCTTCAGAAGACTTTGGATCTAACTCCCAGCGATCGCCGTCACGTTGCTCTAAAATATCGTTGGTATGGAGAAACTCAGAGTCATCCATTTCTAGCCCCACTGCTATTTCTAGCTCCTCAGTGACATTTTGATCGGGAGTGGCTGTACTACCACCAACAGCCTCATCCCCAACGGCATCTGCATCTTGCCAATAAGCATCAACATCCCCACCAGTGAGTTCAGGACTAGTTTCTGTATATTCGTCTCTTTCTGCTTTAATTGAGCGGCCACCAATATTGTATCCTGGCAAGTCTTTCACGCCAGTTCCGTAAGATTCGGTAATTTCTTGCGGCAAATCTTTGGTTTTAATTTTGTCAGGATGATTTTTTTCTGCCATGATATTACCTCTTTTGTGCATTCTTACAATAACGTTTTCCTGTCACTATTTTGTCTAACTAGAGATGTATAGCTGAGAAAATAATCTATCCCCTGGGAACGAAGCTAAACTAGCGATCGCCCCATAAGATTGTATATGTAAATTCATGGTCAAGCAACTTGTAGTTGAAATTTTTAGTTATGAGTTAGGAATTATAAAACTGAGCTTATTCAGTTGCTAAATTCTCGCTCATAACTATTTTTTGAAATTGCCTACCTAAATGCTAAACAACAAAATATTCAATACTAGAAATAAATAGGTAATACCATCAATGACTGACAATAACAATCATTCCGGCAAGAAAAAAGTTGCAATCTTGATTGAACAGGCGGTAGAGGATGCAGAATTTACAGTTCCTTATAATGGACTAAAACAAGCAGGAATCGAGGTCGTAGTCCTGGGTTCCCGAATGAATGAAAAATATAAGGGTAAACGCGGCAAACTTAGCGTCCAAGCTGATGGTACTACAACGGAAGCGATCGCAGCCGAATATGATGCTGTAGTGATTCCCGGCGGTATGGCTCCCGATAAAATGCGACGGAACCCCAATACAGTAAGCTTCGTACAAGAGGCGATACAACAAGGAAAGTTGGTCGCTGCGGTTTGCCACGGCCCACAAGTTTTGATAGAAAGCGATTTACTCAAAGGTAAACAAGTCACTGGGTTTATTGCTATTGCCAAAGACATCATTAACGCTGGTGCAAATTATTTAGATGAGCCTTTAGTAGTTGACGGTAATTTAATTACATCTCGTGAACCGGGAGATTTGGCAATTTTCACCACCGCTATTTTGAGCCGTTTAGGCTATGGTGGCAAAGATGTCGCATTGCCAAATGAAAAAGACACAAGTGCTGAATGGTGGAAACTCGCTGATGCTTGGGGTGGCTCAACTAAAGGTGATATTGGCAGAGGTTTAAATACCGCCCTTACTGGTGAACGTTATTCACTAGAAGCATTGAATAAGTACTTGGAAAAGGAATCAGATAGCGAAGTAAAATCACTCTTTCAAGAGATTATTGCTAATAAACAACACCACATTGAAAAACTGGAAACATATCTTCAGCATCTAGGCGAGAAACCCTCTTTAGGGTCAAATATTGCTAATCAGTATGCCAAGGTGAAAACTGCTTTGACAGGAAGTGATGACATCTATCAATTACGTTCCGCTTTGGGGGATGTGCAAACGGGTATTGGCGATATTGGTAATTTGTCTGCGATGTTCACCGACCCAGTAGCAACTGCTATTTTCAAAGAAATTTATCAGGATTTATTGAAATCCGAAAAGCGATTAGTAGAGTTGTATCGGGTGCGGATAAGCGCTCAGATTCAGCCCCCTAAGCCGACTACAGGGGCCGCTATCTCAGCGTAACAAACCGCTGATATATATCAGATCAAAGCGCAATACTTGACACAGTTAGTATTCTGTCCGATTAATTTTATGGGGCTCCTAGATCCCCGACTTCTTCAAGAAGTCGGGGATCTGAACATTACTAACCTTCTTCCCTCCTGCCCCTACCTCCTGCCTTATCTCAACGACAAATATTTACGCCTACTTAAATTGCTGTAAACATTTAGAAGGTGAAGGTAGTTCTTAGCGTACCAATGATTGCATCATCGTTGTTGTTGACAACTTGACCAGGATTGGTTAACCAAATAATCCCAGGAGTAATAGAAATGTTGTCGGTTACGCGATACTTATAGAAACCTTCAAAGTGGTATGGCTTATCACCACCATTACCTCCAACATAAGGTTCAACACCTGCGAAAATTCCTAAAACGTTGCCCTTCTTACCGAAGTCTGGTAGAGCTACCCCAGCTCCATAACTCCAAACTTGACTATCATCATTAGCACCAAAGCCTGTGATGTCGTTGTAAACTATAAAGCCACTAATAGATAGTTTGTCACTAGGTTTGAAAGCAGCCTCAAAGCCGTAGGAATTACTCGAATATGGATTGCCGCCACCGACAAGGTTGGCTTGTGCAGTCCCGACTACACCAGTAGTTGTACTTGCGGAGCCTGCATCGAATAAAACAGTACCTCCATTATGATAACCGTGGACGTAGGTTGCAGCTAAGGTAATGCGATCGCCTATTTTTAAGTTCAACTGTCCTAAAGCAGCATAGTTACCATCGAATAAACCCGTATTTATACCAGGGTTATTCGCTTGAGATCCCAAGTAACCCAAGGTTAATGAAGGTTGGAAGCCACCGCCACCTTTACCAAAGGCTAAGTTAACGCCGATACCTGCACCACCTCCAATCCGATAGATTGGGCTTTCGGAGGCAAAGGTAGACAAAGCACCGTTACCGCCATCAAAATCTTCAAAGTATGGGTTGACGGTAGGAACGTAATCGCTCTGAATACCTCCACTAGCAGCTATGTAAACTTGGGAGTTGCCAATGGGGAAGTAATAAGACAACCAGTCGATAAAAACACTGTTGTTGGTAGAAGGTGACAGGTTAAAGGTTTGAGTTCCTTCAAATGTGCCACCTGGTAAAGCCAATCCAATTGCATTACCAGCTGCAAGCCTAGTATGCAAAGTATCTTTACCTGTGAAGCTGGTTTGCAAGTCTAAACGTACCCTGTCTTGGAAAACAGTATTGTTGTTGTCGTTGTTGCCAAAGTTGTCGGTGATAGCAAAAATGGCTTCACCTACCAATTTTGTGGTAGTGGAAAACTGATGTGCTTCCAGTTCAGCAGTCCGTGTTTCTAGAGAATCTACTCGACCACGCAGAGTTGCTAGTTCTGCCGAGAATTCCTCTTGTAAACGCTGGAGAGTAGCCAAATCCTGTTTTGTCACTAAGTCAGCGGTGGCTGTGGCAATCAGTTCATTAACCCGATCTAAACAAGCATTCAAACCTGCGGCAAACTCATAACGAGTCAGTGCCCGATTGCCACGATAAGTAGAGTTTGGGTATCCTGCTATACAACCGTAGCGTTCAACTAAGGATTGTAAAGCTTGGAATGCCCAGTCAGTCGGCTGTACATCAGAAAACTGAGAAACTGATGTGACTTGAGACAGTGAATTCTGGTTCTTGCCTTCGGTGCTGTAGCGATTAACTTCTTCTAAAACTTTATTATCATCAGTCTTTTGGGCAAACAACTGCTGATTAACTTTTGGTTGCTCTGTTTGAATAAATATTGGAGCAGCAGAAGCTATTGGTGCTTCTGCTTGAGCAGCTTTTGCCTTTGTATCTTCAGAAGAGCTTGCTACTGAAGTAGCCATAGCTCTAGCGGAAACCAATACCGTTACTCCCAAAACTACTGGACTTAGTACCAGAGTTTTCCACAATAGATGAGACATTTTGTATTTTCCTTTCCCAAAAAATAACCGAAATCAGTTGGTTCAAGAAAAAGAGAATAAGCAATTATTCTACTTGTTTGAAATCTTATCAGATTGCTGTTACCTCAGCTATGTCTAATAAAATTTTCCCTGATGAAGAATCGTAAAGTATTGCAAATGGCTTATTTATCTCAGGTCGTATTTATCCGAGATTTTTGCTCGATTTTGTGCAATTTATAGACTTTAGCTTCTTGTTTTTAACAAGAATTTATGATAAACACTACCCAGGAGTCAGAATTTATAAGAAATATACAATAATTTAGTATATTGCATTCATCAAATATTATTCTTATTCTTTAACTATTCTGACTCCTGAATTCTGACTCCTGAATTCTTCTTATTTCAAGCAGTTAATTTTTCATAAACATTAGCGGTTGTTGTTTCTAATTCCAAAATGTGATATTTCTCTGACTCAGAGGTTCCATATATCGTCAGAACCATAGCGTCGATTAAAGCTTTGGCTTTTAGCAGCGTTTCCTGAAACTCCATTTCCGGCTCAGAAAGGGCTATAATTCCGCCACCAATACCAATGGAGGTTTGATCGGGAGTCAAAACAGCAGTCCGAATCACAATATTCAAATCGGCTGAACCATTTAAGCCCAAAAAGCCGATCGCACCTGAATACACTCCTCGCGCTTCTTGTTCTAGGCGATCGATAATTTGCATGGTGCGGATTTTGGGCGCACCTGTCATCGATCCTCCGGGAAATGCAGCCTGTATGCAATCCACCGCTTGTAAATCTGAACGTAATCGCCCGCGTACCGTTGTCACCAACTGATGTACTGTTGGGTATGTTTCCACATCCATTAATTTTGGTACGTAGATGCTACCAATTTCACAGACTCGTCCCAAATCATTGCGTAACAAATCCACAATCATGAGATTTTCAGCCCGGTCTTTTTCGCTGTTGCGTAGCTTCTCATAAAGGACGAAATCGGCTTCGGGGGTTTCTCCTCGTGGTAGGGTTCCCTTGATGGGCTTAGTTTCTACCCAACCTTGGCGATCAATCCGTAGAAACCGTTCTGGAGATGAACAGGCGATCGCAATTTCACCAAAGCGTAAAAATGCAGAATAAGGAGCCGGATTGATTTTACGTAATGTCCGATAGAACGCCAATGGATCGGGGGTTGCATCGGTGTAAAGCTGATTAGTCAGGCAAACTTGATAGGTTTCCCCTTCGTGAATTTCGTCCAAGCATTGGCGTATATCTTGGATATAATTTTGATAACTGCGACTCAAACGGAACTTAACTGGCTGACAATTTTCTTGGGGTATAAGGGAAGAAAGAGGTTTTAAAGTTTCGAGTTTTTGTTGGATAGTATTAAACCAAGTTTCTACCTGTTGTGTTTGTCCTTTTTTAATTAATTGCAGCAAATAAATACACTGTTCTTGATGGTCGATAGCAATCATGCGATCGGCAAGTAAGAAAATTGCATCAGGTAATGGTGAAGAATGCACCAATGAAGATCCACACTCCGCCTTGAGTTCATAGCCAAAATAGCCAACAAATCCACAGTTAAAATCAAAAGGTAACTCATCAGATTGACAAAATCGGCAGTCTATTTCTCGCTTCAAATACTCAAAAATACTTTCGGTGCGACGAGTCACGGTATCTGACTGTGTGATGATGATTTCTTGCGTTTGGGTATGGTATCGTACCAATAAACTGTTTATCCCACTTCCATCACCCATAAACGAGAAGCGAGATAAATCGGGTTCTACACGACTGCTATCTAGCCAAAAAGCGTTTGATGCATTCTCAAACAACTGTACAAATATTTGTTCTGTATTTGGGCAGATATCTAACTTGCGCGTATACAATTCAAATTTTTCTTCTTGTTCTTGGCAGGGTTGAACCATATCAGGAGTAACAGATTTATATCCAATCCAATACTGTTTTTCTGGACTTATTGACGATTTTTTTGGAAATTGCAGCGTTATATCTCGAAAGTTTTCTAGTAATTTTTTCCCATATTCTGTACAAATAGACTCTGGGTGAAACTGCACACCCCAAAAAGGTAAATTACGATGACGCAATCCCATCACCAATCCTTCTTCAGTCCAAGCAATTTTTTCTAAACACTCAGGTAGTTCATCAGCAACTAACAAAGAGTGATAACGCACCACAGAAAAATTACTAGGAATGCCTTGAAATAATTCCGAATTATTATGATAAATTTTACTGAGTCTACCGTGTCGAACTTGCGGTGCGTGAATCACTCTTGCACCATATAGGTAGCCAATTCCTTGATGCCCTAGACAAACTCCTAGCAAAGGCACATCCACATTCTCAATTATTTGCCGACAGACTCCAAAATCTTCTGACCTCTCTGGACGACCTGGGCCAGGTGAAATCACAATGTTGTCAAATGCAATTTCTTTCAATTCATCCCAGTTAAGCTGATCGTTATAAATTACTAGAGGTAATTCACCATTTACCTCGGCAATCATCTGGTAAAGATTAAAGGTATAAGAGTCATAGTTATCAATAATTAACGTTTGCATACATAGTCAATTAGCTAGCACATATAGCAATCCTAAATCATTCGTGAAAGATTAGATCCCCGACTTCTTGAAGAAGTCGGGGATCTGGATTAAGTTCTATAGGCACATCTTCAAAAAGAAAGGGTTTAAGAAAATTTTCCCGCATGAATAATGGCTTGTTTGCCAAAGGTCACATTTATACGAGAATTTCGCTCGATTTTGTGCCATTTCTAGATTTTACCTTCTTGTTTTTAACCCTAATTTGTGGTAAGTCTTTTTTGTCTTTGTAAAAGTAACAGATTTCCACTAGAGTTGGCCATATTTCTAGAGAACCGTGAAATTGGCTAATGACATCATCAATAATTCTGGAAACGTTTTGCTGGAAAAAGTCTGGTTCAAATCCATAAAATACTCTCGATAAATTCTCAGCAAATAATTGAAGAGACAGTTTACGTTCTTCATTCTGGGCAGATATTGAGGCTTTGATTACCTGTCTGTGGATAGCAGCAATTTTTTCCAGAATTTCCTCAGAGTCTTGCAATGTTACTTCGCCAGAGTAATCAAACTTGATTCCCAAGTCATCAAGATGATAAACACTGCTTTTAATCTTCCTTTTGAGGAGGCTGCATATTTCCTCGTTAAAGAGTTCACTAGCGAGAGGATTACGCATATAGTTATTTCTAATATGGTTTTGGACAGCATCAACGTGTGCAGCCACAATGCCCTCTTGCTGTATCCAAATTCTATAGATATAATCTTCAAATCTGAGTCGAGTTGGAAAAAATGGTGGTAAACCTAGCTGATTGTCATATCCAGCGACTCCACAATCCATTCTCCAGTTTTTGTTAGTAATAACAGGTCGGAAATTAGTAAGAATATAAAAATCATTTAGGTCATTTGGACTAATTTGGTTCTCATCATTGAGATACATGTGAATAAAATCAAGTGTATCGATATCATTAGTTCCTGTGCGAAAAGTTTGGGCAATCTTGACGATGGCATTATTTAATACTTTCCCTGGTTGTAATAAGAGGCTGTTCTCTCGAAAGTAACCTTTGGTTGTGTTAGTTTCTAAATCCATTGCTGTATCAAGAACCAATTCTCCAGCCTCGAAGTTTTCTGGTACATGGCTGGCTTTTTGACCGAGAACATCACCAAAAGCTGTGAGTAAGTCAAAAGATTTATGGACGTAGCCACCTTGTTGGTTGGACTTGATTAATTTTCCTCGACATATTTCATCACCTGATAAAGATTCTGGGCTAGTTTCGATTAATGCATCTGGCCGCATATCGTCATCGGCACTAACCATTAAATGACCAAGGGTATACATCAGCGTGAAATTGCGATTTCCTCCATAACTTGGTCGGAATAGGTTTTTGACTAGTGATTCTAGCTTGCGATCGCGCAGTCTTTCGTTTAAAAATGTAATAAATTGCTCTTTCTCTTGGGGCCCGACATAAAACACATCATTAACTGTCTTAGTCTGCTCTAAAAGCGGGTAATATTTCTCATGGTTGGCAATGCTAGAATCATCAAAGACGATAATTTTTACAGCATGACCATTTGACCGGAAATTCTCATCGTACTTTTCGATAGTCTGTGCTACATCTCTCAGTCGATGAGTCGGAATAACAAATACCGTTTCTTTCTGTTTCATAAAATTTGTTCAGGTTTTTCAAGTAAATTTTTAACAATTCAAACTCTATTTCAGGGTGATCAGCTTACTAATCGTTGCATCCAGAATGAGTAAACTCAATTAAACCGATAAATCGCTACCAATTTCCAGCTTATTTTTGCTATCTTCCAACTGTTTCCAGAGTGCTGCAATTTTGTTGAATGCTTCTTCTGGAGATAGTTTTCCACCAGTTTCTAAACTAGTAATGTAACTAACTCTTTGAGAAAATTCTTGGAGGTTTGCATTAAATACTAAGTTATTTGGCTGAAATTTACCGTGGTAGCGATCGCGAGGATAGAGAAAACTATGTTTATCTTCATAATTGGGCTGTGACATTAATTTACTCCTGATGAAAAACCTGAGTTGCTATTAGATAGTTGATTGCAGCGACCTGATATAATCCTATTTGGTAATACTGTTTCACAGAGATTGATATAATTACGGCTCTGGATATCATTGTTTTTTGAAGCTGGCAATTGAGGCGGGTACAGGTTGCTTGTATGATAAGAAGGATGACGAAGCGCGGAAAACTCACCTATTCAGGACTGTAATCAGAGCAATTGAGTGCTTGTTTTGTTAGAGCAATAGCTGGCTGTACTGCACACTTTAGATAACGGTTGTTGTTAAAAAAATGGCAGTTTTCACAGGGATATTGCTGTAAATGTTTGATTCTTACTATTTCATCTTTCTCTTGTGCCGTATTATCTGGGGGATCTTCTAGTGCTTTGCAGAAAGATGAAACGAGATAAACGATCATTGCCCAAACAATCATGAAGGAAATATGAGCCAAAAACACTGCTACGAAGGGGATGTCTCCGTTCTGTGGTTTTGTATCATTCTGTGTGATCTTTGCCAAGTTAGCTTCAAGAAGAGTGGACTGGCTAACACTTTTTTGGGCAGATACATCAAGTCGGAAAATTTCCGAAGTATGCATATTAAAAACCTTTTGTTAATCGAACTCATATTCAGTAAAATTCATCTAAATTAAACAGATTCCAACAAACAATTGTTGAGAGAATAGTAAACAGAATGAATTTTCTTGAGAGTTACTTTGAGAGCGGGAACCATCATGGAATGGGTTGCTATTGCTAAAACGTAGTCTCCAGCAAAAATAGTTGGATTCTCTGTTGCTGAGATTACTTGAATCTCTCTTAAAATCCCTACAAAAACGCATCGCTCAGGTAATTGGATTTCAGTTAAATAAAGACCGCAGTAGATGCTATTATCTTCGATAAAAACACCAAGTAGGCTTGGATCTAAAACTTTTTTATTTTCTAGCATAAAACATTTTTTAACTCTAATAATATTGTCCAATATTTTAAATAAAAATATGTTTTTCTGTAGATATATTTTCAAGATATATAATATGTATTAAACAAATATTATTATGTTTATTTATTAGTTAATTAGGTCTATATTTAGAGATATAGTTATGATATAAACTAAGAGCTTTTAGTTAAATAACGAACCGCAGAGGCGCAGAGAATACAGAGGAAGAGAGAAGGATTTTACCCTGCAATGTTGATGTGGTGGACTGCTGTGGAACAGTCGTAAGGGCACAGCATTGCTGTGCCCCTACCGCGTGCGTGGTCTATTTAACTGAAAATAGCTTTAAGTAATCTGCGTTTATCCCTTAATCTGATCGAGAGCTAAATTCAGCTTTAAAACATTAACCCCAGGTTCGCCAAAGATGCCGAGAAAGCGGCCATCGGTATTTTGAGAAATCAAAGTTTCCAGTTGATTCGGTTGAACTCCCCGCGCCTTGGCTACTCGTGCAATTTGCGCGATCGCAGCTTCCGGGGTAATGTGGGGGTCAAGGCTGGAAGCAGAGGTGTAGACTAAATCGCCAGTGGGTTGCACACCTGCTTTTTTCAGACGATTCAAGTCACCTTCAATTTTTTTGCTGGGGTCGGGGTCATCTTTACCTTTGATGCGTTCCAGCAATGCGGGATTACTGGGAGCCAAGTTACTAGCACCGGAAACCCCGGTTTTCAAAACTCCCCCATCATCCTTTTTGGGATCGGCTGTGCTGTAGCTGGTGGTGCTAGGACGGCTGTTAAAATAGCGATCGCTAGTAAAAGGTTGACCAATTAAGGCAGAACCCACAACTTGACCGGCGCTATTTTTTAGTAGACTACCATTTGCTTGAAACGGAAACACAATCTGCCCAATGGCAATCATCGCAAAAGGATAAATAATTGCTCCAATTACCCAGAGTACCAAGGTAGAACGAATAGCTCTACTAGCTTCGCGTGCAAAACTCATTAGAATTTCTCCGGTACAAACATTACAAAGAATAAATAGATGGAAAGCCCTAGCGTCGTCAGTCCTAACAATCCCAATCCCCAAGATTGACTGCGGGAAAGTTCTTCACCAGTCGCGGCATAGACCATAGGCGCAACCACTAGGTTGAAACACATCGCCAGGAACAAATACAGTGGTAGCTTTTGTCTACGCCATTGATACCAGATTTCAGTTATTTCTTCTAATACTTGGGCAGCGATTGCGCGGCGGAGATGAACAGGTTTCATAGTAAATTAAGACAAAGGTAGGATAATATCTATCAGTTTGATGGCAATGAAGGGAGCAATGATGCCGCCAAGGCCATATATCAAGATGTTGCGACGTAGCAGTTGATCTGCTGTTAAAGGTAAGAACTTCACCCCTTTGAGTGCTAGCGGAATTAATGCGGGAATAATCAGGGCGTTGTAAATCAGCGCCGAGATAATCGCAGATTGGGCACTCTTTAATCCCATAATATTCAGTGCGCCGATGCCAGCCGCAGCAAAGATTGTGGGAATGATGGCAAAATACTTGGCAATGTCGTTAGCGATGGAGAATGTTGTCAATGCGCCACGAGTAATTAGCAACTGTTTACCTATGGTTACTAAGTCAATTAACTTCGTGGGGTCAGAGTCTAAGTCCACCATGTTAGCAGCTTCTTTAGCAGCTTGCGTCCCAGAGTTCATTGCCACACCCACGTTTGCTTGAGCGAGGGCAGGCGCATCATTAGTACCATCTCCAGTCATTGCTACCAGCTTACCCTGAGATTGTTCCGAGCGAATCACCTCAATTTTGTCTTCTGGAGTCGCTTCAGCAATGAAATCATCCACCCCAGCCTCTTCGGCAATTACCGAAGCCGTAATTCGGTTGTCACCTGTCAGCATAACGGTGCGAACACCCATACGGCGGAGTTGGTCAAACCGTTCCCGCAGTCCAGGTTTGACAATATCTTTAAGGTAGATAACCCCATAAATATCGTCATTTTGGCAGACAGCTAAGGGTGTACCTCCTAACCGGGAAACTCGCTCATAAGCTGCATCTATATCATCAGGAACCTGGCCGCCACGAGAACGGACAAACCCCTTAATGGCATCTACCGCCCCTTTCCGAATTTGTCTGCCATCAGGTAAATTCGTACCACTCATCCGGGTTTTTGCAGAAAATTCCACACCTTCGGCTTTATCGATATTGAAATCTACCCCAGCCTGGGACTTTTCTGCTAGTATCACAATTGATTTGCCTTCTGGCGTTTCGTCAAACAAGCTAGCAGCTAGGGAGACTCGCGCCACGTCTATTAGTGAGTGGTTATTTAGAGGAATAAACTCGTCAGCCATCCGATTACCCAGTGTGATAGTGCCTGTCTTATCTAGCACTAAGGTGTTAATGTCACCGCAGGCTTCTACCGCTCTACCAGAGGTCGCAATAACATTAAATTGGGCAACTCTGTCCATCCCCGCAATCCCGATCGCACTGAGCAAACCACCGATCGTTGTGGGAATCAAAGCTACCAGTAGGGAGATGAGAATGGCAACGCTAGCACCTGTACGCAAACTGTTTCCCGCCTCAGGACCAAAGGCTGTGCTGATAAAGGTGGCAATATAGCCCACGTAGGGGGGAATGGTTGACACTACAATCAAGAACACCTGTGTTAGTACTGCTAGCAATACCGTCAAGGCAATTTCGTTGGGTGTCTTGGTGCGTTGTGCCCCTTCTACCAAAGCAATCATCCGATCGATAAAGCCTTGACCAGGATCGGCACTAATGCGAATCGTCAACTCGTCGGAAAGTAAGCGTGTACCTCCTGTCACCGAACTGGCAATATCTGTACCTGGTTGCTTTAGTACAGGGGCAGATTCCCCAGTAATAGCCGACTCATCCACTGAACCAATACCTTTAATGACATCCCCATCGGCGGGAATCATGTTATTTGCCACCACCTGAACTATATCGCCCCGTCGCAGTTCCGTAGAACTGACTTTTACTATGGAACCATCAGGGAGGATTTTGTTAGCGATCGTGTCCGATCGCGTCGATCGCAGTGAATCAGCCTGTGCTTTACCGCGTCCTTCCGCCACGGCTTCAGCAAAGTTTGCAAAAAGGAGTGTGAAAAAGAGAATGAAGGTAATCAACCCATTTAAGAGGCGTTGTTGGTTGATATCTGCCTGAATTGTGCCAAATAGATTTGGGTTAAGGGTGACAAGAAAGGTGACAATTGTCCCTACCCAAACAACAAACATAACTGGGTTTCTGACAGTAATTCGAGGATCGAGCTTGATAAATGACTCACGAACTGCTCTTTGGTAAAGTCCCTGTAAATCAGCTTTGGGAGTATGCTTGCGCGAGTCACGAGTTCCAGATGGAATCCGGGATGAAGGAGAATCAGTAGTAGTTGGCATAGATTAAATTTTAGGGATTGGGAATTGGGGATTAGGGATTGGGGATTTGGGATGGAGAAGAGGCAGAGGGGCGGGGTGCTGGGGACAGGGGGAAAATTCTTCTCCCTAGCTCCCTGCTCCCTTGCTTTTTCATCTCCCTCATCCCCCATTCTCTACCCGATACCTTTGCCGATAAAAAAGGCTTCACCGATGGGCCCCAATGCCAGCACTGGGAAGAATGTGAGTGCGCCCAAGATTAAAATTACGCCTGCGGTGACGCCTGTAAATAGTCCGGTGTCGGTTCGCAATGTACCGGTTGTGTAGGGAACAGCTTGCTTGCGGGACATGCTATCCGCTAGCAGCAGTAGACCGATGATTGGTACATAGCGTCCGGCTAAGAGGCTGAAGCAGGTGCTTAGGTTCCACCAGAGGGCGGTTACGGTAGTTTTTGTACCAGTTGCGATCGCCAAGGGAGAGGGTTGTGAATCGCCTAAACCTTCAAACCCAGAACCGTTGTTAGCCGCAGCTGAGGCATATTCATAGATAACTTGAGAAAAGCCATGAAAGCCAGGATTACTAATCCCTGCCAATTGGTCAGGAAAAGCTAAGGCGATTCCCCCTGGAATCAAAATGGCGATAGGATGAACTAGCAAAATCAAGAAGCTAGCCAGGACGACTTCACGCTTTTCAATCTTGCGTCCCAGAAATTCTGGGGTGCGTCCCACCATCAAACCTGTGACGAATACCGCTAAGATGCTATAGGCAAACAGGTAAGCTGTTCCTGTACCCTGTCCACCCCACATAATTTGCAGAAACATATTCGAGAGAAATATAAAACCGCCTGCGGGCATGAAGGAGTCGTGGAAACTGTTGACAGCACCGCACATAGTACCAGTTGTACTTACCGCAAACAGCACGGATTCTGCCCAACCAAAGCGGACTTCTTTACCCTCTAGGTTCGGTTGCTGACTGCCCAAAAGCGTATTTACAGCCGGATTACCGTTATATTCTCCAATGGCGGTGACAATCAGAAATCCGATAAAAATTATACCCACCATCCCGTAGAGTAACCAGGCTTGTTTGGTGTTATTTGCAAACAACCCATAAGTATAAATTAGGGATGTGGGAATCGAAAGCATGGCCACAATCTGAATTAAATTAGAAAATCCGTTGGGATTTTCAAAAGGGTGTGCCGAGTTGATGGCAAAAAAGCCGCCGCCATTCTCGCCTAGCTGTTTGATAATCTCAAAGTGGGCAACTGGGCCAAGAGCGATCGCCTGACTGATATTAGGATCTTCTAAGGTCGGAAATACTGCTGGCCCAGCTAAGGTTTCTGGCACACCAAGGGCAATAAAGATGATGCCGCCGACAATACTAATCGGCAGCAAAATTCGGGTAATCGAGCGAATTAGGTCTACATAAAAGTTACCCAAAGGTCTACCCGTCAACCCTCGAATAAAGGCGATCGCGACTGCAATACCTGTTGCCGCTGAGGTGAACATGTGGTAGCCCAGCCCCAACATTTGACTACCGTAGCTCAAGTAGGTTTCACCAGAATAATGCTGCTGGTTGGTATTAGTAATAAAGGAAATAGTGGTATGTACTATGGTGTCCCAAGTTGGGGCATCTATCTTGGTTGGGTTAAGCGGTAGCCATCCCTGATTGGCTATGAGGAAGAAAATCAGCAACCCCATGACTACATTGCTGTACAGGATTGCTCGCGCATACTGCCAACCCGTCATATTTTCTTGAGTTGGAACGCCAACCAAAGAGTAAAGCACTCGCTCAACCGGATTCAAAATCACGTCGAGAAAAGTTCTTTGCTCTAGGAATACACGCGCTATATATCTCCCAAAGAAGGGAGTAATCGCTACTATAATTAGTAGCGTTAATGCAATTTGAATCCATCCTTGTAACATGAGTTAGTTCAACTCCGACATGAGTAAAGTTGAGATGGTTATTAGATATTTTTCTTTCATGATTCACAAAAATAAATGAAGTATATTAACATGTTAGATGCCAAAACCTTGAGCCAAATTTATCTGAATAATTGCCGAATAAGTACTCAGTATCGGTGTTAATCGTGCAAATTTCTCCTATCTTCAAAGCACTACTCATCATCTATTGATGTGCTTTTGATATCAATGATGGAACTTTTTTTGTCAGAAAACAAGGTATAACTTAATATTTAAACTAAGATATATGAGTTAGGTAGCTCTTGTATATCGAGGTATATAGATTATTTAGTTGAATATATATCTGCAAGTATAGAAATCTAATCAGATAGTAAATAAACAGTTATTTGGCGAAAAAGTCAACTGATTATTTGAATATTGCTTAGATTTAATTAAGACTTACGCACACTCTACGAATTCTCATCGCTCTTTGCTAAATTCTGACTCCTGAGTTCTGAATTCTTCTCATAAACTTCAGGGTTGACACAATTAGCCAAGCGATCGCCCCTCAATCCCGCGATTAAATTAGCGATCGCCATTGTTGCCATTTTTGAGCGCGTTTGACGGCTGGCACTGCCAATATGAGGTGCAATAATTAGATTATCTAAGGTTAACAATAGGCTATCGCTGGGAATCGGTTCGGGTTCGGTGACATCTACAGCCGCAGCAGCAATTTGACCACTGGCAAGGGTACGATACAGAGAATTTGGATCTACAATCGTTCCCCGCGCCGTGTTAATTAAAATAGCCGATCGCTTCATCATTTCAAATTGGCGATCGCTAATTAAATGATAAGTATCATCATTCGATGGTGTATGCAGTGTCACAAAATCAGATTCTTGCAGTAAGTGTTCTAACGTAGCAAACTCCACACCTAAAGATTGTTCTAATTCTGGGCTGCATCGTTGCCTACTCGTATACAAAATACGCATTTCAAACCCTTTGGCACGACGCGCAACTGCTTGTCCAATTCGCCCAAAACCAACAATTCCCAAGGTTGCACCCGTAACATTTGGCCCCAATAACAAATCTGGTTCCCAAGTCTGCCACAAACCTGCACGGGTAAACCGATCTGCCTCCACTACTCGCCGTGCAGCTGCCATTAGTAATGCCCAGGCAAAATCTGCGGTAGCATCGGTTAACACCCCAGGAGTATTACCGACGGGAATTTGCCGTGCCGTCGCGGCGGCAATGTCAATGTTATCGTAACCCACCGCCATTTGACTGATGACTTTGAGTTTTCCAGACTTGATGAGTTGCCGATCGATTGGGTCAGTCAGCAGACATAGCAATCCATCTATTTCCTTCACCTTTTCTAGTAAAATTTCGTAGGGAGGGGGTTGACGTTCTGGCCAAACTTCGACAATGGCAAGCGATCGCAGTTGCTCTAATTCGATGGGTAGACGACGAGTAACGAAGACTTTAGCCTGA
Organism: Nostoc sp. C052; assembly: GCF_013393905.1. GTDB lineage: Bacteria > Cyanobacteriota > Cyanobacteriia > Cyanobacteriales > Nostocaceae > Nostoc. Next base: position 5,469,227 of record NZ_CP040272.1, read on the forward strand.
AGCATAGTTTTGAAATAATTTTTGGATAAAGGGACGCTTCTTGCATCAGTTCTCCTTAAAATATCATGGCGTAAATTCAAAACCTGATAAAGTTGATTTTTGTTATGTGAAAATGAGCCGTGATGTTCCAATCAACCAGTAGAGAGTTTACAGACACTCATCACAAGCCGTTGGAATTCAAAAGCTTGTCGCGTAGTTTCTGTAATGGGCCATATTTTAGAGACTTCCGCAGAATGTTTTTGGAAATGATGGCTTTAGACCAGATACATCTTTTTGAATCCAGACAGGAGGCTTTTAGTGATGATACGTATTCCGATAGTGATTGAAGGAGAGGTGAAAACTCTATCGCCAGGTGGACAGAATATTCTGCTCGAAAAGATTATTAAAGACTTTGCAGAACGTTTTACACCTGGAGGAAAACTGATTTATATTGGTGATACAGATGAAAAATTCGCGCATTTCAATGAAGTGGCATTGAGAGATTTAGGTGTTACTATCGATTCTCATGGTAAAATGCCTGATATGATTATCCACCATCTAAAAAATGATTGGCTAGTTTTAATTGAAGCTGTAACTTCTCATGGGCCAATTAACCCTAAACGAAAGAAAGAACTTGAAATTATCTTTGCTAATATAAAAATTCCCCTTGTCATGGTAACAACCTTTTTAAGTCGGAAAGCGATGGTGGAGTATTTGGCTGAAATTGCTTGGGAAACCGATGTTTGGGTTGCGGAAGATTCTACTCATCTCATTCACTTCAATGGAGAATATTTATTACAGGCTTACAAAGTAGATAGAGATTCTGAAACGGAATAAACTATTTTTAAGTTGATTCAGATATAGGACTCCTATTTGATTTTTGAACAAGACTAAGAGAAAATACGGAGATAAATACAAGTCTTAAATATTGCCATGATGTCATTTGGATGTCATAGTAAAAGAGTTAAGGTAAGAGGTGGGAAAATGAGTAACCTATCTACAACGGTTTTATTTACCAGAAGCTTTAAAGTATTTAAAATCCCTTTAAAGTATTGGGAAATTAAAAGAGGTGGTTTATTCTTCACTGAACAGGAGTATCAAAGAAGTGGATGTGATTCCAACTTAATGATTAAGCTAGATGATGAGCATTGCATGATATCCGATTTATGGACTGTGGGATTAATCGACAAAGATACTGACGTTTATTTTGTTCTCAAAGCATGAACAAGCCTAAAAAATTAAGAATTCCAGCGAGGTACAGTCACTCACAGTAAAGTAACGTCAAGAGCCGGAATTCTTAGCGTCCGCAGTACCTATTCCTATTGAAATCATCAATATTTTATTCTCCTTTTTTACAACTAGTATAATAAGGCAAAAGTAAAAAGAAAAAATGCTTATTTTGTAAGCTTTTTGGCTATTTTAAATGGGTGGTTTATTTATGCCGTGTTGTACTAGTGATATTGACTTGATGCTGGAATTAGGCGAGATCGCAAGCCCAAAGTTTTGAAACTGTTTTTCGGGTTTAGCTGAGATAGCTGTAAGTGCGATTCCCAGCTGAACCCTAAATTTGCATTCAAATACTGCTAGATATTATTGACTTGATTTAATGACTTGATTTAATATCTATCATTACGCAAATCATCGACCACATCTCTACTAACAGCAATCTCTATACGACGCTTGGCTTGATTAATATTAGCTTCTGCTCTGTTACGTAAACCGACAGCAGAACGGTTATCTTCTTCTTTGGATATATCTTTCTCCGCACTCCGCAACAGTTTATAAATAGCACGTAACCTATCTAGATGTGCTATGGAATTATCAACTGGCGGATTATCATCTACATCTTTACGATCATAAACTGCTGCTCTATCAATCTCTCTAATCGCGTTATGAACGTTTTGATATGCTATTTTTGTTTCCTGGACAACATTGGATTCATCAGAATGTTGCAGCAGTATTTCAGCTTTACGCAGGTCACTACGTGCATGGAGATAATAGGGGTGCTTGCCAGAAATATCTCCCAAAGCAATGCCATGACTCAGAGAAACTGTTAGCAATCCAGTCAAGATGCCAATCGAACTGATTTTACGCGTCATCATAGTTTGGAGTTAAGTAGAAAATCTAAACCCATTTAAAAATTAGACTCCTTCATCGCTCAAAAGGTTTAATCTTATATAGGAATTTGGTTTGATTCCTGAATTTAGTTGCGTGGTGCGCGTTGGCGTTGGCAAAGCCTCTCGTAGAGAAGCGCAGCGTTAGGGAGTCATCAAGGTCACGAGCGTTACCCGTTCGCTCTTAGCGACCAACATAGGGTTAGCCGAGCACTAGCGGCAGGTGCGATGTTTGATGTGATAAACCAAACCACGGTGAGCGAGATCAATGGAGTCAATGGTGGCCATCCCAGCACCACTGGCGGTCATCGCAGCATTCACCCGCATATTTACACTGTCGCCACAGGCTGACCAAACATTAGCTACGGTCGCTAAACTATCTCGAACGTTATAATCAGTTTCGCCACGGAAAGTCCGAGAAAAAACTGGGCCTCGGTTCCGCAAAAAAGTACTCTGCCCTTAGTCTGCCAGTGGTTGCGGGAGCAACATAGCCCCGATAATCAGCATCATAGAGGGAAATTTGAAAGCCTTGGGGTAATTTGATCGGAATGCTCAAATTACAACTTTTTCGCCTTTGTGCTGAGACATTCCCGATGGCTGCAAACTTGTCAAATAGACTTATCCGCAAAACGTAAATGCTTACTGTGAATGGGTTTGAGCAATTCAGATTGAATAGGCGATCGCTATCTTACTCTACGAGAAAATAGGTGTTTGGCGGCATTCTGAGACAAAAAATTAAAATTAGAGTAAAAAGTACAAAACGATGAAATCAATTTCAGGATAAAAAATTAAGTATTAATGGTTAAGGATACTAAGCGATTAAGTCTTAACCTAATCAGCCCACAAACTGCCAGAATTACCTGACTATATCGATGACGAGCGAGACGGAATTTTTCCGAGGCTACTCGAAATATTTTTACCCGACATATCATGTGTTCAACGGCAATTCTGCGAGACGAAAGTTGTTTATTCTCTTGTTTTTGGAATTCCGAAATTTCTGTATTCTTTCGTTTCTTATGAGGTGTGGTAATGGCATCATCTCCAATATAAGCCTTATCACCTATAAACCTTTGTGAGTCAGCAAATTTATTCCGAGTATCTCGAAATAAATTAATATCACTTGTTTTTCCCAGCATTCCCACACAGATATCTACAATATCTTCACCACCTGGTAAGACAATAAACTGGTTTTTTAGAGTATGCATTTTTTTCTTACCAGAGTAATATCTTTTTTGTTCTTGATAGTCTACAGGTCTCGCTGTAGCCTGTTCTGCACTATCAACAATTAATTCATACTCGGACAGCATTTGCTGCAATTCTTGATATTTTTGACTATCTACTGACGCTTCTTCTATTTGAGATGCTGGTAAAATTTCTCTCAAAATATCTACCCAATAGTTAAAAGCATCATTCGCTTTTGTTTTGGAAATATCAAAGAGTAACCCTAAAATTTCAAAAATTGGTTTTTGTCTGAGGTAAACTAGACACAAGCATATTCCTTCTTTCGGTGACATCTCTGGTTTGCGTCCGCCTCCCTTGGCAATAATCCGAACTTTATTTTTTTCAATTTCTGCTTGTTTCTCTCTATGCCTTTTTTCCGCTAAGGATACCAATGCTAAAAACTGGTCATAATTAATCCCTATTAATCGTTTTGCTTCGTGGGGATGTGATTCAATTCTTGCTAAAGGGTTTGTCATATTATCTACATATAATTTTTACTCCGTTTTTTATTATCCCACTTTGTTTATATTAAGGATAAGTCTAATAGAATGGTTAGCTCTTGACCATCGGGGCTAACGCTTACACTGGCGGATTCATTGGGGCAACCGCTACCACCATAGCTTGCACCTAAAATTTCAACTTTGGCATCAGCAAAGGCGGGGCTAACTGAAGTAGTAATGAATGTAACAGCAGCAAGAAATACTTTTACAAATTTCATAACTTTTTGATCACAAATGAACTAATCAGATTTATTTACAGTGACATTCTGCTGTTGGAAATCATGGTTGAATTAGATGTAGATTGTATAAGTTGTACTGAGAGCTTTCAAATCGTTACAGAAATCTCAAATTTAGTTGCTTTCAATTATCTATGATTTAGAGAGTAATATGGGTATCGAAAGGTAATAGCTATTATGCTCTCTAACTCACTAAGTCAAAATGGAAAGCTTACAAGCACTCTATCGCTACAATATTCTTGCTACAATATTCTTGCTACAATATTCTTATTCTGTTAGCTACCCAAACTAGAATTACTGAAAAAATTATGGGAGTGCCAAACAGTATGCTAATTAAAGATCAAGAAAAGAGTTATTATCCCTTGGATTGTTTTTTGTTAGGACTTATCTTTCACCACCAATTGAGATTAATACCTCTTTTTCATAGTCTTAGTGTGGCTGACTCCTACCTGGTAACATCGATCGCTCCCAAAGTAAAATTGTCGCCATGACTAACTCAACTCCAATGGATGATAAAAAGAAGCTCCCCAAGAAGAAAGGCAAGTCGCTTCCTCCCAAGCTGATTATCTGGCTAGGAAAGTTTGTCTGGACGAGTATGTGGCAGATAATGATGTCAAACCTTGCTCCTCGCAATCAGTCGGGAGCATATATTCGTCCTAATAGCCAGTTTCGCAAGTTCATCGGCACAGAGTCAGGGAATCCACACCCACCAGCAACGGGGCGCTACAAACTCTATGTTGGGCTGGGCTGTCCTTGGGCACATCGAACTTTGGTTGTGCGATCGCTCAAAAAACTCGAAGCCGTAATATCAGTATGTATAGTCTCTCCTTCTCCCATTGAAGGCGGTTGGATATTTAACGAAGAAGAAGAAGGTTGTCGCACACTGGCTGAATTTTATCAGAAGGCAGAACCGGGCTACAGTGGGCGCTCTACAGTGCCAGTACTATGGGATAACGAAACAAAAACTATTGTTAATAATGAGAGTTCAGAGATTATCGTCATGCTGAACTCTGAGTTTAACGAGTTCGCCAACAATCCGACGCTAAATCTCTACCCAGAAGAACTTAAAGAGAAAATTGACTGGTGGAATGAAAAGATTTATCACGCGGTAAATAATGGTGTGTATCGCTGCGGCTTTGCCCAGACTCAAGAAGCATACAATCAAGCCTGTAACGAACTGTTCGCAACTCTCGATGAGATTGAACTTGCATTGCAGGCTAATCGCTATCTCTGCGGTGAACATTTGACACTTGCAGATGTGCGGTTATTTACAACATTATTTCGGTTTGATAGTGCCTACTATGGGCTATTTAAATGCAATAAGCAGCGAATTCGAGACTATCAGAATCTCGGAGCTTATCTACGTGACTTGTATCAGCTTCCCGGTGTGGCTGACACTTGCGACGTAGAAACTGTGAAGCGAGACTACTACGGAAACCTATTCCCACTCAATCCCGGCGGAATTATCCCCAATGGCCCTGATATGTCCTATCTTAATCAACCACACGATCGCGATCGCATTGGCAAGGTGAATGCTTCATGAATCAGATTAATCGGGTTGCAATTGTCGGTGGAACTCATGGCAATGAGTTTACAGGAGCCTACTTAGTCCATAAATTTGCCCAGTTTCCTGATTTAATTACTAGATCGAGTTTTGAGACAGTCACACTGTTAGCAAATCCCAATGCTTTTGCTGCAGCAAGGCGATATGTAGAGAAAGATTTAAATCGCTGTTTTCTCAAGCAAGACTTACAAGATTCGACTCTGAAAAGTTACGAAGAATTGCAAGCTAAGTTAATTCAGGACACTCTAATATCAAATGGGGATAAACAAGCAGATTTCATCTTAGACTTGCACAGCAGTACAGCTAATATGGGTTTGACAATTATTTTGGTAAACAGTCATCCCTTAAACTTGAAATTGGCTGCTTATCTGAGCCAGATTAATCCTTTGGTTAGAATTTATCGTTGCTCTTTTCAATCTGTTGAAGAAAACCCATTTGTAAATTCTCTGTGCGAATTAGGCTTTGCATTCGAGGTTGGCCCAATTGCCCAAGGTGTCTTAAAAGCAACACTATTCCAACAAACAGAAGAACTTGTTCACGCGCTTCTAGACTATCTAGAACAGTTTAACCAGGGTGAAATCCGATCAAATAACGAAACCTTGACTCTCTATGACCACTTATCAACTGTGGACTACCCAAAAAAATCTGATGGGACAATCTTTGGGATGATTCATCCAGAACTTCAGGATAATGATTATCAAGCCTTGAATCCAGGAGATCCGATTTTTATAGCCTTTAATGGTAAAACAATTGTTTATGAGGGTGCATCTACCGTTTGGCCGATTTTTATTAATGAAGCAGCTTACTACGAAAAAGGAATTGCAATGTGTTTGACCCAGAAGCAGCAAATCAATATCTAAGATGTGAATCAAATTTTTGTATGATTGCTTTTGATTTCAGGCGATTGTATAAACTCAACACCCAAATCATTACTTGCTAAAACTTGCTTGTATAAGTTGAAATGTATCTTAGTTATGATATATTAATTACCAGTACTTAAGTATGAGGGTAAAAAGTTGTCCGAAAAACTGATCGAGTCGAGTCAAAGGAGCGCTAGAAAGAAAATTATTATCTAAATTCACCCGGAATATTTTCAGAGAAGCAGAATTTCTTTATAAATATGGGACACTCATCTCGGCGATGTCTACTATAGACTACAGCCGCAAAATACTGTTGTTAAAGTTCAGAAGCAGTAAACATTTTTGACATGAGTTTTACACTGAATAAATCTCAGGTTAAAAGTATAAAACTTTACTGATACCAACTAAATCTAAGACTATATTTACGTTTAAAATTGTCCAAATACTTGAACTCATAATGAAAACCAAGCAAAAAGGAAACAGACCAATAGCCAGTCTTTCTTTAGACTTGGATAATATTTGGTCTTATTTAAAAAATCAGGGCGCTTCGGGTTGGGAGACTTTTCCCTCTTACCTAGATATTGCAGTGCCTCGTTTCTTAGATATTCTTCAACAATGGGATTTGACAATCACAGTATTTATTGTAGGTCAGGATGCAGCGCTAGAAAAGAATACTAAGGCTATACAAGCGATCGCTAATGCCGGTCACGAGATTGGCAATCATTCATTTTATCACGATCCTTGGCTACATCTGTATTCAGAGAATGAAATTGAAGAAGAAGTGGCCCTGGCCGAACAACATATCAAACGCGTCACTCATCAACATCCTATCGGTTTTCGAGGGCCAGGATACAGTTTTTCTCCAGCAGTATTAAAAGTTCTAGCACGACGGGGATACGAATATGATGCTTCAACTTTTCCCACATTTTTGGGGCCAATAGCACGAGCTTATTATTTAATAACCTGTAAATTAAGCAAAGAAGAGCGTAAGAAAAGGGAAGCACTTTTTGGTGGTTTTAAAGAGGGTTTGCAGCCTCTAAAACCTTATCAATGGCATCTTGGTAAGGATAAACTAACAGAGATTCCCGTTACCACCATGCCAATTTTTAAAGTGCCAATTCACTTCAGTTACATCATGTTTCTGAGTACATTTTCTTCGGAATTGGCGTTAATCTACCTGCGAATTGCCCTGTGGCTGTGTAAACTTACACGCGTCCAGCCTTCTTTGCTACTCCATCCCACAGACTTTATCAGTCAAGAGGATGTGCCAGAATTATCATTCTTTCCTGGCATGAGTGTCCCTACTTACAAAAAGCTGGCAATCGTGAACAAAAGTTTAGAAATTATATCCAGTCAGTTTAATGTTGTGACTGTTGGACAACACGCCAAATTTGTAGCAGGTGCCCGTCAACTACCTGTATTAGTACCTCAAAAGAGATGAGGAGGCAGTTAAGAATATTAGGGAAATCCAAGAAATAAATTATCCAATATGGTGGGGTGGGTATCTTGTCAACTTTATAGACTGGGCGGGCAAGATGCCCACCTCACAAGAGTTAATTGGATATTTTTTTAATTGTTAGTCCCTTAGTAGTTGGGTGAAACAAAGTTAAACCCAACAAACGTTGTAATATGTTGGGTTTCATTCCTCAACTTGGTAAAAATATGAGCCGATTACCAATTACAAGAAGCAAACAAATTAGCCACAATCTCAACTAATTCTCCTGGAGAAACTGGCTTAGATACATGAGTCTGAAATCCAGCTTCCAAAGCGCGAATCCGGTTCTCGCTATCGCCATAAGCAGTTAAGGCAATAGCTGGAACTTTTCCACCCATATCTGGCTTAAGCGCCCGTATTTTTCGGATAAAAGTGTAGCCATCTTCGCCAGGCATACCTATATCACAAATTAAGACATCAGGTTGCAATTGGGGTAAGACTTCCCGTGCTGCTGGTGCTGATGGAACTGCTACAATGGTGGCTCCATCTGCTTCTAATACTGTAGTAATAAAAAAGCGAATATCATCATCATCTTCAACTACAAGAATATTTAAGCCAGCAAGAGGCAGAGAAGGTTGCATAACAAATTACATTTTAATTTTGTCTAACAACAAATGCCGACTTAAAGATTTTGTTTTACTTTAGCCGTAAGCACAACAATCTTGTAGCTAGCAATAATTTTTAACCATTTTCTATTGTATCTGTCTAGTAGATTACATAATGTTAATATTTGTGTGGTATTTAACAATCTATAAAGATAGATAGTCAATAACTCTGGTATCAATTCTCTCTAAGCTTGCACTTAATAATTACTCTTTCTCTCTTCTCTACGAGACGCTACGCGTTGGCATACTTGGCGGTTCGTTTAATAAATATTAAGGTGAAAATCGAGAGACTCAGATCCCCCACTTCGTAAAAGTTGTTGGGGATCTTATTGTTCACGAATAGACACCTCCAGAAATTAAATATGCGTTACCCAGAAACCTTGTAGAGACGTAGCAGTGCTACGTCTCTACATTTTTTTCGGAGATGTCTAATGATTTGGGACTGCTATATATTCATAAATTATCAGGTATAACTTCTAGTTCTTGATAACCTGTTTCTTGGTCAAAAGTTCTATTAAAAGTAAATTTCTCACTTGCACCGATAACTATTTCAGCAGTTGTGTAAATAATACATCCATCGTCGAGATGTCCGCCGATAGTTTTGCCTTCTCGATCAGAAATAGCAATGTGCAAATGCACACCTGTAGTTGCTATTGTACCGTTGAGAGCGATGATTTCAAATTTTCCAGTTAACACTGTACTAACGTCTTGATTAGCAAAGCGAATTTTTGCTGCTTCTAGGCTACCAATGGCACTTAATATAAATCCTGCTTTGATGTCTTCCTGTTTGACAAAATTCTTTAAGCTTTGTCTTAAATCGTACTGGGGTTTCAATCTGATCGCAAAAACTTTCATTAGTCAATAGTCATTAATTAGTTTTTTAAGTAATATCCAGCAATTAAACCACGTAAAAATTATCAGGATTTTTACTGAACCATCAATACAATAAATATTACTAATATATAGATAAGTATTATCAGGATGCCAAATATGTTAGATTTTCCGCTTCAGTGCAAAAACTTGAAAGAGCAGGTTGAATCTATATTACAACTTTTACAACAAGAACCAACCCTACGTTCTGAAGATATTACACCTGTACGAACTTCTTTAAGTAAAGCGATTTCTCCCAAGTTTGAGATTGTATTTGCAGGTGCGTTTAGTGCTGGAAAATCAATGCTAATCAATGCACTCTTAGAAAGGGAATTACTCTACAGTGCAGAGGGACACGCTACAGGGACAGAATGCAAAATTGAGTATGCAGAAGTAGATAAAGAACGTGTTGTTTTAACTTTTTTAAGTGAAGCAGAGATTCGCGAACAAGTAGCTTCTTTGTGTCAGCACCTAGAATTTAAAATAGTCGCTAATATCAACCAACTTGATGTAATTAACTTGCTACGTGAAGATTCTGAAGCGATTATTCATCAGGAGGGTGGTGAGAGTAAATCAGAACGTGCAAAACAGGCAAAGGCGTTAATGTTGTTGCTACAGGGATATTGGGCAAACCGCGATCGCATCAACACTGTAACTAATGCTACATATTCAATGGAGCAATTTAATTTTTCCAATCTCAAGGAAGCGGCGGGATATGCCCGTCGTGGTTGTAACAGTGCCGTGTTGAAGCGAATAGAATATTACTGTAATCATCCACTACTGCGAGATGGAAATGTAATTATTGATACCCCTGGTATCGATGCCCCAGTAGAGAAGGATGCACAGCTAACTTATGCCAAAATTCAACATCCTGATACTTCAGCGGTGGTATGTGTGCTAAAGCCTGCCTCAGCGGGTGAGATGACAAAAGAAGAAACCGAACTTTTGGAATTAATGCGAGAGAATGGGGGAGTACGCGATCGCGTCTTCTATATCTTCAACCGCATTGATGAGACTTGGTACAATACCCAACTACGGCAGCGATTAGACGATTTAATTAGCGGGCAGTTTCACAATTCCAGCAAGGTTTATAAAACTAGTGGATTATTAGGATTTTACGGCAGTCAGATTAAACAGACAAGCCAAAAAGATAGATTTGGTTTAGACTCTGTTTTTGCAGAAAGTATTAAAGGTTTAGATGGGAAAGAAGAAACACCACAATTTGTCTATGCGTTTAACAACTACTGTGTAAATTCAGGAAAATTGTCTGCTACTAAATTTCGTGTCTCTGTGAATGGCTTTGAAACCCCAAATCAAAATTATGTGCGGATTTTGGGAGATTGGGGAAATGAACTAATCCAACAGCTAATTCAAGATAGTGGGACTGAAGAATTTCGGACAGCAATTACTCGCTATCTTACCGAAGAAAAGCGACCACAATTATTTAAAAATCTTGCTGATGACTTGGAAGATATTTGTATTAAACTGAAGAAACATTATCAGAGTGTCCAACGCAATTTAGATAGTCAACCTCAAGAAATTGAGACGATGAAGGCGCAAGAATTGCAAGGACTAAATCAGCAACTCCAACAAATTGGGAAAGAATTTAGTGAGCATATCACAGAAGAAGTTAACCAGGTAATTAATAATTCTTGTGATAGTTTTGAGGCAGATTTTAAGCAATTGCAATCACGAATGATTCGCCGTCTAGATGAATTGCTAGATACTTTTTCTGTAGCTTATGCTTATCGACGTGCAACCATCAGCCATCCCCGCAACGCTACTGCACCTTTAATTGCTATTTTAGTAGAGGCATTTTATTACTTAGCAAATCAATTAGAAGATATTTTGGTTGAATCTTCTCAGCAGGTAGTTGCAAATTATTTTCAGCGGTTGATTGAAAAGATTCGTAAGTCAGAGTATTATCGCCAATTGTATCGTTTATTAGATCATGATGGCGGCATTGAACAAGAGATAAGAAGTTTGGAAAAACAAGTTAATCAAGCCTTAGTGAGTGCAGCTAGTGTAGAGTGCGATCGCTTTGTGCGAGAAAGCCCCAGATTTTACGATGAAGGCACTTTTTCTATATATCAATTCCGCCAAACTCTATTACAAACTTCTCAAGGTTACGATGCTGAAAGTATCATAGAAGCAGAGCCAGCAATTAGACAGTTATTGAAGTTAGATTTTGAACCCAAAGTTTCCCAAACTATTCGTAAATCTTTCCGTCAAACCATCAACCAAACGCTCAAAACTCAGTTGTTACCAATGGCAGATCAGCAAGCAGATGAGATTTTGCAACAATATCCACAGGCACGTGCTTATCTAGAGAAAACACTAGAACAAGAAGCTGAAGAAAAAATTGCGAATAATCACCAATTATTAAATATTGTTGAAGAAAATATTGCCGCATATAATTCAGCCGCTTCTAGTATTAATACTTGTTTACAGGCGATGCAATTATATGACAATCTTTTGCCCATAATTGGTAATACAGGTTTTATATAGAAATCCAGATGACCCTTTAAAAAATATTACGAGAAAGTACTTAGGGGGTAAATATATTTAATAATTTAAATATATTTAGTTTGCCCCCTACTTTATCTTTGATTTATAAATATTCTATTTTCTTAAATTTATTAAGATCGGGTTGAATTTAAAACTTTTTTAGGGGAGTATTAGATACACAGATAAGATAATACTTTGTTTATGAACTTAAATTTAGAGAAATCAAGCAAAACAACTGAGCCAAACAACAACTGGTATAAAGCTGATAATTTATCAATGGGTTTCAGCTATCAAGCCGCAGTGAATGCACTAGGACAAAAGGCACTTTCAGGGATTGAATTGTCGTATTTGTTCCAAGATACAGTTGTGTTAGTAGCTCAAATACTAGATATAAAATATAGTAGAATTTTGCAACTACTTTCAGATAGTAATTCTTTACGTAAAGTAGCTAGCGTTGGCGAAACACCTTTAGAAACAGACTCTACTGAGATTAATATCACAACTAATCACCAAGTCCAACAACTATTAGAGAATACTCAGCCAATTATTAAGCTCAACACGCCATTTTGTGAGATAGATGATTTAACTATCCCTTCTCCTCCAGATAGCGTTACTGGTTTGAGTGTATTAATTCCTGGTGCAAGTAAAGCTTTAGGTTTCCTAGAAGTATATGCTAGCGAGGCAAGAGATTTTTCTTCAGACGATATTCATTTTTTGCAATCTGTAACCCATATCTTAGCAACAGCGATTGAACGCAAACGTTCAGAAGCGTTAATGTACACCCAAAGCAAAATTTTAGAACAAGTGACTTTTGGGGTTAACCTACATGAAATTTTTAATAATCTTTGTATTTTGCTAGAGCAAGAATTACCAGGGGCGTATTGCTCAATTTTAGTTGTAGATCAAGAAAATCGACAACTGCGGGGAGGAGCAGCACCAACTTTACCAGAAGAATTTGCTAAGGGTGTGGATGGTTTGATGATTGGTGAATGTTGTGGTTCTTGTGGTACTGCTGCTTATCGAGGAGATTCAGTATTTGCTAATGATATTGCTACTGATGTTTTATGGGCTGATTTTCGAGATTTCGCTTTGAGTTACAATATTAGAGCTTGTTGGTCATCACCTTTTACTTCACAAACTGGTGAAGTTTTAGGGACATTTGCTATATCTCATAAATTTCCCTGTCATCCAACTCCGCATCATCTAGAAATTCTGAAAACAGCTACTCATATTGCCAGTATTGCAACAGAAACCGTCAGAGCCGCAGAAGCTTTACAAAAGGCTAACAACGAGTTAGAACGAAAAGTTGCAGAACGAACATCTGAATTAAGAAAAGCTCTGCTTGACTTACAAAAAACACAAGCTCAACTGGTTCACAGTGAAAAAATGTCGAGTTTAGGACAAATGGTAGCGGGGGTTGCCCATGAGATTAATAATCCCATTAGTTTTATTGCTGGTAATCTCGGATATGCAAATCGGTACATCAATGATTTACTAGATTTAATTGCAGTTTATCAAGAGCAATATCCTCAAGAAAATCATACCATAGCAGCCAAAATAAATACTATTGATCTAGAGTATTTGTGTGATGATTTACCTAAATTAATGACATCTATGACAGTAGGTAGTGAGCGAATTACAGAAATTGTTCTTGGCTTACGGAACTTCTCACGACTAGATGAAGCAAAAATGAAGTCTGTAGATATTCATGAAGGTATAGATAACACATTAATGATTCTGAATCATCAGTTGACACTGCCCAATAAATTACCTCACATCCAGATAGTTAAGGACTATAGTGACTTACCAAAGGTTAGTTGTTATGTAAACCAGTTGAATCAAGTTTTTATGAATATTCTTAATAACGCAATTTATACCTTAAAGGAGAATATTCAATCTTGGCAGTCTGAAAATCAGATACCAACTATTAAAATTAAGACTTTACTTTTAGACAAAGAGACGGTTTTAATTAGTATCAAAGATAATGGCTCTGGTATGAATCCAGAGGTTCAAGAACATATCTTTGATCCTTTTTTCACTACTAAACCTGTTGGTCAAGGAACTGGTTTAGGGTTATCCATCAGTTATCAGATTGTTGTCGAAAAGCACCAAGGTAAGCTCAATTGCATCTCTGCATTAGGTGAGGGAACTGAATTTCAAATTGAAATTCCTATTCAAGTTTTAAGTAGTCAGCAATAATATTGATTTCTAGGAGTCCTAATATTACAATACGCTTGGGTTTTCGAGACGCGATAAATCGTCGTCTCTACAAGTGTTTTGGGTTTATCTAAACTGTATTGCCTAATATTAGACATCTGGTGAAATTAAATACATGTTATCCATAATTATTGTAGAGACGCGAAATTGAACTGGACTTCGCCCCCTGACGCTAACCTGCGGCGCTAACGCATCTCTATCAGGGATTTGAGACTTAACTAAACGTTATTGTGTTATAGTTACATCTTTCTTTAGCAAATTGGGTACTGGGTATTAGGAAAACAATCTCTAGTCCCCAACTCAATGGTTATGACTATCAAACGTCGGGAATTTCTCACAACCTGTGGATTTGCTACCTTAGCTACCCAGATACCAACACTTACCGCTCAAGGTAAGCCATCTGCAAACACCATCCGCAAGCCACCCCGGTTGCAAGTTGGTGATACCGTAGGATTAATCGCCCCTGCGGGTATTGTTGATGCCAAAGATATTGAAACAGCGCAGCAATCATTTTCACAGTTAGGGTTAAAAGTCAAGCTGGGGAAGCATATTTTAGACCATTACGGCTATTTAGCGGGTAACGATGCCGATCGCGCCGATGATGTAAACTTGATGTTTAGCGATCGCACCATAAAAGCAATTATTCCTATGCGTGGTGGCTGGGGCTGTAATCGCATTTTACCCTTACTCAACTACTCGCTGATCCGCTCCCATCCGAAAATTATCATCGGGTACAGCGATATTACAACACTATTGTTAGCAATTAATGCCCGTAGTCAAATGATTACTTTTCATGGGCCAGTTGCCACATCTACCTGGAATCAGTTTACAGTGGATTACTTCAAGCGTATCCTCTTTAATGGTGAAGCTGTGACTATGGAAAATCTCAACCCTAGCGAAGTGCGGGTAGAGACAATAGCACTGGGCAAGACAAGAGGTAAACTTGTAGGTGGAAATTTATCAGTGCTATCAGCAATGGTAGGTTCACCTTACCTACCTTCTTGGAACAAAAGTATTCTGTTTGTAGAAGAAGTTGGCGAGGATGTTTACCGTGTAGATAGAATGCTGACGCAGTTAAAAACTGCTGGGATACTTAATCAAATTACTGGCTTTATCTTTGGGCAATGCAGTAAATGTAGTCTTGGAGATGAACCATCATTTACATTAATGCAAGTATTGCAAGATCATATACTTCCTTTAGGGATTCCTGCTTGGTACGGTTCAATGATTGGCCATATTAAAGATAAATTTACCTTGCCAATCGGTGTAGAAGTAGAAATAGATGCTGAACTTGGGACAATACGAATGTTAGAGGCGGCTGTTAAATAATTTTGGATTTTGGATTTTAGATTTATTTTGCCTAGCTTGCTTCTTGCGGAGCGAGTATAAATTCGGGCACAACTCTTGAAGACTTTGTTTTTCGACTCCGCTCAATATAAATTCGCACTCAGACCTTCTTAAATTTTGAATTTTCAATCCAAAATCCAAAATTTAAAATCTAAAATCCAAAATAAGATGGTTTTGATTAAGATTTTGATAGACAGTATGCATTTCTCCTCGCTATGTTACGACTAACAGAAGTAAAGCTCCCGCTCGATCATCCTGAAGATGAGATCAAGATTGCCATCCTCAAAAAGCTGCAAATCACAGATGAAGAATTGATCGGCTATTCCATCTTCAAGCGTAGCTACGATGCGCGTAAGAAAGGAGAGATCGTTCTTGTTTATATTCTGGATGTAGAAACAACTCAGGAGACTTATCTACTCAAGCGCCTGAAAAAAGATCCTCATGTGATGGCTACGCCAGACATGAGTTATCGCCTAGTTGCACAAGCACCCAGCAATTTAGCGATTCGCCCTATCATCATTGGTACTGGTCCTTGTGGCTTGTTTGCGGGTTTGATGCTGGCGCAAATGGGGTTCCGTCCGATCATTTTAGAACGTGGGAAAAAAGTTCGCGATCGCACCGCTGATACTTTTGGCTTTTGGAAGAAAAAATCAGACTTCAACCCCGAATCTAATGCCCAGTTTGGCGAAGGTGGGGCGGGTACATTCTCTGATGGGAAACTCTACAGTCAGGTTAAAGATCCTCAGCACTATGGACGCAAAGTACTAACCGAACTCGTCAATGCGGGAGCCTCACCGGAAATTTTATATATTAATAAACCGCACATCGGCACATTCAAACTGGTAGGAATCGTCCAAAGTATGCGCGCCAAAATCGAATCCCTGGGCGGTGAAATTCGCTTTCAAAGCCGGGTGGAAGATATCAACATCGAAAATGGACAGGTGCGAGGAGTTACCCTCGCCAGTGGGGAATATATCGCCAGCAATTATGTAATTCTGGCGGTGGGGCACAGCGCCCGCGATACCTTTCAAATGCTATTTGAACGCGGGGTTTACATCGAGCCGAAACCCTTTTCCATCGGCTTTCGGGTTGAACATCCCCAGACTCTCATCGACAAATGTCGTTTCGGCGCTCAAGCTGGTCATAAGCTTTTAGGGGCTGCCGATTACAAGCTGGTTCACCATTGCCAAAATGGTCGTTCCGTCTATAGTTTCTGTATGTGTCCAGGAGGCTTGGTAGTTGCAGCCGCATCAGAACCGGGGCGACTTGTTACCAATGGGATGAGCCAATACTCTCGTAATGAGCGCAATGCTAATAGTGCGATCGTTGTGGGCATCACACCCGAAGATTATCCGGGAAATGCCTTAGCGGGAATTGACTTTCAACGGCGTTTGGAAGAACGAGCTTTTGAATTGGGCGGTGGGACTTATGAAGCTCCAGGACAGTTGGTGGGAGACTTTCTTAACCATCGCCCCTCGACAACATTAGGCACTGTAAAACCTTCTTACACACCGGGGGTACATTTGGGTGATTTGAGTGAGAGTTTACCAGATTATGCGATCGCAGCCATTCGTGAAGCACTTCCCGCTTTTGACAAACAAATTAAAGGATTTGCGATGGATGATGCCGTGTTGACTGGGGTAGAAACCCGCACATCATCACCGATTCGGATTAAACGCAAAGAGAATTATCAAAGTTTAAATACAATCGGTCTTTATCCAGCTGGTGAAGGCGCGGGATACGCCGGGGGAATCCTCTCGGCGGGTATCGATGGTATTAAAGTGGCGGAGGCGGTGGCTTTAAGTATATTGCAAACCGTAAATCACAAAATCTGAGAAGATACGTTTTATGGATGGTTGTTTCTAAAAGGGGAAAGGCGATCGCATCTTAGGAAATAACATTCATTTGACATACAAAATTTATTTGCTGTGAATGGATGACAATAGGTGTAGGAAAAACTAAATTCTGGAACGTTTCACAGCTTGATAGTCTCGAAATACTTCACGCCACAAATGTTCTTGTTTCATCTTTTCGCTATACTCATGAAACTTTAACCCTTGGAATCATCAATCAAAGAACAGCCTTACTTAGTTCAAAACAGAAACTTTATTCAATATCTGCGGATTATATCGTGGTAATTAATAATGATGATGTTTACACTTGCCATACATAAAATCAATTCAGTTTATTACTTGTAAACGCTTCAAAATTTCTTTTATAAAAAGTAGCTTTATGAATGTTACCAGCATTTTATCAAACACACAGATAACTGAAAAAGTTCGGATTCTAGTTGTTGAAGATGAGTATATCCTGTCAATGAATTTACAAGAAACTTTAGAACTGCTGGGATACACTGTTTTAGATATTATTGATACGGCAGAAACGGCCATTGAGAAAGCTGGTGAACTACTCCCAAACTTGGTTTTGATGGATATCCAGTTGCGAGGTGAGATGGATGGTATTCAGGCGGCGGAGCTAATCTGGAATCGTTTTCAAGTCCCTGTCGTCTATATTACCGGACATTCTGACAAAAGCACTGTGGATCGGGCTAACATGACATTTGCTTTTGGTTACATCCTCAAACCTGTCAAGGAACAACAACTTTATGTTGCTATTCAAACAGCACTCAATCGCTATCAACGGGAGCAATTGTCACAATCTCAACGGCTCAACCAGTTGAAAAATAATTTTCTAGCAACCGCCTCTCATGAAATGCGAATGCCCTTATCGAATATCAAAATGACAATCTCCGTGCTAGAAAATATTCTAGAGCGAGAGGGTATTTTAAATTCAGAGCTACTTTCTCCATTTGAGTCTGTAGCTGGCTACATAACTATTCTGCATCAACAGTGTGAAAAAGGGCTAGATTTGGTCAACACTTTGCTGTCTCTGCAAATGATTGATACAGATACATATCCATTAGAATTAACTTCATTTCAACTTCAAGACTGGCTTCCTCATCTAACCTTGTATTTTCGAGAACTCGCTCGTTCTCAAAAACAAATTTTCCAGGTTAATATTCCTCCAAATTTACCACCTATGGTTTCAGACTTAGGTGTTGTTAGCAAAATTATCTCCGAATTACTCAACAATGCCTGCAAATATTCTCCCCCTGATGAAGAGATTAGATTAACTGTCCAGACTATCTACATGACAAAAAATGCAATCGATAAAGACGAGCTATCTGGTATGACAATTAATTCTCAAGTGCCCTTCTTTGAAATTACAATTAGCAACTCTGGCGTAATAATCCCTAAAAAAGAGCAATCTCGAATATTTGAGCCATTTTACCGAATTCCTTACAACGATTTCTGGAAAATTGGCGGGACAGGATTGGGCTTGACATTAGTTAAGAAGCTTATAGAATTTCTCCAAGGCACAATAGAAGTTACCAATATTGAAGATTGCACAAGATTCACTGTCTTACTACCGTTAAGCCTGTCAGATTTATCATCTTAAGCAAACATTATATTTCTCTCCACGTGCAGAGAAAGAAAATAGATTTTACAAGTCACCTGGAAAAGACTGGTCCTATACAGAAGAATTCAGGAGTAAAATAAGTTTTATACCTTTCTTTCAGCTTTGTTCTATTTCATTCTGTGATGTTATTCATGCCAATATCAATTCTAATAAGTATCTAGGCATAAATAAATTTAAAGTTTGTAGTAAGGACTTTAGTCCTGATAATCCTTGCTCTGAGCGATAAATCGCTCACTACAAACTAGGAGTTTATTTTATATTAATTATGTCTACCTACTTATCAAGCCCCACCTAGATACATTTCGAGATAGGGCTCTTGTTTGTTATGGCTGGAATCGATATGCAATCATCTATCAAGCGCGATGGCGTACACGCCCGCCGTAGGCGATCACACTGGGAAATTTAGCCGAACGTTAAAGCTGGTTCTTCACAGAAGTTAAATAGGGCTGACTCACTTTCTGATTCATCTTCAAATACAGCAGAGATATACCATTCACAGGGCGAATCATTCGTGTATTCAGCCCAAGCAATTGTTACTGTTTCACCCGATGGAATCCCTGAATCGCTCAAGGTAAATGAAGCCCATTCTTCATCATCGACAGATACCCACAACTCTGTAATTGCTTGTTCGGTATCATTGGTAACAGTAAACGTGAATTGATCTGACATAAATAGCTTTGCCTTTTAACGATAAATAAATTGCAGGTTGTCAGTCACCGATTATACTGCCACTTTTTTTAAACGTTGTCATCATAACTGCCAGAATATAGATTCAGAGGTGGTTTCAAGCTTTTTTTTGCTAAATTTAAATTTGTTAAAGAGTATTAAAAATATCACAAAGACGCGATTTATCGCGTCTTTACGATCTAACAGAAGTAGTTGAGAGCGATCGCCTTAATACAACTCATATTTCATTAACTGACAAGGCAGCGCTCCGTTGTACACCGCAATTCGCTGGGATGATTTTAGTCCAATCGATTGAGACAGTTCCTTGTTGCCACTGAGTACAAATGCAGTCCAGCCTTTGAAGCGTTGTTTCAACACATCGCCCAAAAGTTTGTAAAATGCCCCCAAATCGCTATCTCGCCCCAGCCGTTCGCCATAAGGTGGATTGCAAAATAAAATCCCACTGTCTGCGGGGGCGACAACATCAGCAAGCTCCATTTGAGAAAACCATACATGGTTATCAACGCCGCAGTTTTGAGCATTATTAATCGCTTGTTCGATTATATTTTCATCGCGATCGCTTCCCCAAATAGGCGCAGGCAGGGTGTCTATTTGGCTATCCTTAGCTTCTTGGAGCAGTTTTTCTAAAAGGGATAAATCAAAATCGAGCCAATTTTCAAATCCAAAGCTATCGCGAAACAGCCCTGGTGCGATATTCAGTGCCTTTAAGCTAGCTTCCAGAGGTAAAGTGCCAGATCCACAGAGAGGATCGTAGAACATTTGGTTTGGCTGCCAGCCCGAAAGCTGAATGAGGGCAGCAGCCAGAGATTCCTTGAGAGGGGCTGCTCCAACCGCAGGACGGTAGCCTCGGCGGTGTAGACTATTTCCAGAACTATCGAGTTTAACGGTACAAAAATCGCGTTCAATATGAACATTGACTCGCACATCTGGGTCATGAAGTTCCACATTTGAACGCTCACCCAGATTTTCTTTCTGTTGGTCAACGATCGCATTTTTGACCTGTAGAGATGTGAAGTGGCTGTGGTTGAGGCGATCGTTTTTGCCCGTGACATTCACCGCCAGCGTCATATCTGGCGTGAGATAGTTTTGCCAATCGATAGCCTGAATGCCGCGATAGAGATCCTTAGCATCAAGGCATGGAAACTCATGGATATGCACCAAAATGCGGAACGGTAGCCTAGCCCAGAGGTTGACGCGATAAAGCAGAGTGCGATCGCCCTCAAAGGCTACACCACAAAATCCTGGCTCTACGGAATGGGCACCCAGTTGCTCTAACTCCTGAGCCGCCAGGGTTTCTAATCCACGAGCAACCGTTGCAAAATAATTCATAATTCGTAATTAATGGCTATTAGTAACTCAAATTTTCTTAGTCCACGGAGGTGGACTTTGCTTGTATAGTTGCGTTCGCCCTTGGCGTGCCGGAGGCATCATTTTATTCGCCTCATACTTTTCTACGATTCATCTAGAAATTTATATAATCAATCATTGTCTGACGATAAGCATCTGGCAAACCTGTATCAAAACACTTTCCTTTAACAACATATCCTGTTATTCGTTCTTCCTGACGCAATCTTTCTAGACAGGATGTTAACTGAAATTCACCTCGTTCTCGGAAATTTTTGTTGATATGTTCTGCTAGAAATTCAAAAATTTTCGGCGTAAGTAAATATAAGCCAAATATACCTAAAAACTCATTTTCTGCCATTCCCTCTACACTAAGATTTTCTCGTGCATACTCGATACTAGGCTTTTCATAGAGTTGTGTAACCGACAAAATCGAGTTTAATTCTTGCCAAACTCCTGTTACACACCCAGCTTTATGAATAATTTCTGCTGGCATTGTAGTTAAGGCAATAACGCTTTGATTAACTCGTTCGTAAATATCTAAAACTTGACTAGCACAAGATTTTTCAATATCAGATGCATAAATGTGGTCGCCCAACATAAGTAAAAACGGCTCATCTTGCACCCAATCTTTGGCACAAAATACCGCGTGACCATAGCCCAATTGCTCCTCTTGTAACAGAATGGTAATTCTGCTACCTAAATCTTCGAGATATCGGCTATATTCTTGATTTTGCTGCGAGAGCTTATCTAAAAGTTCTTTTTTAGGTGGCTTTTTTAATAAATCTTCAAAGATTTCTTTATCATCTGGCTGCACCACAATCCCTACTTCTGCAATTCCAGCACTAATTGCCTCTTCAATAATTGCGAGAATCACAGGTTTTGCCCTACCATCTCGATCGATAATCGGGAAAAGTTCTTTTTTCACAACCTTGGTAGCTGGAAACAAACGAGTACCAAAACCAGCTACCGGAATCACAGCTTTTCTAACTTTATT